>DASSHC010000244.1:0-6857 GCA_035693105.1 Thermomicrobiaceae bacterium | reverse complement strand
GACGGGAATCCAACCGTGGCACGGGGAGTGCACCGTTAGCACACTGCTTTCGTCCGGATGCCGCGTGCGTCGGTGGTCGATGCTGGTGTTCGGCATGAAGCGGAGGAGCAATCAATGCCGATCATTCCCGAAGAAGACCAGCAGTACCTTCGAGATCTCTTCGCCGAGCGACTTGACCAGGATGTCACGGTCAATCTCTACACGCAACGCGAGACTGGATTGATCGTTCCGGGACACGAGTGCGCCACCTGTCGCGAGACGCATCAACTGATGGACGAGCTGGTGGCGCTCTCAGACAAGCTCAAGCTGGAGGTCCACGACTTCTACGCTGACGCCGACAAGGCGCGCGAGCAAGGTATCAACGAGATTCCGGCGGTCGTGCTGCAGGGGCAGAACAAGGGCAACCTGCGCTTCATCGGCGCTCCAGCCGGCTACGAGTTCGCGACGCTGATCGAGGATCTGGTGGACGTGTCGCGCGGCCAGACAGAGCTGGATCAGGCGACGCAGCAGATGCTGGCCGATCTGAAAGAGCCGGTACACATTCAGGTCTTCGTCACACCGACCTGACCGCACTGTCCAGGTGCCGCCAGGTTGGCGCACATGATGGCGATCGCCAGCGACAAAGTTTCCTCCGACGTGATCGAGGTCAGCGAGTTCCCGCACATCGCGCAACGCTACCAGGTCTATGCCGTGCCCAAGACCGTGATCAACGACACGGTGCAGTTCGAGGGCGCGGTGCCGGAGACCGCCTTCACGCAGGCCGTGGAGCAAGCCGTTGGAGCCAACGGCCAGCCGAGCCGCGACCAGGAAGCGACTTGAACGTTTAAGCTCGCACGTCTGATGAACGTGAGGGGAAGCAATGAGAATCGCGATGGACGACGCGCTCGGCCGGTGGCTTCCCTGGCGTGCGCGTCGGCGCACCACCGAGTTGGTCCAGGTGCGCGAGGAGTTGGCGCAGCGAGGCGTCACGGTCAATCACCTCAGTGACGCCGACCTGGAGCAGTTGATCCGCGATGGACGCCAGGTTCTGGCTACGGCGCATGTGCGGGGGAGCGACACGACGGGGGCATTCGTGGTCGTGGTGCGCCGGCAGGGGAATTTCTAAACCCGGCTGAGTGATCCAGTTGCCATTGATGAATGACGGCCGTGGCGCCGAGCCGCGGCCGTTTGCTGTGTGGCGAACGAAAAAGCGGGCCATGGGATGAACCACGGCCCGCTGGAGTGGGGGTGTGGGGATAGATCAATCGGAGGACGCGGGCCGGGCGGCCGAACCGTCGCCGTAGGTGTCCGCATCAAGTCCGGAGGCTCATCGCCTCTGTAACACCTATTGTCCGGCAGGCACCGCACCCCCAACAATGACCAAGCAGACAGCGGGGCCTGTACTCCTGGACAGGAATCCGGTGGGGATCGCCCGCCGTAACGCGGAGCGTTCTACGTCCTACCCGCGCAGCGGCCAGAAGCGCTCGGCTGGCCGGCCCCGGCCGCGCAGCAGCGCCCAATGCTCCGTTGAAGCGGCCGGGTCGCCCTGGTGGCGAAAGATGACCGCGAGCTGGGAGGCATAGCAGTGGACGGCATCGATCCGGCGCTGCAACTGCTCCTCCGTCAGGATGCGTGTCAGCGACTGGCCGCTGCCGCGGGACTCCACGCAGCGCCGCACCTGTTCCAGCCCGCCCGGATCGCCGGCGTATGGGTAGTCTTCGTAGGCCAGCACCTCGTAGCCGTCGCCTGCCAGCCGGCGCCCGAGCTCGCGACCGTGCTGATGATCGACGTGGTTCCCGACGGCGAGGGGTACGTAGATGGGGTCGGCCGCGATCCCACGAGCGCGCAGGAATGACAGCAGCGCGCGCCCCAGCGCCGCGGGCAAAACGCGCTCGCTGGAGTGGATGTCGCCGAACAGCTCCGGGTCGGAGGTGTAGCGCTCGCCGCGGTAGATAGCGTCGGAGAAGTCGAGCCAGTGGGGCTCCGCCCCGAGCCGATCGGCGGCGCAAGCTTCCTCCCGCCGCCGAGCCGCCAGCGCGTCGTCCGCGTCTACGCCCCAGCGCCGGTGCATATCGCGCGCGAAGGCGCTCAATTTCCCGCTCGGCGGTCCTCCGAAGAGGGTCACGATGAGCGGCCGCTCGCCCTCGTCGGCCAACGCGGCGACGGTGCCCCCGCAGGAGAGCGCCACGTCGTCGTAGTGGGGAGCCAGGAAGACCGGGCGCCGCTCATCGGCCATAACGGACCCGTTCGTCTCCCACTCGCCGCGTCACCCGCCGCTGGTCGAACGACTCCAGCACGACCTGGGCGTAGCGGCGGCTGCTGCCGAAGAGGTCACGGAACTGGGCCAGCGTGATGCTCCCGTGCTGGTCGATGTAGTCCAGCACTTGCTGCTCGATCTCGGCGAAGGTGGAGCGGGCGAAAACGATGGCATCGTCCAGCCGGACGACATCTCCCAGTTCGCCCAGCGCGACGGCCTCGGAGGGCGACAGACCGAATTCGGCGGGGGCGGGCGGGGTGTGCGGCCGGGCGCGCAGCGCCGCCAGGTAGCGGTCGACTCGCGCCTGCTGCTCCGGCGTGAAGCGGATCGCGTGATCGGGGAGACGGAGCGTCTCGGCATCGCCGGCCAACTCGCCGCGCTCCACGGCCCGCGCCACGATCTCCTCGAACGGCCGCGCGGCCAGCCCCAGGCGCGCGCGCACCTCCTCGCGGCTCATACCGCGCCGCAGCGGATTGCGCTGGTGGTAGGCGGCGAGCTCGCTCCGGATACGCTCGACCGCGGCAGTGAGCGCGTCGCGCGTCATCAAGTAGGTGTTGGGGGGCAGCGGTCCGCTGGACTCGGTGCGGCGCAGCGCGAGCACGTGTCCGGCCGCTATCACGGAATCGACGGCCCGGCGCAATTCCGGCTCCGGCAGGGCGACGCCGGCCAGCAGCGAGCGCAGCTCCAGCGGCCCGCCGGCGAGCTGCTGCTCGACGATCTCGTCCGGGCTGCCGCGCTCGAGCACCTCCAGCGACGCAAGCACCTCCGAGCGGAAGCGGCGGTGCCGCCGGGGGTGTGGATCGACCACGACCCCGCCGCCGATGGTCAGGCTCGGCGAGGGGCGGCGCACGATGAAGCGGTCGCCCTGCGCGGCGGCAATCGGCGTCTCGAAGCGCAACTGCACCCAGGCGTCCTCCCCCGGCTCGATACGCTCGCGATCGAGCAGCGTGACGCGGGCGGGCGTCTCGGCGGCGCCGACGAAGAAGTCGACCGTATCGTTCTGCTCGAGTGCGATGGGCGCGTCGGCGACCAGGCGCAGGCGCGCATCCAGCAGCTGAGTCGGCGCCAGCCAGCCGGGTGTGGTCAAGACCTCGCCGCGCGTAACCTGCTCGACCGCCAGCCCGGAGAGGTTGACCGCCGTGCGCGAACCGGGCAAGGCGCGCTCGACTTTCGTGCGGTGCGTCTGCAGGCCGCGCACGCGCGCCCGCTGCCCGGAGGGCTGCAGCTCGACCTCCTGGCCGAGCGCCAGCGTGCCGTCGAGGAGCGTGCCGGTGACCACGGTGCCGAAGCCCGCCATGGTGAAGACGCGGTCGATCGGGAGACGGGCACGGCCGTTCTCGGCGTGCGGGGGAACGGCGTTGAGCAGCTCGTCGATGGCGGCGCGCAGCTCGTCGAGCCCTTCGCCGGTCAAGGACGAGACCGGCACCAGCGGCGCATTCTGGAGCGCCGAACCCTTGAGCCGGTCGCGGACCTCCTCCGACACCAGCTCGCGCCACTCGTCGTCGACCAGGTCGACCTTGGTCAGGACGACCAGGCCGCGGCTGACGTGCAGCAGATCGAGGATATGCAGGTGCTCGTCGGTCTGGGGCATCGGTCCCTCGTCGGCCGCGACGATGAGGAGCGCGGCGTCGATGCCGCCGACGCCGGCCAGCATGTTCTTGATAAAGCGCTCGTGCCCCGGCACATCGACCACGCTCAGCTGGCGCCCGCTGTCCAGCGTCAGCCAGGCGAAGCCCAGGTCGATCGTCATCTCCCGCTCCTTCTCCTCACGGAGCCGGTCGGGATCGATGCCGGTGAGCGCCTTGACCAGCGTCGACTTGCCGTGGTCGACGTGGCCGGCGGTGCCGATGACGTACGTCTGATGTTGCGCGCCGGTCATGCTTCCTCCACCCGCTGTGACCGGCCAGATTATAGCCTGGGGCTACGCGCGAAGCGGGGCGGTAGGGGTGGCTAAAGGTCGGCTTTGGGCGCTCGTGTGGACGGATCCCTCGACTCCGCTCGGGATGACAGGGTGTAGATAGGGGCGGACGACAACGACCAACGTCATCGTCTGCCCCAAAGTAACCCCGTCATCCCGAGCGGAGTCGAGGGATCCGTCGTGGAGTGGCACCCAACGTGTTCGAAAGCCAGCCTGCCTAGCCCTCGTACCGCTCGGTCCAATGGGCGTGCTCGTCCTTGGCCTGGGCCAAAAGCTCGGGCTCGGTCAGCAGGTCGAAGGCGGTCAGGGCCATGGCCTTGGCGGCCTTGATCAACTGGTCGTAGCCGTACTCCGAGCCGGAGGCGTCGACCACCTGCTGCGAGTGGCCGGGGATCGGCTCGTGGCTGATGGCGAAGGAGCCGGTGACCGAGGGGAGCTTGTAGCTGATGTTGCCGAAGTCGGTGGAGTGCATCCCTCGGCCCTCGCGCCCGTTCAGGTCGAGCCCGACCTCGCGCATGTTGTCCTGATAGCGATGGCCGATCTCGTAGCTGGGACGCATGTCGAAGGTGACGTTATCTTCCTCGATCTGGTACTCGCAGCCGGTCATCAGCGCCGCGCCCTCGGCGATCTGATAGACCTTCTCCAGCACCTCCTGCAGATAGCCCTGTGAGTCGCAGCGGACGTAGAAGCGGGCGCGGGAATACTTGGGCACCACGTTGGGCTGCTCGCCGCCGTGGGTGATGATGCCGTGCAGGCGCGTCTCCATGCGCACGTGCTGGCGCAGCGCGTCGACGCCGGTGAAGAACTTGATCATCGCGTTGAGCGCGTTGACGCCGTTGTAGGGGTCACCCGCCGAGTGTGCCGGCCTACCGAAGTACTCCAGGGTGAAGAGCGCCCGCGCCAGGCAGGTGCCGGTCGGGTACTCCAGCGGCGCGCCGCTCCGGTTGCCCGCGTGGTGCACCATCAGCGCGGCGTCGACGTCGTCGAAGATACCGGCATTCTCCAACCGGATTTTGCCGCCGCCGCCTTCCTCCGCCGGGGTGCCGATGACCTCGAAGACGCCGGGCAGCTCGTCCATGACGGCATCCAGGCCGATAGCGGCGGCCAGGCCGGAGGCGGCGATCAGGTTGTGGCCGCAGCCGTGGCCGATGCCGGCCAGGGCGTCGTACTCGGCCAGCACCGCCACGTGCGGTCCCTCCTTGTAGCCGTGCTGGCTGGCGACGAAGGCCGTCTCCAGCCCACCGGCCGACTTTTCGACCTCGTAGCCGTGCTCGCGGATGGCCGAGGCCAGCAGCTGCGACGACTTGACCTCCTGGTAGCCGATCTCCGGGTTCTGGCGGATCTCTTCCCCGACCGCGACGATCTCGTCGCGGTGAGCGTCGATCGCTTCGACGATGCGCCGGCGAAGCTCCTCGCGCGTTGCCATTGAACCCTCCTGCTTATCGCTGCCAATCGCTCACAGGGGGCACCATACCATCGACCCGGCGAGCGGGCTAGACGGACGAGGAGTGCCCCGTGCTGGAACGAAAGTGGCGGAGCCTGACCGGCAAAGGGTCACAGTCGGATGGAGTGGTGAGCGTGGTTGCCTGTCAGGATGCGTGGTCGGGGATGCCGGTGATAGCACGGGGCGGTGACCAGCCGTCTGCCGCCCATGTCTGAGAACACGGATGTGCCGCTCCCCCGTGCGATCATCGTCGATCTCGACGGTACGCTGGCGCTGCTGACCCAGCGTGGCCCCTACGACTACCTGCGCTGCCACCTGGACGTGGTCAACGAACCGGTGAAGCAGGTCGTGGTCGCCTACCGCGCCTGCTTCGGGAAGATCCTCATCATCTCGGGGCGTGAGGACGTGGCGCGGCAGATGACGGCGGCGTGGCTGGAGCGGCACGAGCTACCGTTCGACGGGCTCTTTCTGCGACGTCGCGGCGATCGCCGTCGCGATACCGTGCTCAAGCGCGAGATCTTCGAGCGGGAGATCGCCGGGCGCTACCGCATCGACTTCGTGCTGGACGACCGCGATCAGGTGGTCGCGATGTGGCGCGAGGAATTGGGGCTGACCTGTTTCCAGGTGGCCCCGGGGAACTTCTGATGCTGTTAGCTAAGCGTTGGCATCCAGCCAGAGGTGGCGCAGGTTCGGGGGCAGCTCGGTGGCGGTGTCATGGACGTCTGCCTGCGGAATCGCCAGCTTCAGCACGGTGAAGACGACGTCGGCCGCTTCGCGTGCCTCGGTCAGATCCTGTAGGCCGGCGAGTTGGCGCACGTTTTCCAGGAACTGCTGGCGGTCGAAGACCTCACCCGCCTGCTCTTGCGGATTGGGAAATTCCCAGTCCTTCTTCAGCTCTTGCGGCAGATGCGTCTCGATCTGTCCGGCCTGTCCCTCGCCGATGCGGTGGTGCAGGGTCTGAAAGACCGCGCGGATGCAGACCTTGGCGGTCGCGGGGAAGTTGGCGGGGAGGCGTCGCTGCACCTCGTTCATGAACTGGGTGTACTCCATCGGTTCGTCCCCTATCGTGATCCGGTTAGGCGCGGGTGGGGTGCGACGGCCCCGGTTGTTGCGTGGCCGCAAATTGCATTCCATTTCAGGGAAGCGAAATACATGGAGGCGTTGAATGCTACAGGTGGCGAACGAGCAGCATGGGCGATAAGGCAAGACGGATCCCTCGACCGCGCTCGGGATGACAGGGGAAGTGAGGGGCGGACGAT
>DASSHC010000243.1:0-2783 GCA_035693105.1 Thermomicrobiaceae bacterium | reverse complement strand
GCCGCCACGAAGACCTCGCCGGCCACCGCTTCGGTCCGGAATTGCACTCCGCCGGTGGCCGGCTGCCCCTCCAGCCGCGCCAGCGCCGCCAGCGCGCCCTCGGCATCGCCCTCCTCCAGCGCGGCCAGCATCTCGACCAGCACCAGGGGACTGAAGATGTTGCGGTCGAGCCGGCCGCCGTGGGCGAAGGCGGCCCGCGCCCGTGCGATGCCGGCCCGAGCCTCGTCGAGGTCGCCGGAGAGGAGACAGGTCAGCGAGCGGAATCCGAGCGCGCCGGCGATGGCTCGCCCCGCCTCCAGCCGGTGCGCCAGCGCGAGCACGGCCGCGCTCTCGCGGCGCGCCCGCTCCCAATCCCCGGCCATCAGATCGAGCGAGACGAGCCGGTTGCGCGGGAAGATTGCCAGCATCGGCGCGCGCAGCCGGCGCCCGATGGCCAGGCTCTGCTCGGCGTGCCGGCGCGAGCGCTGGTGCTCGCCCAGATCGTAGAGGAGGAGCGACATCTGGTCGTGACCGCGCTGCAGCAGGAGTGGCTCGCCGGCCTGCTCGGCGGCCGCCAGGCCGCGCTCGGTCGCCGCCAACGCCTCGGCCACTCGCCAGCGGCTCATCAGGGGGTGCGCCTCGGCCAGGTAGGCCCCGGCCAGCACGCGGGCGGAGCCGAGCTCCGCGGCCAGCGCGCGCAGCCGCCGCGCCAGGGCCAGGGAGCGCTCGTACTCGCCCAGCCGGTTCAGCACGATCAGTTGCGCGTGGAGCAACTCGGCCAGCTCCGGCGCCGGGCCATCCTCGCCCAGCGCCCGCAGCCCGGCCTCGAAGTCGGCCAGCGCGGCGTCGAACTGGCCACGGTCCCACTCGGCCAGCGCTGTCAGTCGGTAGAGCCGGGCCGCGGCGACGCGCTCGCCCGCCTGCTCGTAGCCCTCGATCGCCTCGCGCCAGATCGCGACCGCCGCTGCTCCCTCGCCGACCCGCTCCCAGGCGCGGCCCAGCCGCTCCAGCAGCAGCGTCAGCAGCTCCGGCCCCGCGATACTGTCCTGCCGCGCCAGCGCCAGCGCCGCGCCGTAGTGCCGCGCTGCCTGGTCGTTGGCGTACTGCTCGTCCGCCAGCCGGCCCGCCGCCAGCAGCACCTCCAGCGCGCGCCCGCGCTCGACCTCCGGCCCCGCCAGCCGGTAGTGGTGCGCCAGCCGGTCCAACTCCGCCGGGTGCAGGCGCTCCAGCGCCGCCGCGTAGGCGGCGTGCGCCCGGCGGCGTGCGATCTCCGCCAGATCGCCATAGGCGACGTGCTGGATCAGTGGGTGGCCGGTGGTGTAGACGACCTCGTCGCCCAGCGCCTCCTCGGCCACCAGGCCCAGCGCGCGCAGGTGGCCCAGCCGCGCCAGCAGCGTCTCCTCATCCAGCCGGCTGACGGCCCGCAGTACCGGGTGGCGCACCGCCTCGCCGCCGGCCGCCAGCAGGTCGAGCAGCCCGCGCTCCGCCTCGCCCAGCCGCGACAGCCGCTCCAGCAGCAGATCGCGCACGACCGTCGGCAACACCAGCTCGGGTGGCCGGTCGAGTGTCCAGCGTCCGTCGCTCCTGGTCAGCAGTCCGGCGTCGGCCAACGCGCCGATCATCGCCTCGGCGTAGAGGGGCGTGCCGCCGGCCTGGGTGTTGAGCAATTCGAGCAGCTCCGGCGGTGGCTCACCGCCGAGCACGCCCCGCGCCAGCGCGGCGATCTCGTGCGGCGGCAGCCGCGCCAGCGCCAGTTCCTCGGCCAGCCCGACGCGGCGCAGCGAGGTCAGCAGCGCGCGCAGGCCGCGCGCCGCGTCGATCTCTTCCGGACGATAACTCCCGAGCAGCAGCACCGGCAGGCTGCCCAGGTCGCGGCTGAGGTAGTGCAGCAGCTCGATCGAGGCGGGGTCGGCCCAGTGGAGGTCGTCGAGCAGGACGAGGAGCGGCTGCTCGGCGGCCAGGCGCTCCAGCAGCCGCGCGATGGCGTCGAAGAGGCGGGTCTTCTCCAGCGCGGGATTGCCGAGCGACGGCGGCGGCGGCAGCCGGAGGTGGCTGAAGAGGCGCCCCAGATCGGGCAGGCCGTCGGTCAGGCGCTCGCGCCGGCCCGGTGGCAGCCGCCGCAGCAGCGGTCCGAAGGCGCCGAGGATCGGGGCGTAGGCCAGGCCGCCCTCCAGCGAGTAGGCGCGGCCGTCGAGCACCTGGAAGCCGTCCACGCGAGCGGCTTTGGCGGCGGTCTGGGCCAGCCGGGTCTTGCCGGCGCCCGCCTCGCCGGCCAGGAAGACGGCGCGTCCGTCGCCGGCGCGCGCCTGGGCCAGCGCCGCGCGCAGGCGGGCCAGCTCGCGCTGTCGCCCCACCAGCGGCGGCTGGCGCAGCTCGATCTGCGCCCCGGCGCCGTCGCGCGGACGCTCCATCCCTACCGGCCTCACGCTCCCCCAACCGCCCGTCGTCAACCAGCCTGTGCATCTCCATCGTACTACGATACCAGGCCGGGCGCGACGGCTTACGGGGCGAGCGTGACCGGCACCGTCACCTCGTTGATCTTCGAGCCGTCCTTGGCCGACAGCTCGAAGGCGACGATCTTCCCGGGCTGGCTGGCGCTGACGCTGAAGGGCACCTGCAGATCGAAGGTGCCGCGCTGGCCGGTGCCCGAGGTCGCGTGCGCCTGCATCTCCTTGAGCACCGTGCCCTGCGCGTCCTGCAGCTGGACCACGAACTGCGCCTCGAAGACGTTGGCGCTGCCGAAGACGTGCGCCGGGCTGGCGACGGTGGCGCCGAGCAGCGGCCCCTCGATCAGGATGGCCGGT
>DASSHC010000242.1:0-2354 GCA_035693105.1 Thermomicrobiaceae bacterium | reverse complement strand
CGGTGGCGGCGGCGCAGGCCGCGACCGGCATCGACCGGATTTGGAGCTACCAGGAAGCTGGGACGTTCGCGACGACGACGCGCGCTCTCCTTGGCGAAGCCGCGTTTGCCGACGCCTGGGAAGTGGGTCAGGGGATTGCCTGGCCAGATGCAGTCGCCGATGCGCTGGCCGTGCTGGACCCTGCGCGGGAAGCGCCTACCAGCCAGACGTCAGGGCGCCCCGCCGATCCCTTTGCCCTCACCCGCCGCGAGCGCGAGGTTCTGGACCTCCTCTGCCAGCGCCTGACCGACCGCGAGATCGCCGACCGGCTCTTTCTCAGCCCGCGCACGGTCGAGCACCACGTCTCCAATGTGCTGGGCAAGCTCGAAGCCCGCAATCGCCGTGAGGTCGCGGCTATCGCGGCCCGCATCGGGTTGATCTGACTTGTCTGCCCGACCCGGCGGAGCCATGCGCCTGAGCATCGCGCAATATCGCAATATTTAGGTAGTTTCTACCGATGCGGCCTCGTGTTCCCGCGGCCATGATGGAGCGGTCCGGCAGCCCCGACCAGGGTGCCAGCAGGCACCCGGCAGCTCACTCACCCGGAGGCCCGTCTTGCTTCGCTGCGCCGCTCGCCCTGGTCTCGCCATCCTGCCATCGCGCGCGCCACGCGCGGCTCTGCGCCAACTCCCTCTGCTCCTCGTCGCGCTGATCGCGCTCATGGCAGCGCCGATGCCGCCGGACGCCGCCTCGTGCGCTGGCGTCGATCGCGGGCCAGCTCAGGACACCACTCTCGCCTGTGACCCCCCACCCGGGTGTGTCATGCCCTTGCAGATCATCCCGGACGACGGCTTCTGGCGCTCGGGCGGGTGCGGCCGATCAGGGACGGACACGCTGGTGGTCTGAGGTGCCGGGCGCGGCAGGATCGAGGGAGCCAGACAGGGACGGATCGCCGGGGCGCCGCCATGGCGGCTACGGCGCGGCCTAGCCCGGCGCGGCCCGATTTGTTCTCCTGGCACAAATGCCATGCGTGAGACGAGCGTGTGCGGAATCCGCATGAGCATTCTTGTGCATCTTGCACCAAGCTCCTTCGGGAATTCGTCCAGACCGCACGTATCCCCAGGACGCCCCCATTCCTAGACTCGGATTCGACCGGTGCGACGCTGCCCGGGGCTCGAGAGTCGCCCAGGGCGGCGTGCGGAGGGAGAGGCGGTCGTGGATACGGGCGATACCGCGTGGGTCTTGATGTCGACGGCGCTGGTGATGCTGATGACACCGGCGCTGGGGTTCTTCTACGGCGGGTTGGTGCAGCGCAAGAATGTCCTCTCCACCCTCATGCACAGCGTCTTCATCCTCGCCCTCGTCAGCGTGCAGTGGGTGCTGTGGGGCTACTCGCTCGCGTTTGCGCCCGGCGGCAGCCTCCTCGGCGGGCTGGAGTGGCTCGGGCTGCGCGGAGTCGGCCCGCAGCCGAATCCCGACTACGCGGCCACCATCCCGCACGAAGCCTTCATGGCCTTCCAGATGATGTTCGCCGTCATCACTCCCGCCCTGATCACCGGCGCTTTCGCCGAGCGCAAGCGGTTCAAGGCGATGGTCGTCTTCACCCTCCTCTGGGCGACCTTCGTCTACGCCCCAGTGGCCCACTGGGTCTGGGGCGTCGGCGGCTGGCTGCGCGGCTTCGGCACGCTCGATTTCGCCGGCGGCACCGTCGTCCATATCACGGCCGGCGTGGCCGCGCTGGTCGCCGCCAGCATGCTCGGCAAGCGCATCGGGTTCGGCCAGGTCGCGCTGGAGCCGCACAATCTCACCTACACCGTCCTCGGCGCCGGGCTCCTCTGGTTCGGCTGGTTCGGCTTCAACGGCGGCAGCGCGCTCGGCGCCAACGGTCTGGCCGCCAATGCGCTGGTCGTCACCAACACCGCCGCCGCCATGGCCGGGCTCGCCTGGATGACCGCCTCCTGGCTGCGCCACGGGCGCCCCAGCGTGCTCGGGCTGGCCGCCGGCGCCGTCGCCGGGCTGGTCGCGATCACCCCCGCTTCCGGCTACGTCGACACGCCGGCAGCGGTCCTCATCGGGCTCGGCGCCGGCATCCTCTGCTTCTTCGCGGTCGACATCCTCAAGCGCAATGTCGGCGTCGACGACGCGCTCGATGTCTTCGCCGTCCACGGGGTGGGCGGCATCTGGGGCGCGCTGGCGACCGGCCTCTTCGCCACCACGGCCGTCAACCCGGCCGGCGCCGACGGACTGCTCTATGGCAACCCGCAACAGTTGCTGAAGCAGGCCGTGGCCGTCGCCGCGGTGGTGGCGTTCACGGCCGCCGTGACCTGGATCATCCTGAAATTCGTCGATCTGACCATCGGTCTGCGCGTGCCGGA
>DASSHC010000241.1:0-9412 GCA_035693105.1 Thermomicrobiaceae bacterium | reverse complement strand
GCTGACGACAAAGTCTTGCCTCGTCCGGTAGGCCCCTCTCTTTCCCTGTCATCCTGAGCGGAGTCGAAGGATCCAACGTGGCGCGGCACCCATCGTGGTTGATGGCCACGAGCAACCCCAATGAGGAGTCGTCATGCCGCTGGACGTGTATCTGGACGACGTCGTGCGGCTGCGCAAGCCGCATCCCTGTGGCTCGACCGATTGGGTGGTGGTGCGCCTGGGCGCCGACATCGGACTGCGTTGCCTCGGCTGCGGGCGGCGCGTGCTGCTGCCCCGGCGCGAGCTGGAGAAGCGCCTGAAGACCTTCGTCAGCCGGGGGCCGGAGTACGTCGAGGCGCCAGCGCAGGAGACCACCGACGCTTGAGAGCGCGGCCATCGCGCCCGGCTTGTCGCATCTTGCCTGGGAAAGCCTCAGAGAGATCCTTCGGCTGCGACCTCAGGATGACCGGGGAGAGGCTGCTTTTTCCCTGTCATCCTGAGCCGCAGCGAAGGATCTCTCATCGGCTCCCCTGACGCAAATCTCCCCGGAGAGGGAGCCGCTACGCGACCAGCGACGCGAGCTTCTGCTTCACCTGATACAGATTAATGCTCCAGCCGACGCCGAAGACGCGCGGCCCCAGCAGATGGGGGTTTTTCGGATTCCACCAGCGCTCCTTGACCCGCGCCAGTGACGGCGGGCGAAAGTCGTAGGGAATTCCGAGGATGTGGCCGGTCCAGGTGCGCTTGTTGGGTGGGAGCTGCAGCTGCTGGCCGATCGCCGACGCGACCAGCCCGATCGCGGCCATGCCCACGAGTTTGGATAGGTGCTTCATGCTCTGCCTCCGACGCTAGGAGCGTATCGCCCTAGGTTCTCGGCCTCCTCTCGCCAGATTCAGGCCCCGGCCCCGCGCTCATAGACCCATTGCCCGTCGACCATGGTGCGTTGGACAACGGTGTCGCGCAGTTCCTCCGGCGACACGCTCAGTGGGTCGCGGTCGAGCTGCACCAGGTCGGCCAATGCACCGGGGACGAGCGCACCGCGCCTGCCTTCCAGGCCGAGCGCCCAGGCGGCGGTGGCGGTGTAGCTGCGCAGGGCAGCCTCGGGCGCGATCCGCTCCTCGGCCGCCAGCTCCCGCCCGGCGATGGTGCGCCGCGCGACGGCGGCGTACATCCCGACCCAGGGGTTGAAGTCGGCGATCGGAGAGTCCGAAGAGCCGACCAGCGGCACGCCGGCGCGCAGGTAGCTCGCCATCGGCATGATGCGCCCGGCGCGCTCCTGGCCCAGGCTCAGCACGAAGCTCTCGCCCAGATGGACGATGAAGGGGTTGCTGACCAGGGCGGGGGTCTGGTGGCGCGCCATCAATGCGAGCGTCTCCGGAGTCGGCAGGTAGGCGTGATGGATGCGGTGGCGCAGCCGCGGGTTGGGCGCGGCCCGCTGGGCGGCGGCGTAGGCGCGCACCGCCAGATCCTGCGCCGCGTCACCGCAGGTGTGCGTGTCCATGGGCCAGCCCTGGCGGTGGACCCACTCGACCAATTGCGGGTACTCCTCGGGATCGACCACCCACTGCCCGACGCTCTCCGGCTCGGCGTCGTAGGGCCGGTTGAGCCGCGCGGTGCGGTCGCCGGCGCCGCCGTCGAGCATGAACTTGACGCCGGCCAGCCGCAGCCAGTCGTCGCCGAAGCCGCCGGCTACGCCCATCTCCGCGATCCAGCGCTTCAGCTCCGGCTCACGGCTGGCTGGGACGTAGCCCCAGGCGCCCAGCAGCATGTCGGTGCGCACGCTCAAGGCGCCCTGCTCGCGCGCCTGCTGGAAGGCGCGCAAGCCAGTCGGGTCCAGCCCCGGCTCGGCGACACTGGTGATGCCGACGGCGTTGTAGGCACGCGAACCGGCCCTCAGCGCCTCGACCAGCTCGGCGGGCGCCGGTGGCGGCACCGCGCGCAGGATCAGATCCTTGGCGCGGTCGCGGAAGAGACCGGTTGGCTCGCCGCTCTCCGGATCGACGTCGAAGCTGCCAGCGTAGCGCTCACCACCCGGTTGCGGAGTGTCGCGCGTGATGCCGGCGGCGGCCAGGGCGGCGCTGTTGGCCACCAGCTTGTTCCAGACGCGGTGGAGCACCACCGGGTTGTGCGGCGCGACGCGGTCCAGCTCCCAGCGGGTCGGCGGGCGTCCCTCGGTCAGCAGGGTCTCGTCCCAGCCGCGCCCCACGATCCACTCGCCCGCCGCCGCCTCGGCCGCCCGCGCCGCGACCAGGCGCAGGATGTCGTCGAGCGAGCGCGCGGCGTAGAGCTGCACCTGCCGCAGCACCAGCGAGGTGTTCAAGAAGTGGTTGTGGGCGTCGATCAGGCCGGGCACGACGCTGGCGCCCTGGAGGTCTTCGGCCTCGGTGTGGCCGGCGCGCAGCTCGGCCAGCTCGGCGTCGCTGCCGCTGGCCAGAATGCGTCCATCACGGATGGCCACGGCCTGGACGGTCGGGGCGGCGGGGTCGAAGGTGCGAATCCGCCCATTGAGCAGTAACCGGTCGGCGCCGTATCGAGTCGTCATGCCCTCATCCCTCGCACTGCAACGGAACTCCGCGGGATGATAGCAGAGGCAGGCCGAAGCCGCCGCGCGGCACGTACGTACAGACGTTCCTTGACTTCATGGAGGTCAAAAGACTAAGATTTTCACGGGAGTAACCCCACGGTGGAACAGGTGCTCTCCGCGGGCCGGTGCGATCCGGCCGCTTTGGGGCACGCTGGCGCACCACACCTTAACAACTCAGTGACACCAAGCGAGGAGCAACAGCATGTTGTATCTGATAGTTCTCCTCACGGCGGTGGTCGCGGCCCTGGTGGCCGGGGTTGGCGTGTATCTCTTCCTCACGGGGAGCGCCACGTCCAAGATCCGGGCAGCCGAGATCGACGCCCGCCGCATCGTGGAGGAGGCCGAGGCTCGGGGCCGCGAGGTCCAGCTCCAGTCCAAGGACGAGGCGATTCGCCTGCGGGAAGAGTTGGAGCGCGAGCAGCAGCAGCGTCGCAAGGAGACCGAGCGTCAAGAGCGGCGCACGCAGCAGAAGGAAGAGCAACTCGATCGGCGGCTGGAGAGCCTGGATCGGCGCGAGCGCAAGGTCCAGGCCGACGAGAAGGCGATCGAGGAGCGGCAAGAGCAACTCGCCGCGCTGGAGGCGGAGCGGCGCTCCGAGCTCGAGCGCGTCGCACAACTGACCCTGGACGAAGCCCGGCAGCTCGTACTCAGCCAGGCTGAGACCGAGATGCGCGACATCGTGAACCGCCAGGTGCGGGAGATCGAGCAGGAAACCAAGCAGGAAGCCAACGTCCGCGCCCAGCGGATCCTCGCCACCACCATACAGCGCATCGCCACCGACTACGTGGCCGAGAGCACCGTCTCGGTGGTGCCGCTCCCCAGTGACGACATGAAGGGGCGCATCATCGGGCGCGAGGGGCGCAATATCCGCGCGCTGGAACAGGCGACCGGCGTCGACCTGATCGTCGACGACACGCCGGAAGCCGTCACGCTCTCATCCTTCGATCCAGTCCGGCGTGAGATCGCGCGGCGCGCGCTGCAGAAGCTGATCCAAGACGGGCGCATCCACCCGGCGCGCATTGAAGAGATCGTCAATAAGACGCGCCAGGAGGTCGAGCAGATTATCCGCGAGGAGGGGGAGCGGGTCGCCTACGAGGCAAACGTGCAGGGCCTTCACCCCGACCTGATCAAGCTCCTCGGCCGGCTCAAGTATCGCACCAGCTACGGCCAGAACGTCTTGCAGCACTCCCTCGAGGTCTCGCAGATCGCGGGCGCGCTGGCCGCGGAGCTGGGCGCCGAGTACAACGTCTGCAAGACCGCCGCGCTGTTGCACGATATCGGCAAGGCGGTCGATCACGAGGTCGAGGGACCGCACGCGCTGATCGGCGCGGACATCGCCCGCCGTCTCGGCCGCTCGGCCAAGATCGTACACGCGATCGCGGCCCACCACGGCGAGGAGGAGCCGCAGACGGTCGAAGCCTTCATCGTCGCTACCTCCGACGCCATCAGCGGCGCCCGGCCGGGCGCGCGGCGCGAGATGATCGAAACCTATATCAAGCGGCTGGAGGCGCTGGAGGGTGTGGCCAACTCGTTCTCCGGCGTCGAGAAGGCCTACGCCATCCAGGCCGGACGCGAGGTTCGCATCCTGGTTCAGCCGGACAAGGTCGACGATCTGGCCGCGCAGCGGCTGGCGCGCGACATCGTCAAGAAGATCCAGGAGACGCTAGAGTATCCCGGACAGATCAAAGTCACGGTGATTCGTGAGACGCGCGCTATCGATTACGCGCGCTAACGAGCAATCGAGCAATCGGGAGAGACGCCGGGTCGGCATTGCCGATCCGGCGTTTCGTTTTCGGATTGGGTCTGTGGTTGGCTGACAAGTTGACGCACTCTTGAATCTTGTGGTAAGCCTTGCGAGGATTCGGCCGGTGGCGCCGGAGCGCCAAAATCAGGTGCGGTGGGCGCGCCCGTGCGGGCCTGTGTGGGGACAGACCGTGCGGCGCAGGCAACGCCTGCGCACCCGGCGGCCGGCGGCCGTCCCGTCATCGTTCTACGCGGGTTTGGAGGTTGACGAGGCGAGACACGACAGACCACGTGGGGGAAAAGCACCGATGCACTGCATGCACATGGGGGAGCGGCGGGCGCCGTTCTCGTGGAGGACATGATGGATCGTTTCTTTAGCAAGCTGGATCTGCGCGACATCAAGATCGAGCCGAACGCCAGCTTTCCGCCGGATGACGCCGCCTGCGAGGTCGAGGAGACGAATGGGTTCGTCGATGTCGAGGCCGATGTGGCTCCGGTCCTGACCGAAGAGCGCCGCGGTGACGTGTTGAAGGTCTCCGCCCGCTCGCGGCCGAGCGCGGTTGCCGGCGCCATCGCCGGCGTCGTGCGCGAGTCCGGCCGGGCCGAGGTCCAGGCCATCGGCGCGGGCGCCACCAACCAGGCCGTCAAGGCCGTGGCGATCGCTCGCGACTATCTGCTCGAGACCGGCATTGAGGCTGTTTGCCTCCCCGCCTTCATCGACGTTCAGATCGATGAGGAGAGCCGCACCGCGATTCGATTAGTCGTCGAGCCGCGCTAACCACCGCACCATTCATACTGCTCTATTGCGTGCGCCGCCACCCCAGCGGCGCACGTTTCATTATCTTCGTATTTCCTCTCACGAAGGGAATGCCGATGCCGGAGCGACCGGTCGTCGATCTCCACAGCCACAGCGACGCCTCGGACGGCGTGCTGCCGCCCGCCGCACTGGTCGCCCGCGCCGCCGAGCTGGGCTTGCGGGTGCTGGCACTGACCGACCACGACACGACCGCCGGCCTGGCCGAGGCCGTCGCGTCGGGCAAGCAGCACGGCGTCGAGGTGATCCGCGGGTTAGAGCTGGGCATCAGCGTCAGCCAGGGCGAGCTGCACATGCTCGGCTACTTCATCGAGCCCGCCGCGCCGCGGCTGCAACAGACGCTGGCCACGCTGCGAGAGGGGCGCCGGGACCGCGCGGCGGTGATGGTGCGGCAGCTCAACCAGGCTGGGGTGCCGCTGACGCTTGAGGAGGTCGAGCGGCTGGCCGGCGGCGAGGTGGTGGGCAGGGCGCACGTTGCCCGTGCGCTGGTCAAGCGCGGCATCGCCGGCTCGATGAACGAGGCCTTCGACCGCTTCCTGTCACCGGGCAAGCCCGGCTACGCGCCGCGCCCGCGACTCAGCGCCGAGGAGGCGATCGACGTCATCCACGCGGCCGGGGGCGCGGCGGTGCTGGCGCATCCCTTCAGCGTGGCCGATCTGGCCGAGACGCTGCCGCGGCTGGCGGCCCACGGTCTGGACGGGCTGGAGGTCTTCTACGCCGCCTACGACGACCTGGCGCGGGCGCGGCTGGCGGTGCTGGCCGTTCAGTTCGGGCTGGCGCCGACCGGCGGCAGCGACTTCCACGGCATCCCTGGGCCCGGCGCCGAGGGCCGCGCGCTCGGCAGCGCCCCGGTGCCCCTCGACGCTGTCACCTTGCTCCGCGCGCGCGCGGAGGGGCGCCACTGACCGCTGTCTTGGCTGTCTGAATGGTGACAAGTCGCCCCACTACCGGAACAGCGTCGATGTCGATGTTGTAGGGGCAGACCTCGAACGGAGCCATGTCTGCCCTCGTTGCCCGCCATCCAGCTTCATGGGTGTCGCTCAGGTTGCCCTTTGTTCCCCTGGCCGGTGCGTAGCACGACCAGGGCGGACCACAGGGGTCCGCCCCTACCGGCTGACGATCGGGGCTGCTAGGTGAGTGCCCGGCTACACCTTCGGCATGACCTCTTGCGCGATCAGATCCAGCTCGGCGTCGTCCTCCAGGTTGAAGGTCTGGAGCATGACGCGCGAGACACCGAGCTGAGTGAGCTGCTGGAGCTGCGCCACCACCTCGTCCGGCGTGCCGACCAGTGAGCCACCCTCGCGGCGGCTTTGCAGGATCTCCTCTGGCGTGCGGTCCTTGAGCGCCGGCAGAAAGTTCTTGAGCCAGTTGGCCCGCTGCTCCAGCTCCCGCTGGTCGCGACCCACGATGTGACCCATCATGATCGAGCGCGCGATGGTCCGCGGGTCGCGGCCGACGCGCTCGCAGTGCTGGTCGAGCACCTGGGCCTTGTGAGCGTAGCGCTCGGTGGGCATGACGGTGCAATTCCACTCGCCGGCGAAGCGCGCCACCAGGCTCAGCAGCCGCTTCTCGCCCGAGCCGCCGATGATCAGCGGCACGCCGCCACCCCCCTGCTCCAGCGGCGTCGGCTGCATCTGCGCGTCGCGCAGGTGGAAGAAGCGCCCGGCGTAGCTGACCGGCTCGCCGGTCCAGAGGAGCGTGATCACCTCCAGCGCCTCCTCCAACCGGTCCATGCGGTCCTTGAGCGGCGGCAGGTCGAAGCCAAAGGCGGCGTGCTCGCGCTCGTTCCAGCCGGCACCGAGGCCGAGCCAGTAGCGCCCGCCCGAGAGGTGGTCGAGCGCGACGGCCTCCTTGGCCAGCATCACCGGGTTGCGGAAGGTGGTGGGCGAGACGAGCTGGCCGAACTCCAGCCGCTGGCTCTTGAGCCCAACCGCCGTCAGCGAGGGCCAGAGCGCCAGCGTCGGGCGTTGGCTGAGCCCCATGACCGAGAAGAGGTGATCCGAGCGCCAGAGCGAGTCGTAGCCCAGGCGCTCGGCCACGTCGAGAATGTGAAACCAGCGGTCCCAGGTAATCGCCTCTTGCCCCTCGATCATCACCCCGATGCGCATGCTCGCTCCTTTGCGGTTCGCCGGTATTCTGCAATCTCATCCCTCGATTGTCGCCGATGACCGGCAAAACTCCAACCTTGACCGGCTCCCGCCGGCCACTATCATGGCCGCGTCGGACTGAAGGCAGAGGCGTGAAGGCGGTGCGCCGTGTCCGTTGCCGGCGGATTCATTGACCTGGACGACGGGCAGCTGGCCTACGAAGAGGCCGGTAACGGCCACCCGCTGGTGCTGCTGCACGGGTTCACCCTCGACCGGCAGATCTGGGACGAGCAGTTCGTGCCGCTGGCGCGCACGCGGCGTGTCATCCGCTACGACCTGCGCGGCCACGGTGCTTCCGCGCTCCCCGGCGAGGAGCCCTACTCGCATGTCGATGACCTCATCGGCTTGGTGGCACAGCTCGGGATCAGCCGGACCGACCTGCTGGGACTCTCGCTGGGCGGCGGCGTAGCCGTCGATTTCGTGTTGGAGCACCCCGAGGCCGTGCGCGGGCTGGTGCTGGCCGACTCCACCCTCGGCGGCGTGCCCTGGTCGCCCGGGCTACTTGACGAGTTCCGCGCCATCAACCGTATGGCGCGCGAACAAGGCGTCGCCGCGGCACGCGAACGCTGGCTCAGGCACCCCTTCTTCGCCCCGGCGCTGGAGCGCCCGGACCGCGCCGCGCTGCTCGCCGAGATCGAGGCGCGCTACTCGGGTTGGCACTGGCTGCAGCGCGACCCGGCTCGCGCGCTGGCGCCGCCCGCCGTCGAGCGCCTGGCCGAGATCCGCGCACCGACGCTGGTGATCGTGGGCGAGCGCGACGTGCCTGACATCAGGCGCACGGCCGACCTGCTGGCGGCGGGCATCCCCAACGCCACGCAACTGGTGATGCCGAACGCCGGCCACCTGCCGAACGTCGAGGCTCCGGCCGAGTTCAACCGCGCCGTCGCCGGCTTCCTCGACCGGCTGGATGCTGAGGAGACGCCGGGTGGGTAAAGGGCGGTGCCCATCGACACGCAGGGACGGCATCGACGACGGATCCTTCGACTTCGCTCAGGATGACAGTGTTTGGTTTGTGGCCTTTCGGACGACGATGATCCTCATCGTCAGCCCCTCAAGAACCCTGTCATCCTGAGCGAAGTCGAAGGATCCGTCCTGCCCAATCGCCAATCCTCGTCGTTCGCCACCGGCCTCGCTCTTATTCCGGCTCCCAGACGGGCTCGTCGTGCGGCCAGACGGGGTGCGCCAGGCGCTGGAAGGGGAAGCTGGTGAGGTCGACCGAGACCAGGCCGGGCGTGTCGGCGCGGATGATCTGGTGCGCGATCGGCTCGAAGCCGGCGCGGAAGTGGTTGCTCGACTTGAGCGCCACGATCTTGCAGCGCGTCACGTCGATGCCGTTCAGCAAGAACAGCTCGGGATCGAGCGTCTGGGTGCGTACCGTGCCGACGATCACGTCGACGCCGCCGATCCGCAGCCGCGCCATCTGGCCGAGATCGACGCGCGCACCGCGCCCCATCGGCGACTGCTGGATGAAGCGCCCGTCGCTGAGGCTCTTGACGTAGGCCTCGGCCTCGATCGGCTCGCCGTGCAGCGGCTCGGTCTTGCCGCCCAGCCGCACCTGGATCGTCGCGCCGACGCCGGCCGCGTGCGCCTGGGCCGCGGTCTCGGGATCGGTGATGTAGCCGAAGCAGGCGTCATCCAGGCCAGCCTCCAGCATGGCGCGCAGCAGGTGGGTGGCGTCGCCGGGCGCGCCGCCGCCGGGGTTGTCGGCGGTGTCGTTGATCACGACCGGGCGGCCCTCGGCGGCCAGCGCCTGCCGGATCGCCTCCTCCGGCGGCGTGATGACCGGCCGGAAGCGCTCCTGGATCTCCCAGATGAAGCCGGCTACGTCGTTGGCGATCTCCCGGGCCAGCGCCGGGTCGTCGTCGGTCATCGCCAGCACGCTGACGGTGGGGCGCGGGATGTCGGTGGTGGGGAAGCCGTGGAAGAAGGCACAGTCGAGCACGCCCTCGCGCCGCTCCCACTCCCAGCAGCGCGCGTTGACCTCGGAGGCGGGCGGCAGGTTCGTCGTGCTGGTCGGGATCATCATCGGCAGCATCGTCAGGTGCATCGCCGGCTTGACCTCACCCGAGAGGAGGCGCGGGATCAGCTCGACCGCCTCGCGGCCGCGCTCGTAGGCGTCGGTGTGTGGGTAGAGGTGGACGCCGA
>DASSHC010000240.1:0-8859 GCA_035693105.1 Thermomicrobiaceae bacterium | reverse complement strand
TGCCCGAGTTCGCCCTGATCTCGCTCATCGACGCCTCGCCGCACGCCGCCGGCACGGCCTACGTCGCCGCTACGCGCTACAAGCTGGACGACTTCACGCCCTACCTCTACAAGACCAGCGACTACGGCCAGTCGTGGCAGCGCATCACCAACGGCATCCCGGCCGACGAGTTCACCCGCGTCATCCGGGAAGACCCGAACCGCAAGGGGCTGCTCTACGCTGGCACCGAGAAGAGCGTCTACGTCTCGTTCGACGACGGAGCGCACTGGCAGCCCTTCCAGCAGAACCTGCCGGTGGTGCCGATCCACGACCTGGAGATCAAGGGGAGCGACCTGATCGCCGCCACCCACGGACGCGGCTTCTGGGTGGTGGACGACCTGACGCCCATTTATCAGATGCAGGGCGGGCAATCTCAGACGCCGGTTCAGCTCTTCCAGCCGCGGCCGACGGTGCAGTTCAAAACCAACTTCGGCTTTGGCCGCGGCGCCGCCACCGGCAACCTCTACCAGATGACCGGCGCCACCATGTACACCTACCGGATGGAGAAGAACGAGCAGGGCGAGCAGGAGCGGGTCAACCTCGACGCCGGGCAGAACCCGCCCGAGGGCGTGGTCTTCCGCTATAGCTTGGCCCAGGTCCCCGAGGGCGAGGTCGAGCTGACCATCAGCGACGGGCAGGGGCAGGAGATCCGCGGCTTCAGCAGCAAGAAGGCCGAGGGCGCGCCGGAGGCCAAGCCGATGGTGGCTGGGGAGTCCTTCGAGCAGATGATGGAGCAGGCGGGCGTCACCGAGCCGGAGGACAAGCAGGAGCCGAAGGTGCCCAAGGCGGCGGGCATGAACCGCTTCGTCTGGGACATGCGCTACCCCGGCGCGGTCGAGGTGCCCGGCGACCTGTCGATGCAGTTCGTCGGCGGCTCGCGCGGTCCGACCGCGCCTCCCGGCACCTATACGGTCACGCTGACCGTTAACGGCCAGTCAGAGAGTCAGACCTTCGAGCTGGTCAAGGATCCGCGTATCTCTGCGACGGAGGAAGACCTGCAGGCGCAGTTCGCATTTTTGCTGCGGGTGCGCGACAAGCTGAGCCAGACCAACGAGGCGATCAATCGCATCCGCACGGTGCGCGAGCAGATCGTCGGCTGGGGCAAGCGGCTAGCCGGCAAGGAGAGCGGCCAATCCGTGCGCGAGATCGGCAAGCCGCTGGTGCGGCAGTTGAGCGAGATCGAGGAGCAGTTGATCCAGGTCCACGCCAAGAGCCGGCAAGACACGCTCAACTACCCGGTGATGCTCAACGCCAAGCTGGCGGGGCTGATGCGCTCCGCCGCCAGCGCCTTCGCCCGGCCGACGGACCAGTCCTACGCCGTCTTCGACGACCTCTCCAAGCAGGTCGACGCGCAGCTCGAGCGGCTGAATAACCTGCTGCAGAGCGAGCTGCCGAAGTTCAACCAGGCGGTGCAGCAGGCGCAGTTGCCGGCGGTGGAGGCGCCGTAGGCCGTAGAATAGGTATGCGGGATCGTGGCGTCCAAGTGACTCGGGAAGGACGCCCGATCCCGCTTTGGATAGTCACTGCATCGCTGGAGCAGCGCACCATGGCCGAGTACGACAGGCCGCCGACACTCGAAGACTTGCGGGCGCGGCGCGAGGAGACATTGCGCATCGCGGCCGCTCGCGGCGCCAGCAACGTGTGCTTCTTCGGCTCGGTAGCGCGCGGCGATGGCGGTCCGGAGAGCGACATCGACTCCCTGATTGATCTGGAGCGCGGGCGCGATCTGTTCGATCTTGGCGAACTGATCCTTGACTTGCAGGAGGCTCTCGGCTGCTCGGCCGATGTTGTGGAGATTTGGCAAACCTTACGGGTGGCCGACCGCATTCAGCTGAAGGCTGTGTGCCTGTGACGAATCGGCCTGGCCTTCGGCCCGCGTTCCGCGGTTGGCCCGATGCATTGGGCGCGAACCACGAGGGCGGCCGCGGGGGGCCGCCCCTACAGCATGGGCACGATGTTTTCGCGGTAGAGGCAGGCCCCCGTGCCCATCCCTGCCCTGCCGCCCCCAAGCCGATGCCTGAGGGAGCGAAAGCGGATTACCCGTGAGCGACTGGACGCCGCGCAAGCCGTCGGACCCGATCGCGCAGATGCGGGTGCCGCGCCTCTACGGCAGCACGCCGACTCTCTTCGGCGCGCAGCTGGCCCGGTCGCCGGAGGAGCTGCGCGGCGCCGACGTCGCCTTCCTCGGCGTTCCCTGGCGCGCACCGACGCCCGACTCGCGCATGGGCGCGGCGGCGGCCAACTACGAGGGCACCCTTTTGACGCCGGGGCAGTTCCGCACCAACTCGCTGAAGTACGGCGGCTATCTTCCCGAGCTGGATATCGATGTCTTCGAGCATCTGCGACTGGTCGATTTCGGCGACGCCGAGGTGCGGCGCGACATGGGCGCCACGCTGGCCGCGGTCGAGTCCGACACGCGGGCGATCATCGCGGCGGGAGCCATCCCGGTCACCATCGGCGGCAACTCGGGGCCGAGCACCTACCCAGTGCTCAAGGCGATCGCCGCCGCGGCGGGCGGGCCGGTGGCGGTGCTCAACTTCGACGCGCACCACGACAACCAGCGCGGCGAGTGGCAGGAGGACGACCCGCGCAGCCCGCGCTGGGGCTCGACCTGGGCGCGGCGCATCCTGACCCTCCCCGGCGTCGACCCCGCGCGCTACCGCCACTTCGGCCTGCGCGGGCCGCGCAACGACCGCGATGTCTTCACCCGCTTCGCCGAGCGCGGTGTCGGGCGGGAGCAGATCGTCACCTATCGCGAGCTCAAGCAGGCGCGCAGGCGCGACTTCGACGCCTTCGCCTTGGAGCTGGCCGGGGGAGTGGTCGACGGCGCGGCCAAAGTCTGGATCGCGCTCGACCCCGACGTGCTCGATCTTGGCTCCAACCCCGACTTCGCCGACGAACCGCTGGGGCCGACGACCGACGAGGTGCTGGAGCTGGTCTATCAGGTGGGGCGTGCCGCCGGGCGCGCGCGCTTCGGCGGGCTCTCGATCTCGGCGCTCCCCTACCATGCCCAGACGCTGCACGCGATCTGCCTCTATTTCCTGCTCTACGCGCTGGCGGGAGTGGTCAGCGCCACGGGCCGGTGAGGGCACCCGCCGGCCGATCGGAGAGAATGGAATGCCGAGCCGATGACTGCTGAGAGCCAGCGCAGCCCGCTGTACAACGCGCACGAGCTGCGGCGCATGTTCGAGAAGCTGCACATCGACACGCTGCTGGCGCGCTCCGGTCGCAACGTGGCCTATCTCTCCGGTATGAATTTCCCCGGTACCCTGGGACGCTTGCAGGACTTCGCCAACGCGCCGCGCGCCGCGCTCGTCCTCTGGCCGGCGGTAGCCGAGCCGACGCTGCTGGTCAGCAACATCGCCCGTGGGCTGGCCGATCGTGTCAGCTGGATCGAGGACATTCGCTCGTACACCGAGTACGTCGAGTCACCCTACCGCCGCATGGGGAAGCTGCTGCGCCAGCGAGGCCTGGCCAAGGGGCGCATCGGGGTCGAGCGGCGCGAGTATGGCGTGGCGGATTGGGCCGCGCTGCGCGAGGAGCTGCCGAAAGTCGAGCTGGTCGATGTCACCGAGGCGCTGGAGGCGGTGCGCAACATCAAGACCTCGGGCGAGCTGGCGCTGCTGCAGCTCGCGGCCGACATCCAGGACGCCGCGCACCGGGAGGTCTTCGCCAGCGCCCGGCCCGGGGACACCGAGCGGGAGCTGCACGCTCGCATGGTGGCGTCCATGCTGCGGGGCGGCGCCGAGCACGTGCACGGCATGCTGCAGTCGAGCAGCAACCCGGTGACCTACGGCGGCGAGGGCGAGGTGGCGATCCAGCGCGGCGATGCCCTCCGTACCGACTACGTCTGCTACCTGCAGGCCTACCCGGCGAACCTCTCGCGCATGGCGGTGATGGGGCCGCCGAGCGCCGAGCAGGAGCGGCTCTACGGCATCGTGCGCGATGTCGAGCGCGCCACCATCCAGCAGATGCTCAGGCCGGAGGTCAGCGCGGGAGAGGTCTACGACTTCGTACGCGACCGCTTTCAGGATGCCGGTTTCTCCGACTGGAACGGCAGCCTGGTGGGCCACAGCGTCGGCGTCTGGTGGCATCAGGAGGAGCCGATGCTGGTGCCCGGGGACGAGCGGCCGCTGCGGTCGGGGATGGTGATCGCGCTGGAGCCGATTCTGGAAGGCTTCTGGCACGTGCAGGACGAGATTCTGATCGGCGAGACGCCGCTGGTGATCTCCGACAAATTCAATACCGACCATTTGTTCGAGATGGGCTGAGCCGACAAGAGGAAGGGTGCCGATGCCGTTCGACCGTCCGGTCTGGCCGGGTGGCGCCGAGTGCGCCGTGACGCTGACCTTCGACAACTTCGGTGAGTCGTACGACCTGCTGCGCCACGGCTACGCCGGCGGCGCCAGCGCGGACGGCGTCTACGCGCCGCGCCGGGGTGTCGAGCGCGTGCTCGACCTGCTGGACCGCTACGGTGTGCCGGGAACCTTCTTCCTGGAAGGTTGGAACGCGCGCAAGTACGCCGGGCTGGCGCGCGAGATCGAGGCGCGCGGGCACGAGGTCGGCGCCCACGGCTGGATGCACGAGCGTTGGAACGAGCTGGCGCCCGGGCAAGAGCGCGAGCTGATCCAGCGCACCACTGAGACGCTCGGCGAGGTGTTGGGCCACGCCCCGCGCGGCTGGCGCGCGCCCGGCGCGCTGCTGACGCCGCACACGTTGCAGTTCCTGCATGAAGCCGGCTACCAGTACGACGCCTCCTTCGGCGACGACGACGTGCCCTATTTGATCCAGGTCGGGCCCGATCGCTCGGAGGAGTTGGTCGAGTTGCCGATGGAGTGGCAGCTCGACGACGCCGTCTTCTTCGCCCATCCCGGCACCATCCGGCGGGCGGGCGAGGTGGCTCAGCTCTGGATCGAGGAGTTCGACGCGTACCAGGCGCACGCCGGCTACTTCATGCTGGTCTGTCACCCACGCTACAGCGGCCGCCCGGCACGCATCGAGGCGCTGGAGCGCCTGCTGCGCCACATCGCCGGGCAGCCCGGCATCTGGTTCGCCCGCTGCCACGAGGTGGCCGGCGTGGCGCGTGAAGCCGCCTGGACGCCACACTTCGCCTTTCCCGAGCGCGTGGAATAGCCGAGCCGCATCACCGGCCCACCATAGCTGAAGCACACTCGTTGAAAGGTTGGGGTGAACGGGACTCGAAACGTCATCGACAGGTCGATACACTTGTCAGACAATAGCTGACATGACAGGGGACATTGAGCGGCGAGCTTTCTTGGCGAAGGCCGAAGAGAGCCTGGCGACGGCCACCAGCGAGCTTGCCAACCGGCGGTACAATTCATGTGCGAATCGCTGCTACTACGCCTGTTTCCAAGCAGCAATCGCCGCGCTGCTGCGCGCAGGCATACATTCACCACGTCCGGACGGCGGCTGGCCACATGCGTTTGTTCAAGCCCAGTTTGCCGTGCTGGTGACCCGGCGCAAGGAGTATCCGAGCCAGCTACGCGATGCGCTCCCAATGTTGATGGCGCTCCGCCATCGCGCCGACTACCAGCCCGCTCAGGTGAGTGAGAGGCAAGTGGCTCGGGCAGTACGCACTGCCCGTGACTTCGTGGCGGCGGTTGTGGCCAAAGGAGATGACGTGCAATGACGAATGAAAGACGTCCGGCGGCCGCGGAGACACGGATCCAATCGGCTATTGCCGAACTTCAGCGATGTCTTCAGACACGGTTCCCAGATGCGACCTTCGTCGTGACGGAAGGGGAAGACCCGGAGGGCACCTACTTGGTCGTGACGGTGGACGTTGAGGATACTGATGAGGTAGTTGAGGTTGTGCGCGATCAACTCTTCCGCATGCAGGTGGAGGAAGCGCTGCCGCTCTACCTCGTGCCCGCCTTACCTCTCGCACGTGTTGCCGAGCAACTTCGTGGACGTGCTGAATTAGGCGCATCAGCCCTGCCACCCGTACTGCCGCTGTAGCAACATCGCGAGGCCTCCCTGGTCGCCGCATTTCCACTGTCCCGAGTCGCTGGAATAGCTTGGTGGTGTCTGATGAAGGATTGCCGATAACGACACGTATTTTTCTTATCCGTCACGGCGCCTCGCACCACAAAGAGGACGGTATCGTCGGAGGACCGCGCGGCTGCCGTGGACTAACGCAGAGTGGACGTCAGCAAACAGAGAGTGTCAGTCGACGTCTCGCCCTTGAGTTGCCGGAACCAGTCGGCGCGATCTACAGTTCGGTCTTGCCGCGCGCGGTTGAGACAGCCGAGATTGTAGCGACGGCGCTTGGGGTGCCCGACGTTGCACAGGACTGCCGACTCTGCACCTGGCACACGCCCGCGAATGCCGACGGCAAGCCGTGGGTCGACTATCGTCGAGAGAGCAGCCTCGCGGGCGGCGGTATCTACCGCCCCTTCGAGCAGGGCAATGAATCCTGGAGCGAGCTCGTCGGCAGGACCGGACGCGCACTTGAGGAAATCGCGGCGCGGCATGCTGGTGAGAAGGTGATCGTGGTGGCGCACGCCGAAACGATCACCGCGTCGCTCATCGTATTCGGCGGCCTTCCGTTGACGCTCGGCTTCGATGTCAAAGTCGCGCCTACCTCATTGACGGAATGGACGACCGAAGGGAACCCCGAGGCCTGGCCGCGCCCGCGCTGGACGCTCGTGCGACTCACCGATTCCGCCCATCTGCCCTGACAGCTCAAATAACCCGTTGACGTCGGCTCGGTCTCCGGCTCGGCCCTGATTCTGCGTGCCTGGGGTGGGAGCGTTGCTATGCGTGTGACACTCGTCGTGTCATCGCTCGCGTGCGGTGGCTCGGAGCGGGTTCTGTCGACTATTGCCAATTTCTTCGCCCAACCATGCCAGGGCTGGCGGGTGACGCTGCTCACCTTCGACGCGGGGGAGGAGCCGTTCTACCGCTTGCATCCGGCGGTGGAGCACCACGCGCTCGACATTCAGCGCCTGTCCGGCGCGCGGCCGCGCGGCACCCACCGCAACCTGCGCTACCTCTGGAAGCTGCGACGTGCCCTGCGCCGGAGCCGGCCCGAGGTGATCCTCTCCTTCGTCGATCGCACGAATGTCGCTACGCTGCTGGCCAGTCGCGGCCTCGGAGCGCCGGTGGTCATCTCCGAGCGAGTCAACCCGCGTGACTGGCTGATCGGCGGCCCCGGCTGGCGCTCGCTGCGGCGGCTTCTCTATCCCCAGGCTGCCGCGCTGGTGGTCCAGACCAGGGCGGTGCTGGCCCAGTACCCCGGCTGGCTGCGGACGATCGCGCGCGTCATTCCCAATCCGGTCGTGCCGCGCGAGGGCGCCGAACACGCGCCGCTTGATCGTCCCGAGGGGAAGACGCTGATCGCCGCTGGACGGCTGGTGTCGCAGAAGGGCTTCGACGTGCTGCTGCGCGCCTTCGCCCGCGTCGCACGCTGCCACCCTGGCTGGCGGTTGGTGATCTGGGGCGACGGGCCGGAGCGAGCGGCGCTAGAGGCGCTGCGCCACCGGCTCGACCTCGACGGCCGGGCCTGCCTGCCGGGGGTCACCCCGCTACTGGGACGCGAGCTGCGCCGGGCGGATCTGTTCGCCCTCTCCTCGCGCTTCGAGGGCTTCCCGAACGTCCTCTGCGAGGCGCTGGCCTGCGGCCTGCCGGCCATCGCCTGCGACTGCCCCGACGGTCCGCGCGAGCTGATCCGCGACGGCATCAACGGTCTGCTGGTGCCGCGCGACGATGTGCCCGCGCTGGCCGGTGCGCTGGAGCGACTGATGGACGACCCGGGGCTGCGCTGCCGCCTGGCGGCGGAGACCGGCGAAGCGCGCGAGCGCTTCGCGCTGGAGCGCGTGATGGGCTTGTGGCGCGAGACGCTGGTGGGCGCGGCCTGCTCCCATGGCCACGCCTGCCCCGCGGGGGAGTGAGCCGCCGCCGGCTCAACGCACGCCGCTCCAGATCGTCCAGCGGTCGCGGTCGACGATCGGCTCCGCGTGCGGTAGCCGCTGCTTCAGGAAGGCAATCAGCGCGGACAGCTCGTCATCGCTCAGCTCGTGGAGGATCGAGCGCCCGGCGCGGGCGCGCAGCTCGGCCGCCAGCTCGGCGAAGATCGCGTAGCGGCGCCGCGTCTCCCAGAGCGTGCCGGTGGTGATCTGGATGAAGCCGGCGTCGCGCAGGGAGGCTTCCAGCTCCCCCGGCGCCGGGCGACGCCCCTCCTCGACCGCCAGCAGGCGCGGGAAGCGCTCGAAGAGATAGCCGCGCAGGTGCTCCGGCGCGCCGGGGAGCGCGACGTCGGCCATGGTGCGGTCCTGGACGATCAGCCGCCCGCCGGGCGCCAGGACGCGCCGCGCCTCGGCGATGGCGGCGGCGCGGTCGATGCCGTGGTGCAGCAGCGCGCGCTCGAAGACGAGATCGACTGACGCATCGGGCAGACCGGTGGCGAGGGCGGTGCCGTGTTGGAAACGTACGCGCGGGTCGCTGCTCGCCGCGCGGGCGGCGGCCAGTTGCTCCTCAGAAAAGTCGACGCCGACGACGCGCTCGGCGCCGAGCCGGGCCCAGGCACGCGCGTAGATGCCACCGCCGCAGCCGATGTCGGCCACGCGCATCCCGGCCGGATCGACGATCGCGCGCATGGCCGCCGACCAGTCCGCGGCGGCCTCGCGGCCGGTGTACGTTTCGCGGTTACGTGCTGCCTGGAAATCGATCGGCATGGCTGTCCTCCTGGGCATCAACCGGCGCGCGGCGGCTTCCGACAAGACAACGCGCCTTTTGAGGATTGAGGACGGATCCCTCGACTGCGCTCGGGATGCCAGGAGTAGGGTTGGGGCTGACGAC
>DASSHC010000239.1:0-3328 GCA_035693105.1 Thermomicrobiaceae bacterium | reverse complement strand
CGCTGCCAGGGATATGTCGGGAGGTTGGTTTTGCAGGCGCCGGGATTGAGGGTCGACCAGGCCGGGCTGGCGCCGTCGAGATAGAGCTCGCCCAGCGCCTCCAGGAACTGCTGCCGCCCCGGCCGCCCGGGCCGCAGGCTCGCCAGCAGCCGAAGCGGCTGCTCCGGTCCCAGGCCCGCCCGCGCCAACCCACCCAGCACCGGCCGCGGCCCGATCTCCACCGCGTGCGTCGCCCCCGACGCCACCAGCCCCGTCATCGCCGGCCAGAACATCACCGGCTCCACCAGCTGCCGGCTCCAGTATTCGGGGTCGCACAGCTCCTGCCGCACCATCCGCCCCATCAGCGTGCTGAGAAAGCCGAGCCGCGGCGCCTGGAACGGCGTCCGCCCATGCTCTTCCGCCACCACCTTGCGATAGGCTTCCACCAGCGGCGCCATCTGCGGCGAGTGGAACGCATGCGTCACCGCAAGCCAGGTCCCCTCCACCCCGGCCGGCAGCTGCGCCGCGAGGCGCGCCAGAGCCGGCCGCGGACCCGACAGCACCGTCGCCCCAGGCCCGTTCACCGCTCCCACGCTCACCCCCGCCTCGTCGCCGATCAGCGCCCGCGCCTCAGCCTCCCCCAGCGCCACCGCCAGCATCGTCCCCTGCGACGCCAGACCCGACGCCAGCCCCGCCATCAGCGCGCCCCGCGCCGCCACCAGGCGCAATCCCGTCTCCAGCGAGAACACCCCCGCCGTCACCGCCGCCGCATACTCCCCGAGGCTGTGCCCCAGCACCGCCTCGGGCTCGATCCCGCTCGCCCGCCACTCGGCCACCAGCGCCATCTGCAGCGCAAACAGCGCCGGCTGCGCCTCGTCGGCCCGCCTCGCCCACACGCCGCCATCCGCCAGGATCTCCGCCAGCGGCCGCCCGACCAGCCCCTTCATCAGCTCGCCGCAGCGCGCCAGCGTCGCGCCGAACGCCCCGCCCGCGGCCGCCAGCTCGAGCCCCGCCTCCGCCCCGGCCGCGCCCTGGCCCGTGAACAGGAACGCAACCCGCGGCGCCGTTCCCCCCACCACCCGGCCCGACCGCACCCCCGACGGGTAAGCCGCCAGGCGCGCCGCCGCCGCCTGCGGGCTTGGCGCCACCACCGCCAGCCGGTGCGCCAGGTGCGCCCGGCCCGCCCCCGCCGTGTGGCACAGGTCCAGCCAGTCCGCCGGCGCACGCGCCGCCAGATGCGCCGCATGCCGCTCCGCCTGCGCCGCCAGCGCCGCCGCGCTTTGCGCCGACACAACATAAAGCCGCGGCGCGGCATCGGCCGCGACCGATCTCGCTTCCTCGGCCGCTGCCTCCACCACGACATGCGCGTTGGTGCCGCTGAAGCCGAACGAGCTCACCCCCGCCACCCGCCGGCCCTGCCGCTCCGGGAACGGCTGCGTCGTCTGCGGCACCGCCAGCGAACCGCCCCGCCAGTCGATGTGCGCACTGGGCTCGGCACAATGCAGGTGCGCCGGCATCTCGCCCTGCCGCAGCGCCAACACCACCTTGATCAGCCCGGCGATCCCCGCCGCCCCCTCGGCATGCCCGATGTTGGTCTTCACCGACCCCACCCACAGCGGCGCCGCGGCCGTCCGGCCCGGCCCGAACACCGCCCCCAGCGCCCCCATCTCGATCGGGTCGCCCAGCGCCGTCCCCGTCCCGTGCGCCTCGACGTAGCCCACCGCCGCCGCCGGCACCCCGCCGTCCGCCAGCGCCGACCGGATCACCGCCTGCTGCGCCGGCCCGTTCGGCACCGTCAGACCGCTCGTCGCCCCGTCCTGGTTCACCGCCGTGCCCCGGATCACCGCCAGCACCCGGTCGCCATCGGCCTCCGCCCGGCTCAGCCGCTTCAGCACCACGGCCCCGCAGCCTTCCGCCCGACCGTACCCGTCCGCCGCCGCCGAGAACGTCTTGCACCGACCGTCCCCAGACAGCATCCGCGATTGCGAGAAGGCTATGCCGTAGGTCGGCATGATGATGCGATTGACGCCGCCCACCAAGGCCAGCTCGCAGTCGCCCGCGCGCAGCGCCCGGCACGCCAGGTGCACCGCCACCAGCGACGACGAGCACGCCGTGTCCACCGACAGGCTCGGACCGACGAGACCGAGAATATAAGAGAGCCGACCAGCCGCCATGCTGTGGACCGTGCCGGAGGCGAAGTATGGATCGATGGCGCCGAAGCCGCGCTCGAGAAGGAGCTGGAAGTAATCGGTGCCGCAGGCGGCCATGTAGACGCCGGTGCGGCTGCCCGCGAGGCTCTTGGCTGGAATGCCCGCATCCTCGAGCGCCTCCCAGGCGACCTCCAGCAACAGCCGCTGCTGCGGATCCATGCTGCGCGCCTCACGCGGCGCTATCCCGAAAAACGCCGCGTCGAACCCTTTCAGATTGCCGATGGACCCGAAGCGCTTCGTGCTCATTCGCCCAGGCGTCGCCGGCTCGGCATCATAGAGCGCATCGGCGTTCCATCGATCGGCCGGAACCTCCGTCGTCGCATCGACGCCGTCGCGCAGCAGACGCCAGTAAGCCTCCGGATCCGGCGCCCCGGGCAGGCGGCAGCCGAGCCCCACCACGGCGATCGCCTCGCGCCGCGAGCCCTCCAGCGCCGCAAGCCGACCCTGCAGCTTCTCGATGGCGGCGGCGGCACGCTTAAGGCGTCGCGCTGTGTCCTGGTCTTCGTTGGCGCTCAATCCGGCAGCTCCTCGATTTGGGCAAGCTGGCGATCCAGCAGATCCGCGACGAGCTCATCCGGCAGATTGTCGATGTCGAGAGCTTCCGCTTCGGCAGCGTCTTCCTCGAGGGGGGCCACGCCGGGCTCGAGCCGGCTCAGGATATGGTCGGCGACGGCCGCGGGCGTCGGATAGTCGAAGACGACCGTCGATGGCAGCTCGACATCGAGCTCCCGCTCGAGCCGGTGGCGTGTCTCGACAGCCGTCAGGCTGTCCATGCCCGATTCGAAAAAGCGACTGTCAGGCTCGAGTGCTGTCTCGTGGAGGCCAAGCACGCGCGCCACGATGGCCACGATGTGCTTCGTGAGCGCCGTCTGCCGCTCTGTGCCGGCAAGGTCGCGCCACGATGTGACGCTTTGCGGCTGTGCAGTCGTTTGGCGCGGCGACGCCGCGACATCTAGGAAATACGGCGTCGCACCGGATTGCGCGATCACAGTCGTCCAGTCGATGTCGCAAATCCCGACCTGCGCTTTGTCGTCGGCGAGGGCCCGACCGAACGCCGACAACGCCGCCGCCGTCGACATCGCCTTCAGGCCGCGTCGCGCCAGCGCCGCCAGCGCCTCCGGCCGCGCCGCCGCGCCGAC
>DASSHC010000238.1:0-13925 GCA_035693105.1 Thermomicrobiaceae bacterium | reverse complement strand
GCTCGAGCGGCGCTACAAGATCCTGCCGGTGGTCGACGACGAGGACCGGCTGATCGGCCTGCTCGATCGCGCGGACTTGCTGCGCGCGGTCGCCCACCGATGACCGGCGGGCCCACGGTTGGCGTGGCTGGGGCGGGGTAGTAGACTGCGAGTGCGGTGGTGAAGCTCACCGCGACGGAGGCGAGCCGCTCGCCGAGGTCGAACCGTCGGCGCGACTGATGGCTTCTACGCCAGCCCGGCCCCGGGCGACGCGTGGGAGCTTTTTTGTTTGCCTCGCCGCCGCACTCCCCCAGGGAGCGGGCGAAGTGGTACGCTGCGCTGGCGAGCCAGGCCGGCGCACACCGCCGGCTCGTGTGCCCCTGTGTTCGCTGGAAAGAGGACGAGATGAGCACCGAAATGCGACTCGACGAGCAGGCGGTTGGGGAGGTCAAGGCCAGCGCGGAGCGCATCCGCGAGACGGTCGAGCGCGTCATCGTCGGCAAGCGCACCGTGATCGACCGGCTGCTGGTGGCGCTGCTGGCCGAGGGGCACGTCCTGATCGAAGACGTGCCCGGCATCGGCAAGACCAAGCTGGCGCGCTCGCTCTCGCAGGCGCTCGGCGGCTCCTTCCACCGCGTGCAGTTCACCCCCGACCTCCTCCCCTCCGACGTCACCGGCTCGTTGGTCTACGATCAGAGTACGAGCGAGTTCGTCTTCCACCCCGGCCCGGTCTTCGCCAATGTGGTGCTGGCCGACGAGATCAACCGCGCCGGGCCGCGCACGCAGGCCGCGCTGCTGGAGGCGATGGAGGAGCGCACGGTCACGGTCGAGCGCCACACCCACCCGCTGCCGCGCCCCTTTCTGGTGATCGCGACCCAGAATCCGGTCGAGCTGGAGGGGACCTTCCCGCTGCCGGAGGCGCAGCTCGACCGCTTCTTCCTGAGCACCGCCGTCGGCTACCCCGAGCTGGAGGATGAGCGCGAGATGCTGCGGCGCTTCCGCGTCGGCGACCCGCTGACCGAGGTGCAGCCGGTTGAGCAGCCGGAGGAGTTGGCGGCGATGATCGCGGCGGTCCGGCGGGTCTTCGTCGGCCCGGCGGTGGAGGACTACCTGCTCGATCTGGTGCGGCGCACGCGCGCGCACGAGGAGGTCGATCTGGGGGCCAGTCCGCGCGCGGCGCTGGCGCTGGCTCGGGCGGCCCAGGCGCACGCCGCCATGGCCGGGCGCGGCTTCGTTATCCCCGACGACGTGCGCGAGCTAGCCATGCCGGTGCTGGCGCACCGCATCATCCCGGCGGCGCGGGTCGAGCTGCGCGGCCGCACCAAGGCCGACCTGCTGGAAGAGATCATCGCCTCGGTGCCGGTGCCGGTCGAAGTCGGCGAGGCCTGAGATGGACGTCGGCGAGGGCGGCGGCATCTCGCGCGGCGGGCGCGGCGACAAGCTCGGTCAGTGGCTCTGGCTGCTGGGGGCAATCATGATCGTGGCGCTGGCGCTGCGCCGCCCGCTGCTGGCGCTGCTGGCGCTGACGCTGGCGCTGGCGATCGGGGTGGCGCTCCTCTGGCGGCGCTACGGTCTGCGCGCGGTCCACTACCAGCGCGCCTTCTCCCAGAGCCGCGTCTTCCCCGACGAGGAGTTCACGCTGGAGCTGGTGGTCGACAACGCCAAGCCGCTGCCCCTCCCCTGGCTGGAGATCGAGGATGAGTTCCCCACCGACCTGCACTACCAGCAGATGAAGCTCGACCTCTCGCCCAAGCCCAAGGTCAGCATCTTCCGCACCCTCTTCTCGCTGCGCCCCTACGAGCGGGTGCGGCGGCGCTACCGCGTGGTCGCCAGCCGGCGCGGCTACCACCGCTTCGGCCCGGCCGAGATCCGCACTGGCGACCCCTTCGGCTTCATCTCGGCGCACGAGGAAGTCGACCGCACCGACTACCTGATCGTCTACCCGCGCGTGCTCCCGGTCAGCGCCTTCAACCTGCCGCTGAAGCAGCCCTTCGGCGACGGCAAGCCGGTGCGCCCGCTGATGGAGGATCCGCTGCGCTTCAGCGGCGTGCGCCCGTATGCGCCGGGCGACCTGCCGCGCCGCATCCACTGGCGCGCCAGCGCGCGCACCGGCGCGCTGCAATCGAAGCAGTTCGAGCCGAGCGCGCTGCCGGTGGTGGCGCTCTTCCTCGACGTCAACACCTTCGAGCACTTCTGGCAGGGGCTCGACCCCGAGCGGCTGGAGCGTGCCATCTCGGCCACCGCCTCGCTGGCGGCCTTCGCGCTGGAGGAGCGCCGTCAGGTCGGCCTCTACGCCAACGCGCCGCTCTACCACGGGCAGCGCTTCATCCATATCGCGCCCGGGCGGCATCCGGCGCAGTTGGCGCGCATTCTGGAGGCGCTGGCGCTCCTGATCCCACACACCGGCGACCGCATCGAGACGCTGCTGGCGCGCGAGGCGCCGCGGCTCCCCTGGGGCGCGACGCTGGTGGTCGTCACCGGCTACATCGCGCCGGGGCTGGAGGAGACGCTGGCCGCGCTCTACCGCGCCGGCCACGCCATCGTGCTCGTCTCCTTCGCCGAGCACGCGCCCGATCTCCCCAGCCGCCCCGGCTTCACGGTGCATCAAGTCGATGAGGAGGTCGCCAGTGGCCAGCAACTGGCTCAGCTCGCGCTGGCTTGACCTGCTGATCAGCCTGCTGGTAGCCGCGGCCGAGGCGGCCGCGGTCGCGCCCTGGCTGCCATTCATCGCCCACGCCGCCGGGGCCGCCACGCCCTCGCCGCTGGGCGTCTTCGTAGTCGGCTTTGTCTCCTTCTGGGCCGCGCGCTCCTTCCTGAGCGCGGGCTGGGACATCGCCTCGGTGCGCGGGCTGAGCCTGGCGCTTTGGCTGGCGCTGGTGATCGGCTGGTACGGCCTGGCCCTGGCCGGCTGGGCCGCGCCGCTGCGCTTCATCAGCCACCTCGCTTCGCTCGACGGCAGCCTGTATGTGCTGATCGTCGTCGCCGGGATCGCCTGGTGGCGCGCCATCTCGCTGGCCTCCGACCCGCGCCCCTTCACTCCCGATTTCGCCCGCCGGCTGGTCTGGCGCGGCGCCGCCGTTATCGGCGCGGCAGTGCTCCTCTCCAGCCTGACCGGCCAGGCAGCCCACCAGGCCGCCAGCTTCGCCACCATCGCGCTGCCGGTCTTCCTGATCGCCAGCCTGACCGTCGCCGGGGCCACCCAGGCGCGCGAGGCGCGCCGGCTCGTGCGCGCCGGGGGCGATCCTGTCCGGCTGGGGCTCGGCTCGGCGGCCGGACTGGCCGTGGTTATGCTGCTGGTGGCGATCCTGGTCGCGGGGCTGACCGCGCGCGACTTCTGGGCGACGCTCTACGACCACGTGCATGTCGTCATCGATGGTATCGGCACGGCTGCCTACTACGCGCTGTACGCGATCGCCTTCGCCGTCTTCCTCGTCTTCTGGCCGTTCATCTGGCTGTTCCAGCACCTGGCGGGCACGCCGCCGCAGCAGCAACAGCAACAGAGCCAGGGCGAGAATCCGCTGGAGAAGGCGCTGCGCCAGCCGCATCAGGCCTGGCCCGCCTGGATCCGCGAGTCGTTGGAGATCCTGCTGGTCGTGATCGTGGTGGCGGTCATCTTCTGGCTGGTGCTGCGCACCCTTCGCCGCCTGCGCAAGCCGGAGGACGAGCAGGCGGTCGATGAGGTTCACGAGAGCGTTTGGTCGGCAGACCTGGCGCTGGCGCAGCTACGCGATCTGCTCAGCGGCCTGCGGCCCCACCGCGCCGGGCACGCCCAGGCGGCGCGCTTCGACCTCTCGGGCGAGCCGGCCGACGTGCGCGAGGCGTACCGGCGGCTGGTGGTGCTCGGGGCGCGCGAGGGCAATGAGCGCCAGCCCGGCGAGACCGCGCTCGACTACAGCGCGCGGCTGGGGCGCGCCTGGGCCGACCTCGGCGAGCCGCTGGGCGATCTGACCGGGCGTTACCTGCGCGCCCGCTACGCCGAGGAGAGCGACCAGGAGGACGTGCGCCGGGCGCGGCTCGACTGGCGCGCGATCGCCGGGCGCATCGTGCCGGAGCGGCGCAAGTGAGGCGCATCGGTCTTCAGGCTTTGCGCCGTGCGTCGCCCACTGTAGGGGCAGGCCCCCGTGCCTGCCCTCGTGGCCTGCCACTCGTGTCGTCGTCCACTGTCCACGCGCCCCCCATATCCCCGTTGCCGATGCGTGGGGGCAACAGGGCAGACACAGGGGTCTGCCCTACAGGAGGAGCGGATCCGCTCCGCGCGACAACATTGCCGCGTGCTCGATGGGAAGCGCGTGTACGTCGCGGCCGGTCGCGCGGCTCAGCTCCCGCGTGCCTCGGCCAGCTCGCGCTGGTGGCGACGGGCGGAGTCGCCGGCGATCCAGGCCAGGCCGCCGATGGTGAAGCCGCAGTAGAGGGCGCTGAAGCCGGCCATGAAGTAGATCGCCAGCGGGGTGAGGTAACCCATGATGCCGAAGACGCTGTAGGCGATCGGCAGCGGCAGCCCGACCAGCGCGGCCGAGATCAGCCCCAGCGCGATCGACTCGTTCGGGCCCAGCATGACGACCGCACCGGCCATGTAGCCCCCGATCAGCGGCGCGACCGGCGGCAGGAGAATATGGATCAGGAAGAGCGGCAGCAAGTTGGCGAGGGTCAGGCCGTAGGCGATGCCGAGGCCCTTGACGACCCGCCTGACGTACCACATCGCGTGCCCTCCCCACCGAAGGCATCCGCGCCCGGCTCACCGGTTCCTCATGAACCATTGTGAGCCTCATCCCTGGGGTTGACAAGGCCGCCGGGCACGTGTCACAAGCGCGTGACTGTCGCGGCATACGGCGCAACGAGCGGGAAGGAAGAGAAGAGCGATGACCATGAGCGAACGGCAGGAGGCAACCTGGGCGCCGGAGGTGCGCGCCTTCACGCGGGAGATGGTGGCCGCGCATGCGGTGCCGGGGCTGGCGCTGGCGGCGGCGCGCGACGGGCGCGAGGTTCTCGCCGAGGGCTTCGGCGTGCGCGAGCTGGGCCGGCCGGAGGCAGTGACGCCCGACACCGTCTTCGGCGTCGCCTCGGTCACCAAGTCGTTCACCGCGCTAGCGGTGATGCAACTCTTCGAGGCCGGCAAGCTCGCGCTCGACGATCCGGTGACGCGCTACCTGCCCGAGTTTCGCCTGCGCGCCGCCGCCCACGGCCGCGCCATCACGCTGCATCACTTCCTGACCCACTCGGCCGGGCTGCCGCCGCTCCCCTCGCGCTTCTTCGCCTTCGCCCAGGCGAGCGTCGAAGATCCGCACGCCAACAAGAAGCCCGAGTGGGAGGCCGACCACGCTCCCTTCAGCCGCTTCGAGGATCTGATGGACTACCTGGCCGAGCGCGAGATCACCCCGCTGGGGCCGCCGGGCGCGCAGTTCAGCTACTGCAACGAGGGCTTCGTCCTGCTCGGCGCCATCGTCGAGCGGGTTTCCGGCGAGCCCTACCCCGACTACATTCGCGGGCACATTCTGGAGCCGCTGGGGATGGTGCGCAGCACCTTCGAGGCCGATACCCTTGGCGGCTTCGACAACGTGACCACCTTCCATACCGCCAGGCGCGAGAACGGGCAGCGTGAGGTCTTCCCGGCGCCCTACTGGGCGCTGTCGCGCGTCTGGGCGCCGGCCGGCGACCTGAACACCAGCGTGCGCGATCTCCTGCGCTACCTGGAGATCTACCGCACGGACGGAGTGGGCGGCGTCAGCGGCGCTGTGCGCCTCCTCTCATCGGCGGGGATCGCGCGCATGACCCACCCCCACCAGCCGACCAACATCCCCGGCACCTTCTACGGCTACGGTTTGCAGGTCACCCCCGGCTACCACGGCGTCACCGTGATCCAGCACGGCGGCGGGCGCAAGGGGATCGCGGCCAACGTGCTGGTGTCGCCCGAGGCCGGCATCACCGCCGCCGCGGTGGCCAACCTCGACGCGGTGCCCTCCGCGCGGGTGACGCTGGCCGCGCTCAACGGCGCGCTCGGGCTGCCGGTCGACACCAAGCTGACCGAGCACGTCGAGCAGCCGCTGCCGGCCGAGCAGCTGCGGCGCTACGTGGGGAACTATCGTGGGGGCGAGAACCAGAACTACAGTTTCAGCGTCGAGGACGGGTCGCTGCGCGCCGCGACGGCCGCCGGCAAATTCGCCGCGCGCCCGGTCGGCGGGCACGACTTCCTGCTCGATACGCCCGGGAGTGAAACTTTCGCCCGCTTCCTGGTGCGTGGCAGCGACCCCGCCTGGGCCGTCGCCGCCGGCAGCCGGATCATCCCACGCTGGGGCAACGAGTGATAGAGTGATAATCAGGTAGTTGCAGAGTTCGAGCGTAACGCTACGGACTCGGGGTGTTGGCGATCGTTGGCTAGTGGTCGGCGACTGATCCCACCCCTGGTATGACGCGCGCTCGTGGAAGGAGGCCACGTATCGAGGCACCCATCGATGCGGATCGACCTCAAGGCGTACCCACTAGAGAGTAGATGTTAGCATGCGCGATCCGGGATTGGACATTTTTCAGCAGACGCTTGAGGGGCTGGAGCAAGGACTGAGCGTCCGCCACATCGCCTCGTTCGATCTGAAGTGCTGCTCGATCGATGATCAGGTAGCAGCCGTCTGTGACGACCGACGGTTCCGCAACTTCGACCAGGCGCCGGTTGAACGGGACGGTCGCATAGTCGGAGTGCTCGAGTTCTCCAATCGCGGCAAGTCCGGAACGGTCGTCGAGCATATGCGTCCACTGGACGACTCAATGCTCGTCTCGGCCGCCGAGCCGCTGGCGTCGTATGTTCGTCACGCGGGCGACAGCGACTATCGCCTTGTCCTCCAAGGGATCAGCATCCGGGGCATCGTTACCCGTACCGACCTGCTGAAGCTGCCCGTCCGCCTGTTCATCTTTGGGTTGGTCACGCATCTGGAAGCCGTCATGTCCCGGATCATTCGACGCTACTATCCCGAACCCGAGCTCTGGCTTCCGTTCCTCACAGACGACCGGCAAGAACGGGTTCTGGAGAAGGTGCAGAAGCGCGACAAACCCTTGCTCGAATTGGCCGAATTCTGTGATAAGCGCACGATCGTACACCAGCACTTCAATCTGAGCAACAAGTTCGAGAGTGACCTTAAGCATGTTGAGAAGCTGCGAAACACGGTCGCGCACGGCTCGAGCTACGCCGAGACTGAGGAAGAGCTGCAAGCGTTCGTGGAGTATGTCCGCGTGGCCGAGCGCTGGATCAAGGATCTGAAAGAGCGCATTCCGCCTGCGTCCGAGGACATCGATCAGCCGAACCAAGTGTAGACTTTGACCGCACGATTCCGATAGCCCAGCACGCGCCTTGGGGCTACCATTGAGCCTGGAGGTGCGAATGATGACTGCCGAAACCGAGACCACAGCGACCACGATGACGACGACGATCCTCTCCGACGACCAGCGCTGGGACATCGTCGCGGCGCGCGACGCCGCCTACGACGGCGCCTTCGTCTACGGCGTGCGCTCGACCGGGATCTACTGCCGGCCGGGCTGCCCGGCGCGCCGCCCGGGTCGCGCGCAGGTGCGCTTCTTCGACGGCCCCGACGCCGCTGAGCAGGCCGGCTTCCGCGCCTGCCGCCGCTGCCAGCCGCGCGAGTCGGCGCGCGCCCACCCCTCGCTGGCCGAGCGGGCGCGCCGGTGGATCGAGGCGCACGGCGACGAGCCGTTTACCCTGGCACGCCTGGGGCGCGAGCTGGGCGTCAGCCCGGCCCACCTGCAGCGGACTTTCACCGCCGCCTTCGGCGTCTCGCCGCGCCAGTATGCCGAGGCGCGGCGCTTCCAGGCGGTCAAGGAGCGCCTGCGCGCCGGCGACGACGTGACCCGCGCGCTCTACGACGCGGGCTACGGCTCCAGCAGCCGCTTCTACGAGCAGGCCAATGGCCAGCTCGGCATGGCGCCCGGCGCGTACCGCCGCGGCGGGCAGGGTGTCTCGATCGCCTATACCATCGTCGATTGCCCGCTGGGCCGGCTGCTGGTCGCGGCGACCGCACGCGGCATCTGCGCCGTCAGCCTCGGCGTTTCCGATGAAGCGCTCGAAACGTTCCTGCGCGAGGAGTTCCCGGCGGCCGAGATCGAGCGCGACGACGCCGCGCTGCGTGACCCGGCCGCCAAGCTGCTGGCGCACCTCGACGGCCGTCAGGCCGCGCTCGACCTGCCGCTGGACGTATCGGGCACCGACTTTCAGCGCCAGGTCTGGGAGACGCTGCGCATGATCCCCTATGGCGAGACGCGCTCCTACGCCGAGGTGGCCGAGGCGATCGGCCAGCCGCGCGCCGTGCGGGCGGTGGCGCGGGCCTGCGGCAGCAACCGCGCGGCGCTGGTGATCCCCTGCCACCGGGTGGTGCGCTCCGATGGCAGCCTCGGCGGCTATCGCTGGGGTGTGGAGCGCAAGGAGGCGCTGCTGAGCACGGAGCGCGAAGCCCGCTCCGCCTGATCCGGGCCGCCGACCCCTCCCTCTGTCGTACCAGGGCTCCCCGCTGCCGCTCCACTCGTGACGCACCGGAGCGGCGGCGGGGAGGATCTGTGTACCGAAGTTTTCCACGGATGTCAGTTATGTCTTGCGTAACCCCCCGATCCCTGGTATAAGGCATTAGTACTCAACGTGATAGTTCTTTTGGACGGGCGCCGGTAACGCGCCCGTCAGGCGCGGTTCCGCTCGAGGAGCGGGTGCTCTGGCTCCGAAGGGATGGACAGGGATGGGTTCGATTCGGCGCGTCGCCGCGTTCCTCATGCTCGTCGCGACGCTGATCACCGCGCTGCCGTTGACCCCAGCCGCCGCCGCCGCGGGGATTCAGGTCACGACGACCAGCGACACCTTTCAGACCGGCAGCGGGACGGGCTGCTCGCTGCGCGAGGCGATCGCGTCCGTCAACCAGGGGAAGCTCCTCGACGGTTGCTCCGGCGATCCCAGCAATACGACCATCACGCTCCCGGCGGGAACGTACCTGCTCGCGCTGACCGGCGCGGGCGAAGATCAAGACGCTACCGGCGACCTCGACATAACGTCCAATATCACCCTCAGCGGCGCCGGCATGGGGCAGACGATCATCGGCGCGGCGCCCGGCTTCGGCGATCGCGTGTTCCAGGTGCTGTCCGGCGGGCAACTGACGTTGCGGAACCTGTCCGTCAGCCAGGGCGCGGCCAACGGCGACGGCGGCGGCATCCTCAGCGACGGCACGCTGACCCTCGACACGGTGGAGGTCAGCAACAGCACCGCGAGCGGGGTGGGCGGCGGCATCGCCAGCGACGGCCCCACGCTGCACCTGACCAATAGCCTGATCCGCGGCAACACCGCGCCCGACGGCGGCGGGCTGGCGCTGACCGGGACCACCGCCACCATCGACGGCAGCGCCATCGTCAGCAATACGGCGGGGCCGTCCTCGGCCAGCGGCAACAAAAATGGCGGCGGCCTCTACGCCGTTCGCACCAGCATCGTCACCATCACCAACAGCACCATCAGCGACAACAGCGCCGCCACCGATGGCGGCGGTATCTTCAACGCTAGCGCCCAGGCGGCCATTCAGAACACGATCACCTTGGTCAACGTGACCATCACCGCCAACCAGGCGGGCCGCAACAGCGGCGGTCTGGACAACTTCGCGGTCGCCTCGATCTTCAATACCATCGTGGCCGGCAACAGCGCCGGCCAGAGCTCGCCGGACTGCCTCAACGCCAGCGGCCACGAGATCACGTCGCAGGGCTACAACCTGATCGGCATCGTCGACGGCTGCACCATCACCGGCAGCGCCACCGGCAATCTGAGCGGCACGCTGGCGAAGCCGCTCGACCCCACGCTGAGCCCGCTCGGCTTCTACGGCGGGCCGACGCCCACCCACCGTCAGTTGCTCGGCAGCCCGGTCATCGACGCCGGCGGCAATACCGGCTGTCCGGCGACCGACCAGCGCGGCGTCACGCGTCCCGGCCGGGGGACCGGCAAGGCGATCTGCGACATCGGCGCGGTCGAGCTGAGCCTCGGTGTCAGCCAGACACCCGACAACACCTCCTGGCCGAACGCGCGTCCGGTCACGCTCTCTGGCGGGACCGGGACCAGCGGCGACGACCTCACCGCGTCCGACCAGTCGCGCTGGTACAAGTTCCTGGTCAAGCCCAACAGCCACATCACCGTCACGTTGACCAACCTGCCGGCCAACTACGATCTGACCCTCTACAAGGACATCGGCGCCGCTTTCCAGGCCTTCCAGACGCTCGACTCCACACAGGACCTGGCGCAGCTCAGCGCCGAGTTCGCGCCGGATGCCTTCAGCCCGGACGCCTACTCGCCGGATGCCTTCAGTCCGGACGCCTTTAGCCCCGATGCCTACTCGCCGGATGCCTTCAGCCCGGACGCCTTCAGCCAGGACATCTTCGCGCCGGATGCGTTCAGCCCCGACGCCTATTCGCCCGACGCCTACTCGCCGGATGCGTTTAGCCCCGACGCGTTCAGTCCGGACGCTTACTCACCAGATGCCTTCAGCCCCGACGCCTACAGTCCCGATGCCTTCAGCCCCGATGCGTATTCGCCCGACGCCTACTCCAGCGCGCAGACGCGCAGCATCATCGGCGTCTCGGCCTTCAATGGCGATGCCGGCGAGGGGATCAGCCTCAACACCTGGGATAACAGCGGCTACTTCTACGTGCGCGTGCGCGGCCGCAACGGCGCCGACGTCCCCACCGCGCCGCCCTTTACGGTCACGATCAACCAGACCACCACCGCCTGCAGCGCGTTCGACGGCGGCACACTGCCGGCGACCAGCACCGCCGCCGTCGCCGGCAACTACCAGACGATCATCCTGACCGACATGGCCCGCATGAGCGCGCAGCCGGGGAACTCGGCCGCCGACCTCGGCGCGCTGACGACCCAGCTGAACGGGTTCGCCGCCAGCGTCGGCGGCGTGGTCGTCGATGTCGACAACGACGCGCGGGTGAAAGCCGCCAATCTAGCCGGCGATGCCAATCCCGCCTGCCCCAACGTCAAGAACCTGGCGGCCGACTCGATCAAGGCCATCGTCGACGGCTATCGCCAGAAGAACCCGGGCCTGAAATACATCGTCATCGTCGGCGACGACGACGTGATTCCGTTCTACCGCTACCCCGACCAGGCGCTCTTGGCCAGCGAGCAGGACTTCGTGCCGCCGGTCAAGGACACTAGCGCCTCGCAGGCCAGCCTGAAGCTGGGCTACGTGCTGAGCCAGGATCGCTACGGCGCCGCGCTCAACCTCTCCTACAACATCACCACGCTGCCGATCCCACAGCTCGCGGTTGGCCGGCTGGTCGAGACGATGCACGACGTCAGCACCATGCTGACGGCCTACACGAAGACCGCCAACGGCGTGATCACGCCATCGAGCGCGCTGGTCACCGGTTACGACTTCCTGGCCGACGACGCGCAGGCGGTGCAGTCGCAACTCGCCACGGGCCTCGGCAGCGCCGGGAAGCTCGATTCGCTGATCACGCCGGAGGATGTCTCGCCGTCGGATACGCGGCCGTACGCGTCGGGTGGTCCCTGGACCGCCAACGACCTGAAGCCGCTCTTGCTCAACCAGAAGCACGACCTGGTCTTCCTGGCCGGGCACTTCAGCGCCTCCAGCGCGCTGGCCGCCGACTATCAGACGCGGGTGCTGACCAGCGACCTGCTCGCCTCGCCGGTCGACCTGACCAACGAGATCATCTTCAGCGCCGGCTGCCACTCCGGCTACAACACGGTCAACTCGGCCGACGTGCCGGGCGTCACCCCCGAGCCGGACTGGGCGCAGGCCGCCGCCAGCCGGGGCGTCACCCTGATCGCCGGCACGGGCTACCAGTACGGCGACACCGACTTCATCAAGTACTCCGAGGAGCTCTATCTCAACTTCGCCACGCAACTGCGCGCGGGCAGCGGCCCGATGCCGCTGGGCCAGGCGCTAGTGGCGGCCAAGGTGCAGTTCCTGGGGCAGACGATGCAGCGCAGCGGCATCGACCAGAAGGCCTTGCTGGAGGCGACCCTCTACGGCCTGCCGATGCTCAGCGTCAACATGCCGGGCCAACGCGGCACCAGCCCCGTGCCCTCGATCGTCTCCTCGACCTCACCGGTCAGCGGCAGCCCGGGCGCCATGCTCGGCCTGACCTCCGCCGACGTCACCCTCAACCCGGCGCTGACCAAGCAGACCGTCACGCTCCAGGACATCGGCGGCGCGGGCACGCACACCGCCACCTATTACCGCAGCCCCGACGGCGTGATCAGCCTGCCCTTCCAGCCGGTGCTGCCGCTGGGGCGCGACAACGTGTCGGTGCCCGGCACGGTGGTGCGCGGCGCCGGCTTCCTCGGCGGCTCCTACCAGGATGTAACCGGGGTGCTGCCGCTGACCGGCGCGGCGACCTCCGACCTGCGCGGCGTCCACGCGGCCTTCCAGTCGAACACGTTCTACCCAGCCATGCCCTGGTCGCTGAACTTCTACGATCAGGTGGCCGGCACCGGGCCGCCGTGGCTCCAGGTAGCGGAGGCGCAGTTCAAGCAGAGCGACCCGGCATCGCTCACCGGGACCATGCGCGTCTACAATCAGATGAAATTCCGGCTCTTCTACAGCAACAACATCGCCACCTACCCGGCGAACGGCAGCTACCCGACCACGGGTGACACCCCCGCGCTGGCGGCCGCGCCCGCGATCACGCGCGTCGCGGCCACGCTCAACAACGGCGTGATCACCTTCTCCGCCAACGCGGTCGGCGATCCGACGGCGGGCATCCAGACCGTCTGGGTCACCTATACGCTTCCGCCCGCGTCAGGCGGTCCGGGCCAGTGGATCTCGCTCCCGCTCACCCAGACGACCTTCGACAGCACCCTCTGGCAGGGAACCTTGCCGCTCTCGGCGCTTGGCACGACCGACGCCAGCACCCTGCGCTTCATGGCGCAGGCCGCCAGCGGCAACGGGCTGGTGACGCTGGCGACCAACCTGGGCGCCTACTACTCGGTCGGCGTCCCGGCCTCGGCCGCGGGTGCGCCGACGCAGTTGTCGGTCACGACCTCATCGAACCTGAGCGGCGCCTTCGGCACTTCGCTCAAGGTCTCCTCCCTGCTGACCGACGAGCATGGTACGCCGCTGCCCAACCAGACTGTCTACTTCGCGATCGGGGCGCAGCGCTACGCCGCCACGACCGGCTCGCAGGCGCCTAATGTCGGCATGGCCACCACCGTCATCCAACTGCTCGTGCCGCCGGGGCAAGCGACGTTGCGCGTCAGCTTCAACGGGACCGAAGTCTACGCCCCCTCCTCGGCCTCGACCACCGTGACTGTCACCCAGCAGGCGACGAAGCTGACGTTCACGCCCAATCCGGTGACGCTGCAGTACAGCGATCCAGGTAACCTGGTCGCGACGCTGACGGATATCGATGGCCGCCCGCTCGGGCAGCGCACGATCATCTTCACCATCGACGGAACCTCGGGCATCGATCAGTCGGCCGTCCATCAGGTGGTGAAGACCATCACCGACTTCGCCGGCCGCGCCGCGCCCGGTCCGCTCAACCTGCCGCCCGGCAGCTACAGCGTGACCGCCAACTTCGGCAACGTGGTGACGGTTCCCGGCGGAACCATTACCATGACCGACCCCCGCTTCCTGCCGGCGACGGCCTCGGTGCCCTACACCGTGACGCCGGAGCAGGCGACGGTGGCCTACACCGGCGACACCTTCGTGCAGGCCGGCAGCCCAATCACGCTCGCGGCCACGGTGGCGCAGGATCCCGACGGCTCCCCGGGCGACATCACCCTGGCGCAGGTGCAGTTCACCATCACCAGCAGCAGCGGGACGCTGGTGCAGACCGTGGTGGCGCCGGTCGGTGCCAATGGCACGGCGACGACGACCGTGACCCTGGCCACGCCGGATGTCTACGCGGTGCAAGCCCAGGTGGTGGGTGGCTGGTTCACCTCGCAGCCGACCACGCCG
>DASSHC010000237.1:0-20790 GCA_035693105.1 Thermomicrobiaceae bacterium | reverse complement strand
TCTCCAGCAGCACGGTTTGCTCGCAGGCCAGCGCCGCCTGCTGGAAGGCAGCGGTGATCGCGCCGCCGCGCACGGCCTCCTCGGTAAAGAGGTAGGCGGTGCCGATCAGCACCCCGAGGCGCACGCCGCGCTTGGCCAGGGGCGCCGCGATGGCGGCCACCATCGCCGCCGACAGCCCGTCGTGGATGCCGCCGGCGAAGAGCACGCAGTAGTCGACGTCGCCGCTGCTGGGCAGCTCTTCGAGCAGCACGCGGACCATCGTGTCCCAGAGGACGAAGCTGGTGCGCGGCCCGACGTGGCCGCCGCACTCGCGGCCCTCGAAGACGAAGCGGCGCGCGCCCTCGCGCAGGTAGAGCTGCAGCAGGCCGGGTGAGGGGACGTGCAGGTACGTATGAATCCCCTCGGCCTCCAGCACGCGCGCCTGGTCCGGGCGACCGCCGGCGATCAGGGCGAAGGGCGGGCGGTAGGCCTGGACGACCTTGAGCTGCTCCGCGCGCAGCTCCGGCGGCACGAAGCCGAGGATGCCGACGCCCCAGGGCCGGTCACCGATGCGGCGGCGGGTCTCCTCCAGCAGCGTCTCGACCTCCGGCCCGCGCAGGAGCGCCAGCGCCAGGAAGGGGAGCGCGCCCCCCTCGGCGACCTCCGTGGCGAACTCGGCGGTGTCGCTGACGCGGGTCATCGGCCCCTGCACGATCGGATAGCGCGTGCCGTGGAACTGGGCCAGCGGCGACTCCGGCGCCAGCGAGCGCAGCTCCGCCGCGTCCCGCCATTGCTCGGCGATAGCCGCGCGCAGCCCGGCCAGGATGCCGCCGACGGTCACGAAGCGCCGCGCCAGATCAGCGGCGAAGGCCGCGTCCTGCCCGAGCGGCAGCGGAGCGTCGTCCACGCCGTCGCGCAGCCGCGCCTCGATCCCGGCACGCCAGGCCTCCCGGCGCTTCTCGGGCGAGTGCTCATCGGCCAGCAGCGTGGCCTCGAAGCGGCGCAGCTCATCGACCGCCGGCATCCCCGGCCGGGCGTAGACGCGCAGGCGCGCGTCGAAGCCGGTGCCCAGGCAGGCGGTCTCGCTGCCGTCCATCGTGCGTAGGCGCGCCTTGACCGTCTCGGCGGCGGGCGACTCTTTCGCCAGCAGGAGCTGGCTGTCGAGCACGGCGCCCGCCGCTCCGCCGACCACGCAGGCCGCGGCGGTGTGCAGGCCGACGCCCCCATGAATGTAGACCGGGATATCGCAGCGGCCGGCGAGTTGCTGCACCAGGATGAAGGACGTCTCCTCGCCGACCCAGCCGCCGGCCTCGTGCCCCTTGGCGATCAGCGCGTCGACTCCGGCGTCCAGCCCGGCGCGAGCCTCGCGCGGGCTGGTGACGACGAGCCAGACGCGCCGGCCGCGCTCGTGGATCAGGCGGACCTGCTCCGGGAGTCGCTCCAGTGCGCTGGCAGTGAGGATGATATCGTCGACGCCGGCGGCGGGAAGTGAGAGGATGTCGGCCAGCAGTTCCTCCGCGCGGGCATCGAGGAGGACGCCCAGGCGGCCGGAGCCGTAGCGCAGCAGGCGCGCGAGGGCCGAGAAGGCGGTGTCGCGCTCGCGCGCGAACTCCAGATTGAGGACGCCGAGCGCGCCGGCACGGCTCCCCGCGATGGCGAGATTCGCATCAAGCGGAACAGCGGAGGTGAGGACGAGAAAATCAAACTCGCCCGGCTGGACAGCCATCCCAACTACCCTTCCCATACCCGCATTTCACCCGTCACGCGCAACATTGTACTACTCAATAATGCGCATGGTGCTGCTGGTGTCTCATCTGGCCAGTCCCGGCCAAATACCAGTCCGAGCACCTGGGTTGAGCGATCGGACTGGTCGGTCTCCGATCGCGCTGCGTCGCACACTAAGGATACTCGGCGTTGTCCAGTACCTGTCGGGGAACGCGCGCCTGTCGGAGTCCCAAACAATCAGTATCGGAGAAGCGCCGCGCCAGTCATTTCGGGAGCCATGCCGTCGCCCCAGGGGGTCTGCCGGCTCGGTTGTGATGGCATCACAAGCATACCTGCTATGGGAGCACTCGCGCACCCTGCATTGCCCCCTGTGGATGGCACCAACGATAGAGTCAATTCGTGTGATTGTCAATGCGCGCCCCGACTTATTGGCTAAGGCGGAGATAGTATCACACACGTGGTATACGAAGGTACGAGTCGGAAGAGGACCTTTGGCGCCCCGGTTCCACCCGCCGCGCCGCCCGGCGCGGCGGTTCGGTATCATTCAAGAGGACAACGCCGGCAGCATGGTGGTGTTGGCAGCCCGTGTGTACGCTGCCCTGTATGAGGTGTGTTCGCGGGCCGGACAGGGCGCCGCCGCAGGCGTTGAGATAACTGATCTACTGAGGGGAAGCCGCATGTCACCACGGCTGGCCGTCATCGGCCTCGATTGCGCCGAGCCGTCACTGGTCTTCGAGCGCTGGCGGGAGGATCTGCCGAACTTGCGCGCGCTGATCGAGCGCGGCGCCTGGGGCCGGCTGCGCAGCACCGACCCGCCGATCACCGTGCCGGCCTGGAGCTGCATGATGACCAGCCAGGACCCCGGTCAGCTCGGCGTCTACGGCTTCCGCAACCGCCAGGACTACAGCTACAACGGCCTGGGCGTGGCCGACGCCCGCGCCGTGCGCCCCCCGCGCCTCTGGGACCGCCTCGGGGACGCCGGCAAGCACGTCATCGTGCAGGGGGTGCCGCAGACCTACCCGCCGGCGCCGGTCAACGGCGAGCTGGTGAGCTGCTTTTTGACCCCGAACCCGCGCCAGGATGCCTATACCTATCCTCCGGGGCTGCGCGACGAGCTGGAGGAGCTGGTCGGCGCCTACGAGGTCGACGTGCGCAACTACCGCCACGACGACCGCGACCGCATTCTGGCCGAGATCTACGCCATGACCGAGCAGCACTTCGAGGCCGCCCGTCACCTGCTCGACACCCGCCCCTGGGACTTCTTCATGCTGGTCGAGATCGGGGTCGACCGCATCCACCACGCCTTCTGGAGCTACCTCGACCCCAGCCACCCCAAATACGTGCCCGGCCACCGCTACCAAGACGTGATCCATAGCTACTATCAGTACCTCGACGACGAGATCGGCGAGCTGCTCAGCCGCTTCGACGACGAGACGACCGTGCTGGTCGTCTCGGATCACGGCGCGCAGGCCATGCGCGGCGCGGTCTGCATCAATGAATGGCTGCGGCAGGAGGGCTACCTGGTGCTGCGCGAGGAGCCGGAGGGCAGCCTGCCCTTCAGCCAGGCGCAGGTCGACTGGCAGCGCACCCGCGTCTGGGGCGAGGGCGGTTACTACTGCCGGCTCTGCTGCAATGTGGCCGGCCGCGAGCCACAGGGGATCGTGCCGCCGGAGGAGTTCGAGGGGCTGCGCGACGAGCTGATCGCCAAGCTGGAGGCGATGCGCGGGCCGGAGGGAGAGCCGCTCGGCAACCGGGTCTACCGCCCGGCCGATCTCTGGGCGGCCCAGCGCGGCATCCCGCCCGATCTGATCGTCTACTTCGGCGATCTGGCCTGGCGCAGCAACGGCAGCCTGGGGCACGGCAATCTCTTTACCTTCGAGAACGACACCGGCCCCGACGACGCCAACCACGCCAAGGACGGGCTGTGCATTCTGGCCGGGCCGGGTATTACCCCCGGCGAGCTGAGCGGCCTCTCGCTCTACGACATCGCGCCGACGGTGCTGCGCATCTTCGGCCTGCCGATCCCCGAGGAGATGCGCGGCCGCGTGCTGCCGGCGCTGGCACGGAGCCGGTGAAGGCGTCGCGCCGCGGCCAGGGTCGGAGTAGACTGCGTGGAGAGCCGTGTCGCGCTTGGAGGTGCCCATGCTCGCGCGTTCCCGTGTCTCCCACGCCCGGCTGCCCCGTATGGTGGCCTATGGCCTCGTCGCCGGCGCCGCGACGCTGCTGCTGATCGGTATCCCGACCGCGGCCATCCCCAACCGCTTCTTCGAGCGCATGGTCCCGGCGACGCCCGCGAGCTATCTGGTGCTGGCCCTGACGGTGCTGCTGGCGGCCGCGCTGGGCGCCAGCTACGCGCTGCCCGCCGCCTGCCCATTGCAGGAGGGCAAGCTGACCGCCGGGGGCATGCTCTCTTTCCTGGCGGTCGGCTGCCCGGTCTGCAACAAAGTCGTGGTGCTGCTGGTGGGCGCCAGCGGCGCGGTGAGCTACTTCGAGCCGCTGCAGCCGCTGCTGGGTGTCCTCTCGCTGCTGCTGCTCGGCGTGGCGCTGCGCACGCGGCTGCGCGCCGTGCGGGCCGCCAGCGCGTAGCGCCGGCTCCCTCTGGCATCCCCCCTGCTACACGCAGAAGTAGTCAACATCGCCCAAGCGGGCGGGGAGAGTGCCGGTGGCCAAGATCGAGCAACGTGCCAAGCACGAGCAGCAGACCGAGCAGCAGACCGAACAGCAGATGGAGAACGGGACGCACCGGATCCTGCAACAGGGACATCCGTCGGTCACCGTCCGCGAGCCCGACTCCATGGCGATCAAGCAGGGCAACATGTTCCTGACCTGCACGCAGGGCGGGAACATCCTGCGCGGCACCGATCTCGGCCTCTATTTCCACGACATGCGCTACCTGAGCGAGCAAAGCCTCCAGATCGATGATCAGCAGCCGGTCTACCTCTTCGCCGGGCTGGTCTCGGGCGGCGGCGGCGCCACCTATCAACTAACCAACCCCGACATCCACGACCAGGACGGCGTGGCGCTGATTCGCAAGGACTCGATCGGCATCCGGCGCGACAAGATGCTCGGCAACGAGTACACCGAGACGATCACCGTCGAGAACTACCGCGAGCGCCGGCTCGACTTCTCCCTGCGCCTCTGCTACGACGCCGACTTCGAGGACATGTTCGTGGTGCGCGGCGCCAAGCCGGGCAAGCGCGGCACGCTGCACCCGCCGGCCTGGGACGGCAACGCGCTGAGCCTGCGCTACGACGGCGCCGACGGGCACATGCGCCAGACGACCATGCACTTCATCCCGGCGCCAGATCATCTCGAGGGCACCCACTGCACCTACCATATCTCTCTGGCCCCGCGCGAGACGTGGCACTGTCAGGCGGTGGCGGAGCTGCTCGACGTCAACGCGGGCGACCTGGAGGCGACGCCGACCACCTTCGAGGCGGTCAGCAAGGAGGTGCTGGAGCACGCCGAGCACGGCGCGCTCAACGGCGGCATGAGCATCGTGACCGACAACCCGCTCTTCAACAACATTCTGACGCGCTCGCTGCTCGACCTGCACGTGCTGGCGATGCGCCAGCTCGGCCAGCCCTTCTACGCCGCCGGCATCCCCTGGTTCGTGGCCCTCTTCGGGCGCGACAGCCTGGTGACGACCATCCAGATGGCGGCCTTCCAGCCGCGCATGGCCGAGAACACCCTGCGGGTGCTGTCCTCGCACCAGGGCACCAAGGTGGACCACTATCGCGACGAGGAGCCGGGAAAGATCCTCCACGAGCTGCGGGTGGGCGAGATGGCCAATCTCGGTGAGGTGCCGCAGACGCCCTACTACGGCACGGTGGACGCGACCATCCTCTTCCTGATCGTGCTGGGCATCTACTCCAACTGGGTCGGCAACCTCGACCTGTTCGCCGAGCTGCGCGACAACGTCGAGCGGGCGCTGAACTGGATCGAGCAGTACGGCGACAGCGACGGCGACGGCTTCATCGATTACAAGACGCACTCCGAGAAGGGGTTGCGCAATCAGGGCTGGAAGGACTCGGGCAACGCCATCGTGATGCACGACGGGACTCTGGCCGAGCCGCCGATCGCCCTGCCCGAAGTGCAGGGCTACACCTACCTGGCCTGGGTCATGATGGCCGATCTCTACCGCCGCGCCGGCAATGCCGAGCGGGCGGATCGCCTGCTGCGCCAGGCGGGCGACCTGCGCCAGCGCTTCAACGAGCACTTCTGGGTCTCGCCGATCCAGTACTTCGCGCTGTGTCGCCAGGCCGACGGCCGCTACTCGCACAGCATCGCCTCCAACGCGGCACAGGCGCTCTGGACGGGGATCATCGCCGAAGAGCACGTGGCTGACGTGGTCGCGCGGGTGATGCAGGAGGACATGTTCACCGGCTGGGGGATTCGCACGCTCTCCGCCAACGACCGCTCCTACAACCCGCTCGATTATCAAGTGGGGAGCGTCTGGCCGCACGACACGGCGCTGATCGCCGGGGGGATGTACGCCACCGGGCACCCCGAGGAGGCGGGGCGCGTCTTCAGCGCGCTGCTGCACGCCGCCTTCCGGTTCGAGCACTTTCGCCTGCCGGAGACCTTCTGCGGCTACGACCGCAGCTACGCCGACCAGCCGGTGCGCTACCCGGTGGCCTGCAGCCCGCAGGCCTGGGCGGCCGGCGCCGTGCCCTATCTGATTCAGATGGCGCTCGGTTTGCAGCCGGACGGCTTCCACAAGCGGCTGCGGGTGGTGCGCCCCAGCCTGCCCGACCGGCTGCAGTGGGTCACGGTGCGCAACGTGAGGCTGGCCGAATGCAGCGTCGACCTGCATTTCGAGCGGGTCAACGACGCCACGCTGGCGACCGTGCTGCACAAAGAGGGGGACGTCACCATCTCGGTCGAGTACTGAACGGGGCGGGAGCCTGCGCCAGCGGTTTGCCCGGAGATGCGCGATTGAGTATACTTTCACAGTCTCGGGCAATCCCGAGCGGCTGGGCCGCTAGCTCAATTGGCAGAGCAGCTGACTCTTAATCAGCGGGTTCGGGGTTCGAGTCCCTGGCGGCTCACTCAGTCAGAGGCCTAGTCTGATGCGGAAAATGGAGTCGGGCGCCAGTCGCGGCTCCCTTTCTCGCTGGCGTACGATCCAACGTCGCATCGTTCGGTCGCACCCGTCACATTCGCGTACGTCTTGTACTGGTCCTCTACGTCGCCCGTGCCTAAACATTGGATTCCTCCGCGTCGAGGCAGCGCGTGGGCTCCTTTCGACCTCGACAGCCTACATAAGGGAGGGTATACTTAGGATGGCGCTTGAGTGTGGAAAATCAGGTTCCACTGACCCCCTTCAGTGGGGGATTGATGCCGGGTAGCCTGTCCGGCCAAGCGCCCTCCTACATCTTTTCAAGTCGCACATACAGCGGTCCGTGCTGGGTCCAACGGCGCCGTAAGAAGCGCTGCGTTCTCGTCACATACAGTGTCTCGAGCCACAGTTCACCCGGAAGTGCCTTGATCGAGGCTGCCAAGAGATAAGCCGTGTCCCAGTCGTCGACGAAGACGAGCGAGTTCAACTTCCGTCCGACGTAAACCGCGCGCGGGTCTGCGATCATCGTGGGGAGCATTGCTTCGGCACGGGCCATATCAAATTCACTGGCGTGCTCCCGGTAATGACGCTCGACACGCGCCGAGACCCGGACCATTCGCGCGGATGTACGTTCGGCGATCAATGCCGCGAGGCGGTCATTAATTCGCCCGAGTTCGCGCGGCTCATCACTTCCCGTGTCCCTATGCCACATCGTGGCCCCGCCTAGTGTCGCGCTGTTTCCTCAGAAACCGCTCAAGGGCGCCTCGCGGCACCACCAACTGCCGGCCAAGCCGAACAGTCGCCATCTGACAGATGCTCACAGCCTCGCGGGCCAGCCTGCGGCTTATGCCGAGTGCTTGCGCGGCTTCCTCTACCGTGAGGGTCCGTCGTCGGGGAGTGGTGGACATGCTGCCTCCTACGCTGAACGCTCGCCCCGTGTTGCGCAAGTTGCGCTATCTGTAGCGTAGGAGCACCCTGAGGCTACACGAGACAACAACCAACGGATGATCAGGGCAGTTTTTGGGATGGTCGCTAGCGATGGCGAGGCCAGTCTACGCCGATGGTGTCTGCCAACCGCCGAACGCGCTTCCTCTCAGCAACATCCGGAATCCAGTTTCGGTAAAACAAGAGCCGGTGAAATGCGCGAAGGTCGGCTAGTTGCCGCCGAGATGTTGTGGGATTCTTGTGTGGGAAGCGATCACGATACCCCTGACGCGCTTCGGCAAACCATGCCCGGACCGCATCCAGCGCTTGCAGTTCGAGGAAGGCCAGGGAAGGATCGGAGATTGGGCCGTTATCGACTACCGCATCCGGCTGCCAATTCGAAAAAGGCCCGGAGCCATCCCAGGCGCGGTCCGGCCGAGACAAAGTCGCAGCGCCAAGATCGGGACTTACCGCAATCTCCAACCAAAAACGAGCGACATGCTCGTCCGCTATTGGTGGGTCATCGGGGTCAGTGTCGGGGTCGTTGTCGTAGGTGAAGGGGTGCGTCCAATACTCCGGGTTGACCGGGTAGGGAACGGAAGATGCGCTGGCGTGGACAAAAGAAGCCGGCCAGTGCGCCGGCCGCCCGTGTTGCAAGAGGCCCAGTGGCCGTACCCCGCGCTCAAACACCGCATCCACATATTCGCTGAGTTCCGAGCAGCGATCTTGGACGGCTTCGAGGTAAGCAAAGTAGGGGTAAACGGTTCCACCTGAAGCGATTTGCGCCTGCTTCTTAGGTGACGGCCATTGCATCAGCCGCTGGCAGCCGTCGCCTACAGCCGAAATGTGCTCGACTATCAGCGCCTGAACGTCACAACCTTGATTGAGTTCCGTCCACAACGGCCGAATATCCTGCTGAACGATGGCATCGAACCTCGGATCGTTGCGGTAGCAGGCTATCAATTCGCGGCGCAATTCGCGTCGCTCCGCCACTGGGGAAACCAGTTGCCGGTGATGTCGTACACTCATCGGGCGCTCGACTCCTTGCTCGTCGTTCGCCATCGCTCCGGCCGTGGCAGCGGCGCGGAGTTTTTCGTTGACGATCGCGGTTGCATCATGGTTGCATCCTTGCTGTAACGGTCTGGATTTGGCAGCATTGGGCCGCATGGACCGCTAACCTCTGTCGCGTACGAACGCAGTAGATCATACAGCGCGTCACCACGCAGAACAAGCGTTCTGGGGCGCTTAATCAGCGGGTTCGGGGTTCGAGTCCCTGGCGGCTCACTCAGGCATCGAGAAAGTGAATCCCACGTCGGAAGGTATCCGTATGGCGACCACCACACCCTCCCAGGTGCTCACGCGCTACCGGTTCAGCGTGGACGACTTCCAGCGCATGGGCGAGGCAGGCATCTTCGGGGAGGATGACCGGGTTGAGCTGCTCGACGGCGAGATCGTGGCGATGAATCCCATCGGAGTGCCGCATGCCAGGTGCGTAGACCAACTCACCGAAATCACCGTCCTGGCGCTTGGCGGGGGTGCCATCGTCAGCATTCAGAACCCCATCATGCTCGGCCCGCGCGACGAGCCCCAGCCGGACGTGGCCGTGCTCCGGAGGGTCGCGCGGCAGCATCCCGGCCACCCCCTCCCGTCCGACGTCCTCCTCCTCATCGAGGTCGCCGACCGCACGCTGGCCTACGACCGCGACGTCAAGCTCCCGCGCTACGTCCGCGCCGGCATCCCGGAGACCTGGGTCGTCGACCTTCCCGGTCGGTTGATCACGCGCTACAGTGAGCCGACCGCCGAGAGCTACCGGGTCGCCACCATCTTCCGCCCGGGTGAGGCGATCCCACCCACCACCCTGCCCGCGCTCCAGCTCGCGCTGGACGATATCCTCCCGTAGACTCCTGGGCACAGCCTGTCGTCGCACGCGCAAGAACCGATGGAGAGCTATCCGCTCGAGGGTGGCGGGTCGAGATTCCGGGCACGGCCGCTACGCCGGTTTGGCGACGACGATCAGGCGATGGCTATCGACCCCGTACGGCCAGCAGGTCACGAGCGTGACCCGCTCCTCCGGCATCGGTGCCAGGAATTGTCCGGTGGCCAGCCGCTCGGCGAGCGGTACACCCACCTCTTGGCGGTAGTGGATCTCGGTGATGGTGTATCGGTGCGTCGCTCCAGGTGCGGTAAGGACGACCTGATCGCCCAGGTTGACCGTGTGGAGGTTCTTGAAGACCTCGCCCTTCCAATCATCATGACCGGCGATCACGATGTTCCCTCCCTCACCCGGGTTGGCCGACACCGCATCATGGCCGGCGGCGAAGTCGGCGACCTGTCCCTGGATCACGGACTGGCCGTCGATGGTTACGACCTCGGGCGCGACCTCCACGATATGGGTGTCGATGCCGGCTGCTGGAATCGCGATCTCCGTGGCAGGGGGCAGCGCCAACTTCGGTGTGGGTGTGGACGTACGTGGAGAAACCCCTTGAAGGCCGGCTGGTGCTCCTGGCGCCGGTCGTTCGGACGGTGTCACCGCCGGTTCGACCGGCGTAACGCTGTGTGGCACCGCTTTCGCTCGGAGCAGCGGTGGCCACAACGATCGGGTCGGTTTCCGGACCAGCGTCTCGGCTGAGGCCTGAGAACTACTCACATCAGCCGGGGGTGGGCCGGCCGATGCGCCGGCGGAGATGATCAGGGCGGCGCCGAGGAACATCATTCCGAGCAGGATCAGGAGGTTCGCGAATATGGAGCTCTGTCGATCACGGAGAGTCTTACGGCCGCGTTTTCGCCCCGATCGTGCCCGTCCAGGGTGTTCCTCGCCAGCGGCGTCGCTCTGGGTCACGCGGTTACCGTAATCTTGGCCTTCATCCATGGATGAAGGCTGCAGTGATATGGGAAGGTGCCGGCCGCCTTCATCACCAGCGAGAAGCCTTGACCAGGCGCGATCGGTCCAGAGTCGAATGATGTGCCATCGTCCGCCGTCACGGTGTGCGCGGCTCCGCCCGTATTCGTCCAGTTGACTGTCGCCCCGATCGGGACACGTGCCTCCGGCGGTTCGTAGGTCCATGTGCGATAGTCGGTGCTCGGCTCAACGATCCGAACCGCCACCGGCGTTGATGTGCCGGACCCTGGCGGCGCCGGTGAGGCGACGGGAGGTGTGGCGCCAGCCGTGGCCGGGGCCGAGGGGGTGCGGGTGCCAGCCACCGCGGGGCTTGGACTGGTCATCGACATCCCGGCTGGCATCGTGGCGACTGGCGTCGCCCCGGTGGCGCCGGCTGGGGACGTTCCGGCGGGCGAAGTAGCTGTGTTCGTGGGACGAGAGCTCCCGCAGCCGGCGAGCAGCAGGCTCGGCAGGCCCACGCCGCAGACCATCGCCCGCCCCAGAAACTGCCGCCGGCTCCATCGAACGGTCATTCGCATTGATCTCCTTTCCCCGCGCGGATCGGCGGCCCCTGGCGGCGGGGGCAGTGCGAAGGGAGATTCGCTACCCGCGCCGCCACGAGCCCGGCGTTCAGACGTTCCGCGTCCGGCGGCGGCGCATCGTCACACCCGCGGCGGCCAACCCGATTCCGAACACCGTCAGCACGGCGATGGCCGGAGAGACGCTAGCCGCGTCAGATCGCGGCTGGCCGGTGGCAGGCATGACCTGCCCGCCCGCACCTGCCGAGTTATCCAGCGTGACCGTGATGCTGGCCATCTGAGCGTTCGGCACCGGAGTGTGGTCGTTCTGCGCCAGGGCAACCATGATCGTATGCTGCCCGGCCGACCAACCGCTGAGGTCGAGCGGCACCGACGACTGGCAGGGCATCGCGACCAAGCCGGCCAGCGGCGATGACGCCTTCTCCGCATCGATCACCACGTGGAGATGCCCGTAACCCGCGACCACGGGCTTGCCTTCCAGGTCGCACGTCGGGGTGAAGTTATCCCACTTGAGCTGGAGCGTGAGCTGCGAGTCAACGGTCGCGCCGTCCGCCGGGCTCACGATCTGGATGGTCGGAGTGGCGCCAGCAGGCTTGGCCGCGGGCAGCGGCTTCGGCGTTGCCGGCTCGTAGTCGAACTCCACCTTTTGCATCGTATCTGCCATATCCGCGTGGGTGTTGCTGGCGAGATCGATGAACAGGGTGTGTTGCCCTGGCGTGATCCCTTCGCCGGGGATCGTGAACGTGTCCGTCCCGCAATAGATGTTAATCAGGGTCCCCAGGCTCGCCTTGTCGAGGAACGCGTGGATGTTCCCCTGTCCCGCTTTGTCGGGCGTGCCGACCCATTGGCAGGCAGTGTCGATGTCGCTCGTCTTCACCTGCACCGCGATATCGGTCGTGGTGATCTTCTCTCCGGGCGTGGGCGAGACAACCGTGATCGACGGCGTTCCCTGGGCGGCTGCCGACGCAACCAGCGTGAACGTCAGCAGCGACACCACCGCCAGGAGCCGGAACACGCGTCTGGCAACGGCACGGCCGCTGGACCGCTGCCCAACCTTGGAGCGAAGAGACCGCTTCTCTCCGTCGTTTAGCCGCGCCTCCGTCTGCCGTGTCTTGGGATGAGCTTCGATACGCATGCGAACCCCGTTCCTTTCCTGCCTCCCGCGGAGGCCCCGCCGGGCCACGCGCTGGTGACCCAAGCGGACGTACGCTTGCGCTCGCGGCACGATGCCGCGCAGCGCGTGATTCCCTACTCCGCCGCGTCGTCGCTGATGGTTTGGCGGATGCTCTCCAAGTGCACCTCGCTGTGGCGCAGGACCAGCCGCTCGATGACCTGCTCGACGCTCACCGGGGCGGCACCGAGCAGGGGCACGTGGCCCGTCGCCTCGAGCTGCGCGTCGGTCAGCTCGCGGAGGAAGCTGACGAGCTCGGCCCCGTTGTGCCGCAGTTCAGCCAGCGTCTCGTCCTGGCGTACTTCTCGGGATTTGATGGCATGTTGGGCATTGCTTTGGTCGAGCATGGCCCGAGTCGTCGCGACTGATCCACCGGCGGCAATCGTGGCAACGGTGCGGCGCAGGGAGGGATAGGCCTGGGCGACATGGTGAGCGGTGACACCGATCGACCAGCCCTCCGCGGCCGTGATCGCCTGCCACTGGGCATCTGAGAGTCGCTCGACCGTCGCGACCAATGCGTCGTTGGCCGACTCCACGTTCTTGGCCAACGTGCGAGCACGCGGGCTATCGGTCCGGGTTGATCGTTTGCTCATGGCCTCTCTTCCACCTCTCCGAACGCTCGGACGCGCGCTTGATCCAGGCAAACGCCGCTCAAGTAACGAGACCGGCTCGCTCGCCGGTCACCGCGCCCGCCACGACGCCCGAGTCGATCGAGGGCGATCGTCCTGCACCCTATGAGGACTCTATGCCTGGTCCGCGAAAACGCAGCGGTCGTCTCGTGAAAATCGCGTGAACAGCCGGGCCTCACGCTCATTCACGCGACGTTCACGCGCGTTCCCTCAGATGATCAGAGAGGGGACCCACACTGGGGACAGTTAGGAAGGATGGAAGCCAGACCAACGAGGCCGCCAAACCGCGCGCTCGGGATTACCAAGATCTTTCTCCCGGCCACCGTTCCGTCTCGCGAGCGAGTTGCCGTTTCCGACTCGGTGCGCGATGCGGTCGGGACGACCCAGGCGCGGTTGCGTGCTATGGGCTTTACCGGTGCCGAGGAACCAACCGAACCAGTATCGAACGGCGTACAAGGAAAACCGGCGGCCGTAGTGCGCTAACCGATTGATCCCTTCGGCCGCGACTCCAGGCGGCCAGAGCGATCAGCAATTGGCGTGACTGACCGCTCTCGCGATGAGAAAGAGGACGCGTGTGACACCAAACGACGTACCCGAGCTCCTCGAATGGGCCGAATACTCCTGCCCCTGGTGTTACATCATGACCGTGCGCCTGCGTGCCGTGGCGCCGGAGTACCAGGGCCGAGTCAGGACACGAACCTGCGCCTTTCCGTTGGAGGTCTTCGGGGGCGGAGCCCCGAATCGGGATGAACTGGAGCAGGAGTGGTGGCTGGCCGCGATCCAGGAACCATTCGCTCCCTTCATACCCTATCGCGGCGACTGGCCCACCACGACGTTGCCGGCCTTTGAGGCGGCCTGGTGCGCGGCCCAGCAGGGAGAAGCGGCCGGTCAAGACTACGACTTGCGCGTGCGGCGCGCTTTCTTCGGTGAGAGCCGCGATATCGGCCGGCCTGAGGTCTTGCTCGAGATCGCGGCGGAAGCGGGGCTCGATCTCCCCGCCTTCGCCCAGTTGTTCGAGCGCGGTGCGGGCCGAGAAGCGGTGCTCGCCGAGGCGCGGCGCGGCCGGGATCAGTATGGGGTACGCGGCACACCAAGCCTCAGGCTCTCCGACGGCACACACGTCCGGCCGCCGATCGCGTTCCCCAGGATGAAGCACGATCGGATCGTGAGCGTGCAGACGCTGCCGTGCCACGGTGAAGGCTGCCTCGACGCCACGCGCGAGCTCTTCGAGCAGGCGCTCGCCCATCCTGCGCACCAGGGCGACGCCACCCACGCGCGGCGATGAAGGGATTACGGAGCCCGAGCATGATCAATCTCAAGCGCGCCTATGAACCAGCGAGTCCGGCGGACGGTCATCGAGTGCTGGTCGATCGGATCTGGCCACGCGGTGTTTCCAAGGCTGAGCTCAAGGTCGAGCGCTGGGATCGGGATCTCGCGCCCAGCGCCGAGCTGCGGCGCTGGTTCGGTCACGATCCAGCGCGCTGGGCAGAATTTCGCGAACGCTATCGGGATGAGCTCGGCCAGCCCGACCGGCAAGCACTCCTGGCCGAGATCGCCGACACGGCTCGGCACGATCTGGTCACGCTGGTCTATGGCGCCCACGATACCGCGCATAACCAGGCGGTCGTCTTGAAAGAGGTTCTTGGAGAACGACTCCAGGCCAAGCGTTCTGCCGGCGGTGGGCAGAAGGGAAACGCGTGATGACACGGTACAGCTATCTTATTGTGGGCGGCGGCATGACGGCGGCGGCAGCCGTGGCTGGCATCCGCGACCTCGATCCGGACGGCTCGATTGGGATCGTTGGGTCCGAGTCTGAGCCCTCCTACAAGCGGCCGCCCCTCTCAAAGGGACTCTGGAAAGGTGAACCAGAGGACGCTGTCTGGCTCAAGCTCGATTCGTACAACGTCACGCTTCATCTGGGCCGCGAGGTCAACGAGCTTGACCGTCAGGCCAAGCAGATCGTCGACGACCAGGGCACCGTGTACGGCTACGACCGATTGCTGCTGGCGACCGGAAGCACGCCGCGACGGCTCTCCGCTGCCGTGGATGAGCGAGTCGTCTACTATCGCACGATCGCCGACTACCACCGGCTCCGGGCGTTGACCGAGCAGGGTCAGCGGTTTGCCGTCATCGGCGGTGGCTTCATCGGTTCGGAGATCGCGGCAGCCCTGGCGATGAATGGCAAGGATGTCAGCGTGATCTTCCCGGATGCCGGCATCGGCAGCCGCGTCTTTCCCGCCGAGCTGTCGCAGTTCCTGAATGGCTACTACCGCGCGCGCGGCGTGCAGGTTATGGCCGGCGAGACGGTGTCGGGCCTGGAGGCCGGTCGGGAGCAGGTCATCGTGCGCACGAGCGGCGGCAATGGCACGGATGGACGCGAGATGGTGTTCGACGGCGTCGTCGTCGGCATCGGGGTCCGACCGAATGTCGCGCTCGCCGAGGCAGCCGGTTTGGAGGTCGATAACGGCGTCGTGGTCGACGCATTGCTGCGCAGCAGCGATCCCGCCATCTTCGCGGCTGGCGATGTCGCCTCGTTCTTCAATCGTTCCCTCAACAGTCGCCTGCGCGTCGAGCACGAGGACAACGCCAACGTGATGGGGCGGCGCGCCGGGCAAAACATGGCCGGCGCGACCGAGCCCTACGACTACCTCCCGTTCTTCTATTCCGATTTGTTCGATCTCGGCTATGAGGCGGTTGGTGAGCTTGATGCACGCTTGGAGACGGTGGTCGACTGGAAGGAGCCGAATCGCGAAGGGGTTATCCACTACCTTCGGGACGGACGTGTGCGCGGGGTCCTGCTCTGGAATGTCTGGGATCAGGTCGAGGCGGCTCGCCAGTTGATCGCTGATTCGAGTTCATTCCAGCCGGACGAGCTTCAGGGACGATTGCTGGTTGCTCATTGACGTGACCGGCCGGGGCCAAAGCCCCGGAAGCGGCCGCTGGTGTAGGTCCAAGCCGGCCACGAGCCGGAACCCTCTCGTTGCTGTTGGTGGGTGCCACCGGCCCCTGATGGGATTAAAGTAGGCACGAGGTGGTACCCACTGGAGGCGGTTATGCATTTCGGCTCCGGTCTACGGGCAGACAGCGAAGCAATCGTCAGGATCGCTTCGCGTTCCGCATGCGGCGAATTAGCCGCCGCGGAGACACGATGATAGCGCTCTCCTGGCGCGAAGTGGACTTCGTGGGTGTCGTGCTGGCGGGACTCATTGCCGGCTATGTCATGGCGCTGGCCGGTCTTTGGGCCGGCGCGATCCCCGGTCTCACCGCCATCGACATCGCCGACTTCGGCCGCCGCTATATGGTCTCGGATCGCCCCAGCGCCTGGCTGTTCGGGTTGGCCTCTCACCTCGTCAACAGCGTGCTGCTCGCGTTCGTCTGGGCCTCCGTGATCGTGCCGAACCTCTCGTGGCCCCGTCCCCTGACTGGGCTCATGTGGGGGGAAGTGCTCTCGTTTACCCTCGCGGGCGCGCTCGTCGCGCCGTTGACTGGTCTCGGCTTCTTGGGCCGGAAAGCCGGCAGTGTACGCTTCACCCTGACCAGCCTCCTGCTGCACGGCATGTGGGGGCTTCTGGTCGGGCTCATTTACGTGCCCCGGTGACAGGATGAGCCACGGGATTCGGGTTCCACAACCGATTATGGTGCTCCACGGAGGCGGTGTCGCGCTCGCCTGCGGCCTGGACGGGCAGGTGCTGGCCGAGGAGCTGCATGGGCTATTCGCCGGTGATACCCGAGTGCTCTCGACCTATCGGCTTGGCCTCTGCGGCCATGCGTGGCGCCCGCTCGGCCGCACACGCCTGGGGTATGCGACCGCACAGTGGGAGTTCGAGAACCCGCTCGTACGGAACCAGGCCGATGAGATTCCGGCGAGCACGCTCTTGCTCAGCCTACGGCGACGGCTCGACGGCACGCTCCACGATGACCTGCGCCTGCGCGCCTTCGTCGACCGGCCGGTGCGGCTCCAGTTCACGCTGCACCTGGACGCCGACTTCGCCGATATCTTCGAGGTGAGGAGCCGGTCGCTTCCCCCTCGCTTGGGCATCCGGCGGCTGCCGACGGAAGATGGCGTCATGCTGTCGTATGCACGCGATGGCTTTCGGCGTGGGTTGCGGCTCGCCTTCTCGCCGTCCGCGGGAACACCGGTCGTTGTCGGCGCGCTGACCTCGTTCGATCTCGAGCTCAGACCCGGTGAGGAGTGGACCTGTAGCCTGGACGCTGTCCCGTCGATCGGCGGCGAGAGCCTCCGGCCGGCCGGCGATCCCCGCGGGCCCGAGCCGAGCCCGGTCCCGCTCGGTGAGCGGCCGCTGGTGCTCGAAGCTGCCCCGCTCCTGGCGCAGCCCTTCGTTCGCGGCCGGGCCGACCTCCGGGCGCTGGCCGTGCCGCGATCGCCCGAGCCGCCCTACGTCGCGGCGGGCGTGCCCTGGTTCCTGACGCTCTTCGGCCGGGATTCGCTCGTCACGGCCGTGATGGCCGGCCTCGATGGGGTCTGGCCGGCCGCGGGTGCCCTGGCCGCGCTTGGGCCCCTCCAGGCGATCGAGCGTGACGACTGGCGCGATGCTGAGCCGGGCAAGCTGCCGCACGAGATTCGGCATGGTGAACTGGCCTGGCGGAAACTAATCCCCCACACCCCCTACTACGGCACGCACGATGCCCCGGCCCTCTACTGCCTGACGCTCTGGCACGCCTGGCGCTGGAGCGGTGACGACCGCCTCCTCGCCGCGCACCTCGACACGGCGCGGGCGGCGCTGCGTTGGTGCGATGAGATGGGTGACCGGGACGGCGACGGGCTGCAGGAGTACGGCACGCGCAGCGCGCAGGGGTACTACAACCAGAGTTGGAAGGACTCGGGCGAATGCATTGTCCACGCCGATGGTCGCCTCGCCGCTCTCCCACTCGCGACGATAGAGCTGCAGGGCTACCTCTATGCAGCGCGGCTGGCCCTGGCCGAGATCCTGGCGGAGACCGGTGAGGCGGACGAAGCCCTCAGATTGCGGGCGTCGGCAAGCGCGCTGCGCGATCGTGTCGAAGAGCGGTTCTGGCTCCCCGACCAGAACTTCTACGCGCTGGCGCTCGACGGCGCCAAGCAACCGGTGACGAGCCTTGCCTCCAACCCCGCCCACCTGCTCTGGTGCGGGCTACCGAGCCCAGCGCGGGCTCAAGCGGTCGCGGCGCGTCTGCTGGAGCCGGACATGTTCAGCGGATGGGGACTGCGAACGCTGTCGTCCAGCCACCCAGCCTACAACCCCATGTCGTACCAGCGCGGGTCCGTCTGGCCGCATGACACGGCGCTGGCCGCGGCGGGTATGTGGCGCTACGGCCAGCGCGAGGCGGCGAGCACGTTGCTACGAGCCATCCTCGATGCGGCGGCGGCCTTTGAGGAAGATCGGCTGCCGGAACTCTTTTGCGGGCTTGATCGCGCGCATGGTCTGCCCGTTCCCTACGCCGAAGCCAACAGCCCGCAGGCCTGGGCTGCCGCTGTGCCGCTGCTCGCGGTGCAACTCTTTCTCGGCCTGGTTCCGGACGCTCCGCGGCAGCGCTGTTTCCTCGCGCCGTGGCTCCCCACCTGGCTCCCCCGCCTCAGGCTACGAGGCATCGCCATCGGCCAGGGTCACCTGGACGTGACCCTGGTCCGCGAGGGCGCCACAACCGTCATCGAGCACCTGCAGGCAGATCGCGTGACGGTGCTGCAAGGCACCGTGGCGGCGCCGTTGTGGGGCGAGCCGCTGGGCGTGCCGGAGAGCTAGACTACAGCGGCCCGTCCAACACGAGCGTAGCGCCTCGATGCGAGGCGGACGGACCCCCACGCCTGTCTCAACTCGCACTGAACCCGCGCCCAGGTGCGACCGGCGCTCGGTCCGTCCGCGCGGCCGTGACGCGACGGTTGAGCCGCCGGCGCGATCGCGTCCCGGCGCTGCGGCGGGAAGGAGCGCGTCCGGCGCGGAGATGGGGCGGATCTCGGTCAGCGTTGGAGCCCGCAGGCGGTGAAGAACTCGGCGCGCAAGGCCGGATTGTCGTCGTAGGCGCCCCGCCAGTAGGTCGTCCTGGTCAGCGGCGAGCTCTCGCGCACGCCGCGCATCTCGGTGCACAGGTGATGCGCTTCCAGGTACACAGCCACTCCGTGCGGGTGCAGCAACTCCTCCAGCGTGTCGACGATCTGGTGGCCGACGCGCTCCTGCACGGTAAAGCGCTTGGCGACGACACGCACGAGGCGCGTCAACTTGGAGATCCCGATGATCTGCTCGTGCGCGATGTAGCCGACGTAGGCGCGCCCGAAGAAGGGCAGCGCGTGATGCTCGCAGAGGCTGTAGAAGTTGATCGGGCCCTCGATGACCTGGCTGAGCCGGCAGTCGGACCCGCCCCGGCACTCGGTATCGAACACCTTGATCAGCTTCGGATCGCCATCGTAGCCGGCGGTGACGTCGTAGAGCGCCCGTACAAAGCGGCGCGGCGTGTCGCGGGTCGACGGCGTGTCCAGGTCCATCCCAAAGGCAGCGAAGATCTCGGCTACGTAGCCCTCGAATGTGCGGAATTGGTCGTCGGAAACCTGGCGCGCACGGCTTCCCTTCGTGCCGGGCAGGATCTCGGGGAAATCATCTCCGGAGATGACATCGACGAAATCATCGTTCTCAGCGGCGGATTCAAATGCCATTGTTCCTCTTCTGCTCCTGCTCCTGCGCGTTCCAGGCCGCGGGCTCGTTCCACTTTGGCAACGCCGCTGGCATGGCCTTTATTTCTCGTATGTCGCACCCGGCAGCGGTCGCGAGGACAGCGCTCTTGGCTGTGCGGTGGTACATCGAGTCATTCCACGAGACGTCGAGCGACTGAAGGCCCTCAGCGGGGGAGGTCACCGGCCAATGTCGCGGCGTCCACTCCCGTGTCGGTGGCGCGCTGTCGTGGCGACAAGGTCGCGGGCGGGCAGCGCCTGCCCCAGATGTCCCAGAGGAGGACACCACGCGCAGCCGTCGTCAAGAGAGCCGCTTATTTCTTCCCGCTATGGCTCCATTCTCTCCTGAAAACCGGGACGCGCGGCTTTGCCGCCCCGCGCTCCTCATTGGCGGTGTTCGCTCGGATAATCATTACCGGGACACGCGAGTGATGGGTGATCTCCTCGGCAACGCTCCCAAGAAACCAGCGGGAGACGCCGCCGCGTCCGTGCGATGCCATGACGTACAGGTCTCCATCGCTCGCCGCCGCGAGCAGCTCATGGGTCACCTTACCGGCGCGGCGCTCGGTCGTGACCTGGATGTTGCTGGCCGCGTAGTGGTCCTGGAGCGTCGCGAGATACTCGTCAGCGACTGACTCCTCGTCCTGAAGCGCACCGACGAAAAGATTGTCGGTGAAGGCGTATTCGGCCTGTGCGAGCCCAGCGGCGGGAACCACGGCAACGACCCGGATGAGGTGCAACGGCAGCCCAGTCATGCGGGCGAGCTCTTCTGCATACGGCAAGGCCCGCTCGGCCAGCCGTGAACCATCCAGCGGGACAACGACTCGTGTGTACATCCGCGCATGCCTTTCACCAGGGTTCCCAGGTAAACAGTCCGGGGCTGCCATCGACCGAGCAGGACTGCTCCGTCTGCTCCGCGATAATCAGTGCTGTAGCCCCGCGGGCCCGACTGAGCGTTCGAGTCGAAGAGGGACGATCATCCTGTACCCCCTTCGAATTGTCTCCCCGCGCTATGAAAAGGGCGCCGTCGTCTCGTGAACATCGCGTGAACAAACGCGGGTTGCCGGCTGTTCACGCGATGTTCACATCCGTCTCCGTTCTTTCCCAGAGACAACGCCGACACTGGAGGAATGAGAGAAGCTCTGACGACACGCCACCACCAGGCCAGGTCCAGGGAAGGGGAGGGCACGGTGTACGACCGAGGGAAGCGGCCGGCGATGCC
>DASSHC010000236.1:0-26057 GCA_035693105.1 Thermomicrobiaceae bacterium | reverse complement strand
GTGGCCGTCGCGGCGCTGCCCTGCTGGGATCACCCCGAGCACGGCCCGCTCGACCCGGCGTCGTTCCGCGACCTGGCGCAGGCGAGCGGCCTGGACCGCACGATCGGACGCTGGCTGCTCGATGAGGCGTGCGCGCAGCTCGGCGAATGGCAGAGCGTCTCCCCGGCCGAGCCGCCGCTGTGGCTCAGCGTCGCGCTCTCCGCGCACCATCTGCGGCAACCGGACCTCGCGGTGGAGGTCGCACGCGCGCTGCGCCAGGGCCGCCTACCGGCCGCCTCGCTGCTGCTGGAGATCGACGAAGCGGTCGTCGCCAGCGCGGCGGACCGCGAGCTGGAGGCATTGCGGGCGCTGCACGGCCAGGGTGTCCGCCTGGCGCTCGGCGCGTTCGGCTCCGGCGTGGCGGCGTTGACCGTCCTGCGCCGCCTGCCGCTCGACCTGCTCAAGCTGGCGCCGGAGGTGGACGCGGCGCCCGGTGCGGAGCCGGAGGACGACAGGTCCCGGCGCGCGCTGGTGGCGGTTGGGCACGCGCTCGGGCTGCCGGTGGTGGCGAGTGGGGTGGCGACGGCGGACGACGTCGCGCGGGCGCGCTCGCTCGGTTGCGATCTTGCCGAGGGCCCCGCGCTGGCTCCGCCGAACCCGCCCGGCGCGTTTGCCCGTCTGCTGCGGCTGACGGGTGGCCGCCTGCCGGATTTCGCGAGCTGATGCCGCCCGGCAGTGATTGTGCGATCCGTCGTGTGGAGGGCGGGTAGCCAGTCGCGGAAGGAGCTGCCACGGTGGCGGAGGAGCGGCGAGCGCGGGTGCAGCCGGGCATGCAGGTCGTGACCTCGGACAACAAGATGGTCGGGTTTGTCACAGCGGTGGACGACGCGCGGATGCGGGTCGAGCACCTGCCGCTGCCCGACCTGGAGATCCCCTTCGACGCGGTCTACGCCATCGCCGGCGACCGCGTCATCCTCAACATGGCCGGCGACGAGCTGAAGCCGGGCTAGCGCGCCGCGCCGGGCAACGCCGGTGGGGGTACCTGGCAGCGAGGCGTCGGCCACGGAGGCCGCCCTATCATCCTGGGCCGCACCCCTGTCATCCGAAGCACCGACCCAGACACCCTGAGCCGCCCCTTGTCATCCTGAGCCGCAGCCGAAGGATCTCTCCTAACGATGGAGCAGCAGCGATTATGCACGCGAGAGGAGATCCTTCGGCTGCGGCCTCAGGATGACACAGGGGGCAGAGCCTGTCCTGAGCCCGTCGAAGGGATGACCGGGAGCAGATAGCGGCGGACCGCCAGATCTCCGGCTCGACCCTGTAGTATCAGACATGCAGCGAGCAGCGCCGGCAGCGGAGAGGGCGACAACGTGGAGACGGTGACGATCGAGGACTTCCAGCGGCTCGAGCTGCGGACCGGCGTGATCACCGCGGTCGAGGACTTCCCCCGCGCGCGCAAGCCGGCCTATCGCGTCACGGTCGACTTCGGCCCCGACCTGGGCCGCAGGCGCTCCAGCATTCAGGCCACCAACTACACCCAGGACGCGCTGCTCGGGATGCAGGTCATCGGTGTGGTCAACCTCCCCCCGCGCAACATCGCCGGCTTCCTGTCGGAGGTGCTGATCCTCGGCGTGCCCGGCGCCGACGGCCAGATCGCCCTCCTCACGCCCAGCCGTGAGGCGCGTCTGGGTGGCGCGGTCTATTGAGCCCTTGACCACCTGACCGGCCCCCTCGCGCCCGCCCGCCGCGTTGACCGGCCGAAACCGGAATGCTACACTCGCTGAACGGAAGCAACCGTTTCCGGGTATCTTGCGTGCCTGGAAACCACCATCGCGGCGGCACGCTCTCCCCTTGCTTACGAACGTCCACGTGGCGGGTCAGGAACCGCAACTGAAGGTGTAAGCGATGTCTGACCGGCGTTCTCGGGCCCAACGCACGCGCACTCCTTTGGGACGGGCCCTGCGCTATGTCGGACTGCTGGTTGGGATCGTGATCGGCTGGGGCATCGGCTCGAGCTGGCACCCATCCCCCATCGAACAGGTGCCTCTTGGCTTTCCCCTCTTTCTGGCGGCGCTGCTCGGCGCCCTCCTCTTTCTGGTCACACCCTACATCACCCTCGGCATCTTCCACTGGCTGCATCAGGAGATCCGCCGCCTCTCGGCCATCGACATCATCGCCGTGGCGGTCGCGCTGGTCATCGGCGGGGTCATCTCGGCGCTCCTGGCCTGGCCGCTGTCGCTTCTGCCGAATGTCTCAGGGAAACTCCTGCCCGCGCTCGGCGCGCTGGCCATCTGCAGCGTCTCGGTCGTCGCCTTCCTGACCAAGAAGCGGGAATTGCAGGCGCTGCTCATCCGCCGCGAGCCGAACTCCGAGATCCCCGCCGCCTTCGCGCCGATTCTGCTCGATACGAGTGCCATCATCGACGGACGCATCGCCGATCTGGCCGGCTCCGGCTTTCTGCCCGGTGATCTGGTGGTGCCGCAGTTCGTGCTGCGCGAGCTGCAACTGGTGGCCGACTCGTCCGACCTCTCGCGCCGCGAGCGCGGGCACCGCGGGCTCGACATCCTCGACCGCCTCAAACGCGACGCCTCGGAGCGGCTGCAGATCGTCGAGCTCGACGTGCTCGACGAGCCGGATGTCGATAGCAAGCTGCTGCGGCTGGCGCAGCGCAACGGCTTTCGCATCCTGACCGGCGACCGCAACCTGGAGCGCGTGGCCACGCTGCAAGCCGTGCGGGTGCTGAACATCCACCACCTGGCCAACATCCTGCGGCCCCCGATCGTGCCCGGCGAGGAGATGGATTTGAAGATCATCCAGCCGGGACGCGAATTCGATCAAGGGGTCGGCTATCTCACCGACGGCACCATGGTCGTGGTGGAGTCGGGCAAGAACTTGATCGGACAAGATGTCAAGGTGATCGTCACCCGGACGTTGCAGACCGGTGCCGGGCGCATGGCCTTCGCCCACGTGGTCGGCAAGGAGACAGCCTAGTGCGCTGCGGCGCGGTCGTTCCCGCCGCCGGCAGTAGCCGGCGCATGGGGTCGATCGACAAGGTGCTGGAGCCGGTCGCCGGGCGGCCGTCACTCCTCTGGGTGCTGGCGGCGCTGGCCGCCTCGCCGCGGATCGCCGAGGTGATCGTGGTGGTCGCGCAGCCGAAGGAGGCGGCCGTGCGCGCTCTGCTCGCGGGCGAGCGCTGGCCCTGGCCGCTCGTCGTCTGCCGCGGCGGCGCGACCCGGCAGGAGTCGGTCGCCGCCGGGGTGGCGCGCCTCGAACCGGCCAGCGAGCTGGTCTTGATCCACGACGCCGCTCGCCCGCTGGTGTCTGCCGCGCTGATCGAGGACGGGATCGCCTGCGCCGAACTGACCGGCGCGGCCGTCGCCGCGATCCCGGTCAGCGATACGATCAAGCGTGTCGGGCCGGACGACCAGGTGCTGGCCACGCTGGAGCGGCGCGAGCTCTACGCGGCGCAGACGCCGCAGGTCTTCCGCCGCGACTGGCTGGAGACCGCCTATCTGCGGCGCCAACCAGGCGAGGCGACCGACGAGGCGAGCCTGCTGGAGCAGGCGGGCTTCCCGGTGCAGGTCTATCCCGGCGACCCAGCCAACCTGAAGCTGACGCGGCCGATCGATCTGCTCGTGGCCGGCTACCTGCTGGAGCGTCGTCGCGCGCAGGCTGCAGCGCCGTGAGCCGGGTCGGCATCGGCTACGACGTGCACCGGCTCGTCGCCGGCCGGCCGCTGGTGCTCGGCGGCGTCACGATCCCCAGCCCGCTGGGCCTGGAAGGGCACTCCGACGCCGACGTGCTGCTGCACGCGCTGATGGACGCGCTGCTGGGCGCCGCCGGGCTGGGTGATATCGGCGAGCACTTCCCGCCGAGCGACGCGCGCTGGCGCGATGCCGACAGCCGCGACCTGCTGGCGCGCGTGCGAGCGCTGATCGAGGATCGCTTTCGCGTCGGTAACGTCGATCTGGTGCTGATCGCCGAAGCGCCGCGCGTCGCGCCCTTCCGTGCGGCGATGCGGGCGGAGGTGGCGCGGGTGCTGCGGATTCCCGAAGGGGCGGTCAATCTCAAGGCCACGACGAATGAGCGGCTGGGCTTCGTCGGACGCGGCGAGGGCCTGGCGGCGCTGGCGGTGGTCCTGCTGGAGGAGCGCGCGGAGAGAGTAGGGGTCGATGCGGGTCCTGATTCAACGGGTGGCTGAGGCCGCGGTGCGGGTCGAGGGCGAGACGATCGGGGCGATCGAGCGCGGGCTGCTGGTCCTGGTCGGCGTGACCGAGGGCGATGGCCCCGAGCAGGCGCGGCAGCTGGCGAGCAAGACCGCCAACCTGCGCATCTTCGAGGACGAGCAGGGCAAGATGAACCGCTCGGCGCTCGACCTCGGGTTGGCCGTGCTGGTCGTCTCGCAGTTCACCCTCTACGCCGATGTGCGCAAGGGCCGGCGTCCCAGCTTCGTTCATGCCGCGCCCCCCGAGATCGCCCGTCCCCTGGTCGACCGCTTCGCCGGCGAGCTGCGCGCGCTCGGGCTACCGGTGGCCAGCGGCGAGTTCGGCGCGCACATGCGGATCGCGCTCATCAATGATGGCCCCGTCACCATTTGGATCGATTCCGAGGCTCTTTGATCAGGACTTCTCGGTGAGGCGACCAATTCGACCCAATGTTAGACTCGGCTGGAAAGCGACGCAGAACGCGTGACCAGTGCGTGGGCGGCTCGCTCGCAGTCAACAGTGGGAGGTCCTGGTGTATTGCTCTGAATGTGGCACCGAGAACCAGTCCGGCGCCCAGACGTGCGAGGTCTGCGGCTCGCCACTGGAAGCGCACGTCGGCGCGCGCACCTGTCAGGTCTGCGGTTCGTCCGCCGGCGACCACGACCGTTTCTGCGCGAGTTGTGGCACGGCTCTGAGCGCGGAGATTCCTCGTTACGAGCCCGGCCCAAGCTTCGTCGACGATCTCCCGCTCGATGTCGACCCCGCCGACCTGCCGCCCTGGTTGCGGGACATGGTGCACAACGCGCCGGGAGAGGCGCCGGCGACGGTCGCCGCGGCGACGGCGGTCGAAGAGGGCATCCCCGACTGGCTGCGCTCTCCCCGTCCGGCTCCAGCCGACTCGGCGGAGCCCGGGCCAGCCGCGGAGCCGGCGCCCTCGCCGGCCGCGCCCAGCGTCGAGCCGAGCTTCTCGTTCCTGACCGAAGACGATCTGCCGGAATGGCTGCGCGCCCTCGGTGATGAGATCGCCGAGCCGGAGCTGACCGCCGACCGGCCTGCTCAGGTGGCGACGGTCCCAAGCCCGGCGCAGCCATCAGTGGCCGCGGCCCGGCCGCCGAGCGTCAGCCGCGCCTGGCTGGCGCGCCCGCGCTCGGTCGAGACGGCGTCCAGCACGCAGGCGGCGGAGGAGTTCGCGCCGTTGTCGCCGCCATTGGCGGCCGAGCGCGCGACACCGCGACGCTCCAGCGCACCGTCGGACCTGCGGCACGGCACGGGTGAGCTGCCGGCCATCGAGCTGCCGTCCCCCGCGTCGCGCCGGCCGCAGCTGCGCCTTCTCTTGCTGGCGCTCCTCGTGGTGGTCGTGGTCGCGCTGGTGCTGGTGTTGTTGGTTCTGTAGAGACGAGGTGAGTCGTGGCACATGATCTCGCGGCGACGACCGGCTGGGCCGGGAGCGCCAGCCTGCCGCTGGCCCGGGACTCGGCGGTCGTGGTCGAGCTCGATCGCACGCTGGCACGCGCGCTCCTGTTCGACATCGTCGACGGTGTGCCGCGCTTCGTCGGCCTGGGCGTCAGCCCGACCTCGGTCGCGAGCCTGCGGTCAGGCGCGGGCGAGCAAATCGTGGCGGCGCTGCACCGGTTGGAGGACGAGTCCGGCCGGCGCTTCCTGGAGCAGGATGCGCTGATCGCTCCACAACGGACCAACGGCGACGGCGCCGATGCCTACTACCTGACTGGCGTGCCGCTGGAGTCGATCCGCGTGGCGCTGATCGCGGCCAGCAGCGGAACACTGGGATCGCAGATCGCGGCCGGCATCCGGCAAACGCAGACGGTGATGGCCGAGGCGCGCGAGGATCTCCTGATCGGGCAGGGCGGCTTCTCGGCCGCCGCACTGGAGCGCTGGTTCTGGGGTGTGCGGCCCGAGGCCGTGATCCTGGTCGACGAGGGTGGCGCGCCGGAGGATTGGGATATCGCGCTGGAGGCCACCGCGGCGTATGCGCGTGCCGCGGGGCTGGAGCAGGGGGTCGTCGTCGCCAGCGAGACGCAGCAGCAACTTGCCGCGCAGGCGCTCGGCCCGCTGGTTGAGCTGAGCGGCATCGATCCGGCGCACTACCAGACGGACGACATCATCGTGGCGGTCGAAGCGGAGTTCCGCGACCAGTACCTGCGCCGCATCGAGGGCCACAGCGCCTTTCCACTGCTGGCGCAGGCGACTTTCGTGGAGCGCATCCAGGCGCTGCAAGCGGTCGCGGCCTTCCTCTTCCGCCGCATGGGCCGGAGCGTCCTCGCCCTGTCGCTGGGCGACGGTGCGCTGCTGCACTACGCCGGTGAATCGGGCGGTGTCACGGTCGCGCGTGCCGAGTACGATCTGGCGCTCAACAGCCGCGCGCTACTGCGTACCCCGCCGAGCCAGTTGGCGCGCTGGCTGCCGATGCGCTGGTCGGACGACGAAATCACCCAGTGGATCCTCAACCGCTCGCTGCGCCCGTTCACCAGCCTCCAGGCCATCTCCGATCGCTTTATGGCCGCGGCGGCGGCCCGCGAGATCCTGGCGCTGTTGACGCGCGACGCCGGACTTGACCAGGGGGCCGATATCGATCTCATCGCGCTCGGTCCCGGCCCACTGGGCGACGACCCGGCGTTGGCGGTCTTGACCGTGCTCGACGGCGTGCTGCCAAACTCGGCCGATGGGATCGTCTCGATCGCGCATGATGTCGAGGGATTGATGGCCGCCGCTGGCGCGATCGCCTCGGATGACCCGGGGTTCGCGCGGGAGGTGGTCGAGCAGGACGTGCTGACGCCGCTGGCGACCTGCATCGTGGTAACCGGTCAGGGCGAGGATGGCGAGCTGGCGGTGCGAGGGCAGATTGAGTACGCCGGGGGCGAGACGCGCCACTTCAGCGTACCCTACGGTAGCCTCCACCTCCTGCCCCTCGGCGAAGGCGAGAGTGCCCAGGTAGTGGTGACCGCGGAGCCGGGCTTTCAGATCGGGCGTGCGGGACCGGGCGAGACCGCCTCATTCACCGGCGAACGGCAGGTGTTCGGCGGCCGCGTCGGGGTAATCATCGACGCCCGCGGGCGGCCGGCGCGGTTGCCCCAGGAGCCGGACGCGCGTATCGCCCGGCTGCGCGAGTGGATGAACGATCTCGGCGGTCAACTGGAGTAGCGGGAGGCGGCGGTTCGGTGACAAGGACGCTCGAGACCCAGGAACCTATTATCGTCGTCGGTGCGGAGTTTCAGGTCCAGCGCCGGTTGCCTCGATCCGGCGAGTTGTTGGTCCAGGCCGGCGATCGGGTCGAGCCGGCGACCGCCGTGGCGAACCTGAACTCCGGCAGCGGCGGCGTCATCCTCCACGTCGTGCGCGATCTCAACATCATGCCGGAGGCGCTGCCGCGCGCGCTGTCCAAGCCGGTCGGCTCGCGCTTCAAGGCGGGTGAGAGCGTGGCGCGCGTGCGCCGGGGGCTGCGCACCGTCTCGGTCGACGCGCCCGTATCCGGCACGCTAGAGGAGATCAACGAGGCCGCGGGCACCGCGACCCTGGTGCCCGACGGCGGGCAGGAGTCGCTGTCGGCGCTGGTCTTTGGTGAGGTTGCCGCGGTGGTGGACAACCGCGAGGTCACGATTCGCGCCGAGGGCGACCGGCTGCGGGGCACCCTTCTGCTCGGCGGCGATGCGGTCGGGGCGCTGCGGCTGGCCGTCGACCGGCACGACCGCGAGTTGACCCCGGACGGTGTCACGGCCGATATGCGCGGCGCGGTGGTGCTGGGCGGCATGACGGTCGGCGCGCTGGCGCTGCGCCGCCTGGCCGAAGTGGGCGCGCGCGCGGTGATCGTCGGCAGCATGGCCGAGGCGGAGGTGCGCCGGGTGGCCGGCACCGGAGCCGAGCCGCCGGTGGCGCAGTTTTGGGAGCCCTACAGTCTCGGCGCCCGGTTCTCCCCCGAGGCGGCCGCTCTCCCGTTGCCGGTCTTCGTCACCGAGGGCTTCGGCCGGCGGCCGATGGCGCCGCCGATCTTTGAATTCCTGGGCGAGCACGAGGGGCAGATCGTGGGCGTCGCGGCAGCCGACTCCGCCGCGCCGCCCGCGTACCCGCTGCTCTACCTGACGATGGCCAACGGCCGTTCATCGGGCCCGGTCGAACGGATCGCGCCGGCCGAGGGCGTGCTGGCGCGCCTGGTCGATCCGCAGCACCTGGGGAACGTGGTCGTCTGCCGTAGCGGTTCGACCTGGGAGCGCGCGGAGAGCGGGGTCGACCGCGAGCTGGTCGAGGTGGAGCTGTCGGGCGGCGTCCGCCGGCAGGTTCCGCTGGCCAATCTAGAGATTTTGCGGGCGGGGTAAGCGCCCGCCTCCTCAACCCCGGAGAGCCCTCACCCCAGCCCCTCTCCGGACGGAGCCAACGCACGGGGAGAGGGGCATTATCCATCGATGACGTTTGGTGGCCGCTTCGGGTTGGATCCCTCGACTGCGTTCGGCATGACCGGGAGCGGGAGCGGCCTGTCGGACAAGACTCATCGTCGTCGTCCGCCCCTATTCTTCCACTGTCATCCCGAACGCAGACGAGCGATTCGTCCTCACGAAGGCCCGGTCTTGCCCAAAAAGTGAGCCCCTCTCCCAATGCTGGGAGAGGGGTTGGGGTGCGGGCCCGCCGCTATTCGCGCGGCTCGTGCGGGACCTCGTGGAACTCGGCCTCGACCGTCTGCTCCTCCCCCTCACCGCCTGGCTGCGCGCCGGGCTGCTCCTCGCCGGGGGCCGCGCCCGCGGCCGGCTGCTCGTACATGCTGGCGCCGACCTTCGACAGCGTCTGCGTCAACTGCTCGTAGGCCGGGCGCAGGCGCTCGACATCCTCGGGATTCTGCTGCAGCGTGGTGCGCACGGCCTGGATCTGGTTATCCAGCTCGGCCTTCAGCTCCGAGGGGATGCGGTCGCCGTACTCGTTGAGCGTCTGCTCCGCCTGGTAGGCCATCGCCTCGGCCTGGTTGCGTAGCTCGATGGCCTCGCGCCGCTTGCGGTCTTCCTCCGCGTGCGACTCGGCCTCGTGCACCATCCGCTTGATCTCGTCCTCGGTCAGGCCGCTGGAGGCGGTAATGGTGATCTTCTGCTCGCGGCCGGTCGCCTGGTCGCGCGCGGTCACGTTCAGGATGCCGTTGGCGTCGATGTCGAAGGTCACCTCGATCTTCGGCACGCCGCGCGGGGAGGGTGGGATGCGGTCGAGGATGAAGCGGCCGAGGCTGCGGTTCTCGCTGGCCATCGGGCGCTCGCCCTGCACCACGTGGATCTCCACCTGGGTCTGGTTGTCGGTGGCGGTGGTGAAGATCTGGCTCTTGCGCGTCGGGATGGTCGTGTTGCGCTCGATCAGCGGGGTGGCCACGCCGCCCAGCGTCTCGATCGAGAGCGTCAGCGGGGTGACGTCGAGCAGGAGCACGTCCTTGACCTCGCCCTGCAGCACGCCGGCCTGGATGGCCGCGCCGACCGCCACCACCTCGTCGGGGTTGATCCCCTTGTGCGCTTCCTTGCCGAAGAAGTCGGCCACCTTGCGCTGGACCGCCGGCATGCGCGTCTGGCCGCCGACCAGGATCACCTCGTCGACATCGCCCTTACTGAGATTGGCGTCCTTGAGCGCCGCGTCCATCGGCGGCACGGTGCGGTCGACCAGATCGCCCACCAACTGCTCCAGCTTGGAACGAGAGAGGGTGATGTTCATGTGCTTGGGGCCGGACTGATCCGCGGTGATGAAGGGGAGAGTGACCTCCGTCTGCATCGTGCTGGAGAGCTCGATCTTGGCCCGCTCGGCGGCCTCCTTGAGGCGCTGCAGCGCCATGCGGTCGCCGCGCAGGTCGATCCCCTCCTGCTTCTTGAACTCGTCGGCGAGCCAGTCGATGATCTTCTGATCGAAGTCGTCGCCGCCGAGGTGGGTGTCGCCGTTGGTAGCCAGCACCTGGAAGACACCCTCGGAGAGATCGAGGATCGAGATGTCGTAGGTGCCGCCGCCGAGGTCGTAGACGGCGATCTGCTCGTCAGTCTTCTTGTCGAGGCCGTAGGCCAGCGCCGAGGCGGTCGGCTCGTTGATGATGCGCAGCACGTCCAGGCCGGCGATGCGCCCGGCGTCCTTGGTGGCGTTGCGCTGGCTGTCGTCGAAGTAGGCCGGGACGGTGATGACGGCCCGGTCGACTTTATCGCCCAGGTAGGCCTCGGCGTCGGTCTTCAGCTTCTGCAGGATCATGGCCGAGATCTCGGGCGGGCTGGCCCAGCGGTCGCCCATCTTGATCTCGACGCCGCCGTTCTGCGCCTTGCGCACCTCGTACGGCACGAGCTTGAGGTCGGCCTGCACGTTGGGGTCGTCGAAGCAGCGGCCCATGAAGCGCTTGACCGAGAATACCGTATTGCTGGGGTTGGTCACGGCCTGGCGCTTGGCGAAGCGCCCGACCAGGCGCTCGCCGGTGTTGGTGAGCGCCACAACCGAGGGGGTCAGCCGCTCGCCCTCGGCGTTGGGGAGCACCACCGGCTCGCCGCCCTCGATGACGGCCATGACCGAGTTAGTGGTCCCGAGGTCAATTCCGATCGTCCGTGCCATGCACCGATCCTTCCACTCGTCGTCGAGTCTGCTACGAGGCCGGCTCGCCGTTCTGTGCCGAGTTCGCCTCTTGCCCGTTCTGCTTGCCCGCGCCTACACGGACCATCGCGGGCCGCAGCACGCGGTCGTGCAGCGTGTACCCGCGCTGGTACTCCGCCACGACCTGGTTGCCGCCTCCGCTGTCCATGCTGACCGCCTCGTGTAGGGCGGGGTTGAAGGGCTGCCCGACCGCCTCGATCGGCTGCACGCCCTCCGCTTCGAGGATCGACCACAGCTTGCGCTCGATCAGCAAGATGCCCTGGATCCAGGGATTCTGCATCTCGCTCTCGGGCACGGCGCCGAGCGCGCGGGCGAAGTCGTCGGCCACCGGCAGGAGGCGCGCGATGATGCGCTCGCCGGCATTGCGGCGCACCTGCTCCGTCTCTTGCTCCATGCGGCGGCGGTAATTGATCAGCTCGGCGCGCGCCCGGCGCGCCTGCTCCAGATACTCCTCGGCACGCGCTCGCTCGGCATCGAGCTGCGCGGCTGCCTCGCTCGCGGCCGGCGGCTCGGCGAGCCGCTCACCGACCACGCCGTCCGTCTCTGTCGTCTCCTCGGGCGCCGATTGCTCCGGCGCCGATTCGCGGCGATCTTCGTCCATCAGTCTGTCGTCCTCGCTTCCTCCTCGCCCTACTCGGCGGGGTCCGCGCTCTCCTCGTAGATGCTCCCCAGCAAGTCGCTCAAGACCTGGGATAAGTAGCGCACGGTCGAGATCGAGCGCCCGTACGGCATGCGAGTTGGCCCCAGCACGCCCAGGAGCCCGGAGATCTCGTCGCCGGTACCGTAGGTCGAGACGACGACGCCGAAGGGGCGAAGGTCCTCCGACTTGTTCTCCGATCCAATGAACACTTGCACATCGTCATCCAGCTCCAGCTGGGGAAGGAGGGCCGAGAGAATCGTCCCACCCCGCAGCAGTTCGAGCAATCGCTGGGCCACCGCGCTGCGCTCGAACTCGGGTTGCCCGAGGGTGCGCTCCAGTCCCTCGGAGAAGAGCGCGCTCTGGCTCTCCTGGTCGGCACGCACGATCGCCTCCGCCACGGTGTGCAGCAGCAGCGCGGGGAGCCCGGTCAGCTCGCTGGCGCGCTGCAGCACCTGAGCGCCGGTTCCGTTGCGCACCTCGGGGTTGAGCTGCTGGCTCAACGCGCTCAGGTCCGTCTGCTCGATCGGCTCCTCCAGCGGCAGCACCATCTGGTGCACGACGCCGGACTGGGTCACCACGATCAGGAGCGCGACCTGCTCGCGCAGGCTGATCAGCTCGAAATGGCGCAGGCGCTCGACCGGACTGCGCGGCGGTGTCACCAAGGCCAGATTGCCGCTCAATTCGGAGAGGATCGAGGCGGCCAGCCGCGCCGAGCGGTCGAGCTGCGACTCAACCTGGCGGAACTGGTGGCGGATCATCAATTGGTCGGCGGCCGGGAGCTGGGTCTCCTCCAGCAGGTATTCGACGTAGTAGCGGTAGCCGCGGTCGGTCGGCACGCGGCCGGCGGAGGTGTGGGGGTGCTGCAGGAAGGCGCGCTCTTCCAGCTCACCCATCTCGTTGCGCACGGTGGCGGAGCTGACGCGCAGCTCGTAGCGCTCGATCAGCGTCTTGGAACCGACCGCCCGGCCGGTGCGCACGTACTCCTGGACGATGTAGCCCAGGATGGCGCGTTGTCGCTGGCTCAGTTCGGCCTGCATCACCGCTCCCGTTTAGCACTCAATGCGGGAGAGTGCTAACGCCCAAAGCATAGCCATTGATACCGGTCATGTCAAGGTTCAGCGCGGGTCGCGGCGCGAGCCCGTATGGCAACTATTCGGAATGGACGAAATAGAAACCTTCCGCCTCGACCATCACTTCGCCTGCGTCGCGCGTCGCGCCCATGCACGCAAATCCGGCCCATGCTATTCTGCCCGGCGAAGGCACAGTCGTCGCCGGCGGGTTCAGCGCTCGTTGCCGCGGCCATCGTCGCACGCGGTGCCGGGCGACAGGGAACTCCGCTCGTGGTCAGGGAGGGTTGGCGGTATGGTTCGACGTCACTGGCGCCCGCTGGTCGCGCGCCTCGCCGCGCGCTGCTCGGCGTTGCTGCTCATCGTGCTGCTCGCGCTCGGCGCCTGGTCGGCGCCGGCCAGCGCGGCCGGCTCGAACCTCTTGACCCTTTCGCCCTCCTCGCAGCACGCGCTGGTCAACGGGTCGGTCCAGGTCACCGCCACCCTGCAAACCGGCACCGGTACGCTGGTTTCCGGCGCGCTCATCCAGCTTTCGATCTCCGGCACCGTTCACGACACCCTGTTCGAGACGACCAACGACCAGGGGCAGGCAACCTTTCGTTACACCAGCGACAGCGCCGGGATGGACACGCTGGTCGCAGCCACGGCTTCTGCCCAATTTTCGGCGACCGCCACCGTCACTTGGCAAATCGCGGGCCAGCCCAGCGCCATCACCCTGACCCCGGCCACGCTGACGGCCCCGGTCGGTTCCGCGCCGGCTTTCACCGCCACCGTGGTCGATTCGAGCGGCGCGCCGGTGCCGAACGTCGCGGTCAGCTTCATGGTATCGGGTGTCAATTCGGCCGGCGCCACGCGGTTCACCGACGGTAACGGGCATGCGGCCTTCGCATACACCGGCACGCAGCTCGGACAGGACACGCTGACGGCGGCGGTGGCTGGCGGCATCACCCCGGCGAGGGCGACCATCACCTGGAGCAATGCCCTGCGGATCGCGATCAACCCGGACACGCTGACGGCGGCGACCGGCACCGCCCAGACGTTGGTGGCGACGGTGGTCGATGCGACTGGCAGTCCGATCTCCCTGGCGACGGTGAGCTTCACGGTCACCGGCGCCAATAGCGCCAGCGGCTCGCAGGTGACTGACGGCAAGGGTCAGGCGAGCTTCACCTATACCGGACGCAACGCGGGCAGCGACAGCGTGACCGCGACGACACCCGCCGCTCCGGCGGCCGCGACTGCCACCATTGATTGGATCACGAACGCCGCGATCTCGCTCAGCCCGTCAAACGCCGCCGCCGCGGTCGGCTCCGCGCAGGTGGTCACCGCCACCGTCGTCGACCTCGACGGCGACCCGGTAGCCGGCTTGCGGGTCAGCTTCAACGTCAGCGGCGCCAACGCGGCCAGCGGCGCGGTGACCACCGACAGCGACGGCCGGGCGCGCTTCAGCTACACCGGGACTCACGTGGGCAGCGACACGCTGAACGCGACCGCTCCGGGAGTCGGCCGCCCCGCGACGGCGACCATTCTCTGGTCGGTGGCCGAGAGCGTCGGGATCAGTCCCGAGACCGTCACGGTCGCGGCGGGCGCGCCGCAAGCCTTCAGCGCGACGGTGGTGGACATTCACGGTGACCCGATGGCCGGCGTCGTCGTGACCTTCACCGTCGCGGGCGCCAATTCGGCCGGCGGCGCGGTGGCTACCGACAGCAACGGCGTGGCCACCTTCAGCTACAGCGGCAGCGCCAGCGGGAGCGACTCCGTGACGGCGTTCGTGGACCTGAACGGCAACGGGAGGGCGGACAGCGGTGAGCCCTCGACGAAGGCGGCGGTGACGCGCGCGAGCGCCACGCTCACGCTCGCGGCATCCGGCGCCCGCGCGGTCACCGGCACGGCTATCCAGATCACCGCGACGCTCTCCACCGGGGGCGGATCGCTGGCTGGGAAAACGGTCGTCTTCACCGTCTCCGGCGCCAACCCGGACAACGCGAGCGCGACGACCACTGACGGCGGGCAGGCGAGGTTCAGCTACAGCGGGGCCATAGCCGGCACGGATACAATCACCGCCTACGCGGATCTCAATGGCAACGGCAGCCAGGACACGGGCGAGCCGGCGGCGACCATCTCGGTGAGCTGGTCGGCGCCGACCGCCCCGTCGCTGCCCGCGGCGGAGCGAGCCGCGCCGAAAGCCGGCTGCACCTACTTCGCGGTCACCGGGCACAACCTCTGCGGCGGCTTCGCCGCGTACTGGAGTACGTTCGGCGGGCTGGCGGTCTACGGCTATCCCCTGACCGAGGAGTTCCAGCAGAACGGCTTCACCGTGCAGTACTTCGAGCGCGCGCGCTTCGAGTGGCACCCCGGCGAGTGGCCCGCGCGCTACGACGTCGAGCTGGGCCTGCTCGGCAACAGCGTGACGGCCGGCCGGTCGAGCGAGGCGCCGTTCCAGCCGGCGGCCGCCAAGCGCGATGCCGGTTGCAGCTACTTTGCCGCCACACAGCACAATCTCTGTGGCGACTTCGGCGCTTACTGGCAGCAGAACGGGGGGCTGGCCGTCTTCGGCTTCCCGCTCAGCGAGGAGTTCCAGGAGAAGAACCCTGACACCGGCGAGGTCTATACGGTGCAATACTTCGAGCGCGCGCGCTTCGAGTGGCATCCCGCGCAGGGTACGCAGCCCGGCTACGTCGAGCTCGGGCGGCTCGGCGCCCAGTTGCTGGACGCTACCTACGGCACGAATTTCTAATGGCGTTCGCCTTGAGGATTGCTGGCCAGTCTCATTCAAGGTAGAGGCAGACCTCTGTGTCTGCCCTCTCCCCCCAACGACTTGGCATTGGGGAAATAGGCCAACGTGGGGGGCGCAGACCGGTCCGAAGACAATCGAAGCAGGGCAGACACGGCTCCGTTCGAGGTCTGCCCCTACAGAGACCTCACAGCGTCGGGCCGCTACGACAAACTGTGATGCTGCGCGCGGCGCCGGAAGTAGAGCGTCCCGGCGATGCCCGCGGTGGCCAGCACGACGAGCGCCAGGGCCTCCTCGCCGCCGGGCGGGCCGGAGCCGGCTGTGGGGTTGGTGGTGCCCGGGGAATCCGCGACGCGGTCGCCCTGGTAGCCGAGCCAGGCCTTCCAGCGCGTGTCGAGCTGCTGCTGGGTCATGCCCAGACCCAGCTCGACGGCTTGCTCGTAGGAGACGCCGTTCTTGAAGGTGTCGAGCAGCGCCGTCATCTTGTCCTGCCCGAGCTGCTCGATGATGAATTGCACGATGCTGCGGCTCTCGCCGTAGGAGAGCAGCGCCTGATCGGCGTCGTCGGGGAAGCTGGCGTCGAGCGCCGGCAGCGAGATCAGCGTCCCGTCCTGCACGGCGGTGCGCAGCGCGCGGTCGAGCCGCGGGTCGCTGACGGTTTGGTAATAGGTGGCCAGCCCCTCGTCGAGCCAGGGGGGCGGCGAGTTGAAGGGGTTGTCGGTCGCCTGCCCATTGATCAGGTGGACCGACTCGTGGCTCAGAATGCGCTGCGCCTCGGCGGTGTCGCCGCCCGCGATACCGGTCACGATCAGGTGCAGCTCGGGGTTGGTGAAGCCGCCGATCCACTCGGCGCTGTTCGGCGGCAGGGCGGCGGCCAGCTCGCGGTTGCTGCCGAAGACGACCACGTGAACCGGCTCGTCGGCCGTGACGTGCAGCTTGTCTTTGAGCTGCTGGATCGACTGCGTCACGATGTTGAGCATCGTCTGGGCGAACGGCTGCCCGCCGGCGTAGGAGAAGAGCGTCACTTGCCCAGCGGTCAGATGCAGCCAGTTGTGCTGCGTGTCCATGTAGAGCAGCGATTGCTCCGGGGTCGTCACCGTGCTGCCGTCCGCCAGCGTCAGCAGCCAGTGATACTGGATCTCGACGCCGGGTGGCAGGTAGTGCGTCTGCATGTCGACCTTCGTAGTCAGGTGGAGGTGGGTGCCGCCGCTGACCGTGGCCGGCACCGCCTCGGTGAAGGGGGAGTAGGCGGCGCGGTAGCGGGTCTCGGCCGCGACGACCGGCTGCTCGGTGTCGGCGGTCAGCGTGAAGGTCATGCTGGTGGGAAAGCTGGCGCTCGCCTGCTGGCTGACGACCCGCACGGCCTCGGCGGCGCCGGCAACGGGCACGAAGACCGCGGCCGGCAGCGCCAACGATACGAGCAGGAGCGACAGCAGCAGCAAAACGCTACGACGCATGAGCGACGCCGAGCTGCTGCTGCAGATAGGCCTCGACGAAGGGACCGATCTCGCCGTCGAGGACGGCCTGGATATCGCCGGTGCTGTGCTCGGTGCGATGGTCGGTGACCAGGGTGTACGGGTGGAGGACGTAGGAGCGGATCCGGTTGCCCCAGCCAGGATTGACATGCTCACCCTTGAGCCGGGCCTGCTCCTCCTCGCGCTCGCGCAGCTTGCGCTCGATCAGCCGGGCGCGCAGGATCTTCATGGCGGTCTCTTTGTTCTGCAGCTGCGAGCGCTCATTCTGGCAGGTGACCACGATGCCGGTCGGGAGGTGCGTGATGCGCACCGCCGAGCTGGTCTTGTTGACGTGCTGGCCGCCGGCGCCCGAGGAGCGGTAGGTGTCGATGCGCAGGTCGTCGTCGTTGATCTGGACATCGGTGTCGTCCTCGACCTCCGGCAGCACCTCGACCAGCGCGAAGGCGGTGTGGCGGCGGTGGGCGGCGTCGAAGGGCGAGAGGCGCACCAGCCGGTGGGTGCCGGCCTCGGCCTTGGCGTAGCCGTAGGCGTTCTGGCCGCGCAGCTCGATGGTCGCGCTCTTGATGCCGGCCTCTTCGCCCTCGGTCTCATCGAGCACCTCGGCCTGGAGCCCGGCCTGCGCCGCCCAGCGCAGATACATGCGCACCAGCTTCTCGGCCCAGTCCTGGGCGTCGACCCCCCCGGAGCCGGCGTGGACCGCCACGATGGCGTCGGCCTCGTCGTACGGCCCACTGAGGAGCAGTTGCAGCTCCAATTGCTCCAGCCGCGCCAGCGTCTGCTCGGTCTCGGCCGCGATCTCGGCCCGCAGCGCTTCGTCCGCCTCGGCCAGCACCAGCAACTCCTCCAAGTCGGACGCCTGGCGCCGCAGGGCGTGCCAGCCCTCGACCTGCTGCTTGAGCGCGCCGAGGTGGCGCATCAGTCGCTGGGCGCGCTGGGCATCGCTCCAGAAGTCGGGGTCGCTCGACGCGAGTTCGAGCTCTTGCAGCTCTTGCTGTTTGGCAGGCAAGTCAAAGACGCACCCCGATCTGGTCGAGGCGCTCGGCGATGCTGGCGACGGTCTGTTCGATGTTCTCCATCATCTGGAAACTCTCCGTAGTGAACGGCCGGCGCGCGCGAGCGGCCGGCCGTTCCTGCTCCTGTCTTACCCCCCAAGTATAGCACGCACCGGCTCACTTCTCGGGCTGCTCGATGGTCGGCGGCGCGAGCGGCAAGTGTGGAAGCGGCCGCACACGCTCGATCACCGGGAAGCTGGGCAGGCTGGGCCGCGGAGGACGCGCCGAGTGGTAGGCGTCGCGCGCCAGATGTTGCAGGAACCAGCCGATGGCCACCAGCCAGATGCCGGAGTAGACCGTCTCGAAGATCAGCTCGAAGAGGCCGAAGGCGATGAAGGCCAGCCCGACCAGCGTACCGATCAGCGCGGCGACGCGGGTGGCGCGGCGCAGGTTGCCGGTCAGGCCCCAGATGGCGGCGTGCAACAGCCGGCCGCCGTCGAGCGGGAAGCCGGGGATCAGGTTGAAGAGGACCAGCATGCCGTTGGCCAGCGCCAGGTAGAAGAGGACGGCGTTGGGCGCATCCGGCCCCTGCTGGGTCAGGTACCAGAGCCCGCCGGTGAGCAGCGCCAGCGCCAGGCTGACCGCCGGTCCGGCCAGCGCCATCCAGAATTCGGCCGAGGCGCGCTCCGGCTCGCGCTCCAGCCCGGCCACCCCCCCGAGCGCGAAGAGGGTGATGCTGTGGACCGGGATGCCGTAGCGGCGGGCCACGAGCGCGTGCCCCAGCTCGTGCGCCAGTAGCGAGATGAAGAAGAGGAGACTGGCTGCCAGCGCCGCCAGCCAGGCGACGGCCGGCGAGCCGCCGAGCCAGTCCGGGAAGATGCCGTAGCCGAGGGTGATCGTGACCAGCGCGAAGACCAGCAGCCAGCTGATGTGGATGCCGATGGGGATCCCGCAGAGCCGGCCGAGCCGAACCGTCGCCTTCATCCGTCGCTGCCTGCCTTCGCCGCGATCCCGGCGCCGGTCCGCGCGACGCCGCGTAGTGACTGATCGATTGTACGCTACGCAGGGCGCGGGCCAGGCGGAGAAGCGGTTGGTCACAGGTGTGACCGTAATGAGCCTACCGGAGAACTATGCCATAAGGGAAACAGGGCGGACACCGAGGTCCGCCCCTACAGGAAATTCGCATGTCGCTCACGTGGAAGGGGCAGACTTCCGTGTCTGCCCTCTCGCCCCGGCGTCGGCGTCGCGGGCGATTGAAGCAGGCGTACCCCAAATGGTTAGTCGCCTACTTGGCCGGCGGCACCGGGCGCTTGATCTCCTGGATGCTCGGGCGCCCGTTGATCACGGACTTCACCTGCTGCCAGACGTCGAGCAATTGATCCTCCGGCGGGAGCGGACGCAGGCGCATGTATCCGGCGTGGCCGTCCTGAAAGACGATGGTGGGCGTGCCGAAGACGCCGTATTCCTCGCGCCCTTCCTCGAAGTCGCGGCCGACCGGGGCCAGCGTCGCCTGCTCGAAGTCCTGCTTGAACCGGTCCATGTCGAGCCCGGCCTGCTTGGCGGCATCCATGATCGTCGCCGGCTCGGTCAGCTCCTTGCCGTTGGCGTGGCGTGCCGTCAAGAGCGCCAGGTTGAAGCGGTCGAACGCCTGCTCGCCCTGCTGGCGGGCCGCGATGGCGCCCTTCCAGGCGAGGCGCGCCCGGCTGGGATAGCTCTCGGGCTGCTCCCAGAGCTTCCAGTCTGGTCCGTGCTGGCTATTCACCTGTTCCAGGGAGAAGTACTTCCAGTCGACGGTGAGCTGATCGCCGAGCTGCTCTTTGGCGTGGTGCAGCATGACCGCTGCGGTGTAGACGTAGGGTCAGGTGTAGTCGTACCAGACCTTGATGTTGGTCGTCTCGGCCACGTGGCGCTCCTCTCGCGTGCGATCCACTCTGCTCCGGCGGCGGTCGCCGCCAGGAGTGTTGTAGCACAGCTTGGCGGGCGGTGGATGCCTGCGAGCGTCAGGTGTTCGGTTGGAGCGGCAGCGCCGCCCAGGCCGCGCGGACCTGGGCCAACGTCTCCTCGAGGCTGCCGCTGTTGTCGATCACGCGGTCGGCGCGCGCCAGCTTCTCCTCCTGCGGCGGCTGGGCGTTGATCCGTGTCAGCGCGTCCGCGTGGCTGAAGTTATTGCGCCGCATCAGGCGCGCGAGCTGCTGCTCGGGCTCGCAGCGCACCACCCAGACCTGGTCGCAGTCCGCGGCCAGCCCGGCCTCGAAGAGCTTGATGGCGTCGATGACGGCGACCGGCGAGCTGGAGCGGGCTACCTGCGCGCGGATGGCCGCCACCGTGGCCGGGTGAGTGAGCCGCTCCAGCGCGTCCAGTTGCTGGGGATTGTTGAAGACGATCGCGCCTAGCGCGCGCCGGTCGAGCGTGCCCTCGGCGGCGACGATCTCCGGGCCAAAGTGGTCTACGATCGCCTGATAGGCCGCGCCGCCCGGCTGCATCACCCCGTGCGCTACGCGGTCGGCGTCGATCGTCTCGGCCCCGAGCGCGCGCAGCTCGTCGAGCACCAGCGTCTTGCCGCAGGCGATATTGCCGGTCAGGCCGATGACGTATGGGCGCGTCACCGGCTCGGCTCCAGCAGGGCGTCGAGCCGGCTGCCCAGCTCCTCCCAGCGTGCGTAGGCTGCTTCAAGCTCCGCCTGCGCCGCCTGGTAGTCCTGGCCGAGCCGGGTGATGCGCTCGAGGTCCTGCTCGATCGTCGCCAGCGCCAGGTCGTCGTTCAGCTCATTGAGCCGCTGCTCCAGCTTGCCGACCCGGCGCTCCGCCGCGCTCAGCTCCTGCTGCAGCTGGCGCCGCTCGCGCTCGCTGACACGCGGCTCGTTTGGCGCGGGCACGGTAGCCGGCTCCGGCTCGCGGCCTGGGGGCTTCTTTTCGCGCGGTTCCGGGGCTGCCGCGGCGCGTTTGCGCTGGTAGTCGCTGAAGTTGCCGAGGTGGGTCCTCAGCTCGCCGTCCTCGACCACCCAGAGCCGGTTGGCGATGCGGTCGATCAGGTAGCGGTCGTGGGAGACGAAGAGGATCGTGCCCTCGTACTCCTCCAGCACTTCCTCCAGCGCCTCGCGCGAGCTGATGTCGAGGTGGTTGGTGGGCTCGTCCAGGACCAGGAAGTTGGCCTGCTCCAGCGTCAGCTTGGCCAGCGCCAGCCGGCTGCGCTCGCCGCCCGAGAGCGCCGAGACCGGCTTGAAGGCGTCGTCGCCGCTGAAGTGGAAGCGCCCCAGCAGCGAGCGGGCGCCCTCCTCGCTCATCGGGTGGCCATCGAGGATGGTCGAGAGCGCGGTGGCGTTGGGGTCGAGCCCCTCGTGGCCCTGGGCGTAGTAGGCAGGCTTGACGTTGACGCCGTATTGGATGCGTCCCTTCAGCGGCTTCAACTCGCCCATGATGGTGCGCAGCAGCGTCGTCTTGCCGGCGCCATTCGGGCCGATCAAGCCCACGCGGTCGCCGCGCTCGATCAAAAGCTCGGGCGTGCGCACGAGCACGGTCGGATCACTCTCGCCCCGGCGGGGCGGGTAGCCGGCGGTGATCGCCTTGCTGGTGAGGACGCTGCGGCCGCTGCGCAGGCCGCTGGCGAGCCGCAGGCGCAGCGCCTCCTGCTCCTGCGGGCGCTCGACGCGCTCCAGCCGCGCCAGCCGCGTGGCCCGCCCGCGCGCCTCCTTGGAGCGCTGGCCCGCCTTGTACTTGCGGATGAACTCCTCGGTGCGGGTGATGAACTCCTGCTGCGCCTCGTACTCGGCCAGGCGCCGCGCCATACGCTCCTCGCGCAGCCGCAGGTAACCCGAGTAGCCCGCTGGATAGTCCTCCAGCGTGCCGAAGCTGAGGTCGAGCGTGCGGTTGGTCACCCGGTCGAGGAAGAAGCGGTCGTGCGAGATGACCAGGAAGGCGCGGTTCCAGCCGCGCAGGAAGCCCTCCAGCCAGTCGAGCGCGGCCAGATCGAGGTGGTTGGTCGGCTCGTCGAGCAGCAGCAGATCGGGGTCGGTCAGCAGGGCGTGCGCCAGCGCCAGGCGGGTGCGCTGGCCGCCGGAGAGCTGCCCGACCGGCGTGGCGAAGTCCTCCTCGCCGAAGCCGAGGCCCATCAGCACCTGATCGGTCCGGTGGTCGATGTCGTAGCCGCCCGCCGCTTCGAAGCGCGCGCTCAGCTCGGCGTAGCGCTCGAAGAGAGCGTCCAGCTCGGCGCCCTCGGCCCCACCCATACGCTGCTCCAGCTCGGTCAGCTCGGCGCCGGCCTGGCGCGCCTCGGCGAAGGCGTCGAGCGCCGCCTCGCGCACCGTCTTGCTGGGGTCGAAGCGCGCCTCCTGCGCCTGGTGGGCCAGCCGCAGCCCGGCGCGCGGCACGACCTCGCCGCTGTCGGCCGGCTCTAGCCCCGCCAGGATCGCCAGCAACGTGCTCTTGCCGGCGCCATTGACGCCCACCAGCGCCACGCGTTCGCGCTCCTGGAGCTGGAAGCTGACGTCCTTGAAGATCAGCTCGGTGCCAAAGCTCTTGCTGAGATTGTCCACGGAGAGAATCGTCGGCATGGTTCCGTCCCTCGTAAATATCACTCGCACACTAAGGTTTCTCGGCAGACCGTCGTCTGCCCCGAGTCACTGTGTGCGGGTAAGGGACGCATGCCGGCCGCGAGCGGCGGTTGCCTTCCACCGGCACCCATCAGGTACGACGCTACTCCGGTCACCCCCGGCGTAGTACCCAACTCCTAAATTGGGCCGATGTCTCGCATTCATACACCAAGTTTATCCGTTTTGAGTGCGGCGTGCCACTCCACGGCCAGCCGGCTTGTCAGGGCGGGGTATAATCGGGCCGCGATTCAGTGACACTCAGGGAGACGTGATGCTCTGGCCGATCACTGCCGTTCGTGACCCCCAGGGAGAGTTGACCATCGGCGGCGTTCGGGTCAGCGAGCTGGCCGCCGAATACGGCACGCCGCTCTACCTCTACGACGCGGCCACCATCCGCGCGCGCTGCCGCGCCTACCGGGACGCCTGCGCGGCGGCCTACCCGCGCAGCCGCGTGGTCTACGCCGGCAAGGCGTATCTCGGCGCTGCCATCCTGGGGATCATCGCCGAGGAAGGGCTCTGGCTCGACGTCGTCTCCGGAGGTGAACTGGTCTTCGCCGTACGCGCCGGCTTTCCGCCCGAGCGCATCGTGCTCCACGGCAACAACAAGAGCGCCGAGGAGCTGGCGCTGGCCCGGCGGCTGGGGATCGGCGAGATCGTGGTCGATAACCACCACGAGATCGACTTACTGGAAACGCTGGCGCGGGAATTGCCTGGATCGTTCGACGTACTCCTGCGCATCAACCCCGGTATCGATGCCCATACGCACGAGTATCGCAAGACCGGCATCGTCGACTCGAAGTTCGGCCTGCTGATCGCGCCCGGCGACGCCGCGCGGGCGGTCGAGCGGCTGCTGGCGATCCCCGGCGTGCGGCTGCGCGGCTACCACGCGCACGTCGGCTCCCAGATCAACGAACTCGAGCCGTTCGTGGCCGCGGTCGACGTGCTCTTCGGCTTCGCGGCCGAGATGCGGGCGCGCTTCGGCGTGGTGCCGGAGCAGATCAGCCCCGGCGGCGGGTTGGGTATCCAATACCTGGCCGGCGAGCCGGAGCCGGATATCGCGGCCTACGCCGAGCTGGTCGCGGGCGCGGTCGCACGCGCGGCCGCGCGTGAAGAGTTCGAACCGCCGCTGCTGGCGGTCGAGCCGGGCCGCTCGATCATCGGTCCCGCGGGCGTGGCCGTCTACCGCGTGGGAGCGATCAAGGAGATCCCCGGCATCCGGCGCTATGTCTGCGTCGACGGCGGGATGGGCGACAACATCCGCCCGGCGCTCTACGGCGCCGAGTACACGGCCGAGCTGGCCGACCGGGCAGGCGGCGACGGGGCGCCGGTCACGCTCGCCGGCAAGTACTGCGAGTCGGGCGACGTGCTGATCGGCGCGGTAACCCTGCCGGAGCCGCGGGCCGGCGATCTGGTGGTGATCCCCGCGGCCGGCGCCTACTGTTTGGCGATGGCCAGCAACTATAATCTGGCTCTTCGTCCGGCGGTGGTGTTGGTTGGGGAAGAGGAAGGCGCGGCGCGGCTGATCCAGCGGCGCGAGACCTACGATGATCTCCTGACTCGGGAAGTCGGGCAAGTTGGAGCGCGTAGCGGCAGCTCGTAGCGCGGGGCATAGGGCGCGGGCCGCATTTGCATTTCGACGCGCGACGTAGTAAGACTGGCAAACCGCAGCCAGCAATGACTACGCGAGCGACGCGGGGGAGTATCGGTCGTGGCTGAGTTGATGCGACGTCACCCGGGCGAAGCCGAGGACGAATTCGACCTGGTCGACGGGACCGCCGACGAGCTGTCCGAGACGCCGACGATCGCCACGGCCGCGATCGAGCAGTTGCGCGCCCGCGGCCAGAGCCGCGGCTACGTGACGGTGGCCGAAGTGCTGGAGGCGACCGGCGCCAGCGACGTCAGCGCCCCCATCGTCGAGGCCCTCAAGACCCAGCTCGACGCCGACAACGTGTCGGTGATGGAGCAAGATGAGGTGAGCGATCTCGCCGCCATCGCGGACGAGCCCGGCGTGATCGACATCTTCTCGATCCGCCGCGGCGAGGTCGACCTGACCGGCGTCAGCCTGGACGACCCGGTGCGCCTGTACTTGCGCGAGATCGGCGCGGTGGCGCTCCTGAGTTGGGCCGACGAGGTCAAGCTGGCGCAGGCCATGGAGTGCGGCGACTACCTCACCCGGCTGCAGCAGGAGCTAACCGGCTCCGATGGTCAGCGCCCGACCAGCGCGGCCATCGCGCTGGCTGTCTACCGCAACTTCAAGCAGGGATTCCCGATCGCGGTGACCTTCTACGCCGAGTCCTTCCCCGGCCGTCGCGCGGCGACGAAGGCCCAGCTCTTGGCCGATGTCCTCCCCTTCGCCGACGAGCGCGAGCCGGCGGTGGTGACGACCTGCGAGCGCCTCGGCCTTAGCCGGGAGGCGCTGGAGGAGGAGCTGCGCCGCCGCCGCATCGAACATGACCTGCTGCCGCCGGAGGTGGCTGAGCGGATCGCCGACCTGGACATCTGGCTGCCCGACGACGAGGCGCACGCGCTCTTCGCGTGCGAGGACGAGGCGCTGGCGCGCCGCTGGAATGAGATGCTCGACCGGGGCGACTACGCGCGCCAGAAGCTGACCGAGGCCAATCTGCGCCTGGTGGTTAGCGTGGCCAAGAAGTACGTCGGCCGCGGCATGTCGATGCTCGATCTGGTGCAGGAGGGCAACCTCGGGCTGATCCGCGCGGTCGAGAAGTTCCAGTACCACAAGGGCTACAAGTTCTCGACCTACGCCACCTGGTGGATTCGCCAGGCGATCACGCGTGCCATTGCCGACCAGGCGCGCACCATTCGCATCCCGGTCCACATGGTGGAGACGATCAACCGGCTGATCCGCACCTCGCGCCAACTGCACCAGGAGCTGGGGCGCGAGCCGAGTTCGGAGGAGGTCGCCGCGCGCATGGAGATGGCGCCGGACAAGGTGCGGGACATCATGAAGATCTCGCAGGAGCCGGTGTCGCTGGAGATGCCGATCGGCGAGGAAGAGGACAGCAACCTCGGGGATTTCATCGAGGACTCGAAGACGCTGGCCCCCTCCGACGCCGCCTCGCTCAAGTTGCTCAAAGAGCAGGTGGGCGCGGTGCTCGGCACGCTCTCGGAGCGCGAGCGGCGCGTGCTGGAGCTGCGCTACGGGCTCGACGACGACGGGCGCAGCCGCACGCTGGAGGAGGTCGGGCGCGAGTTCGGCGTCACCCGCGAGCGCATCCGTCAGATCGAGGCCAAGGCCCTGCGCAAGCTGCGTCACCCCAACCGCAGCAAGAAGCTGCGCGACTTCCTGGAGTAATCCGCTGCCAGGCATTCCTACCGGCCTGCCTCTTGCGACCGTGTGTCGCGGTGGCGGCCGGAGGCTTCCCCTGCCTCCGCACAGTCACCGGCGCTGAGTCGCGGGCGTGGTCGGGACGGAGGAACTATGGCGGCAGGAGGGGCAGCCGCCGCGGCGGCGGCCGCGGCTGCGCAGTACAACGCCATTAAGGCGTCCGGCGCCATCGTGGAGGTCGAGCCGCAGACGTTGCTCGATATCCTGAACAAGGGTGAGAAGCCGCTCGTCGTCGCCGCCTACGGTGGGTTCATCGTCAAGCGCTACAGCTACCTCACGCCCTACCGCGGGTTGATCTTCGCGGCCAAGTCTGCCACGCCGCTGCATCTCCCCAGCAAGGCCGAGATCATCGCCGCCGGGAAGATCTGGGTACCGAGCACCTGAGCCGCGGCCGGCGTGTATCATCAGTCCCGGTCAGAATGGGACGGAAGGAA
>DASSHC010000235.1:0-6260 GCA_035693105.1 Thermomicrobiaceae bacterium | reverse complement strand
TGCCGGGCACCGGATGATACTCCGTCCCCTGCTCGCTCATCTCCAGCAACCCCAGCGGCCTGGCGATAAAGCCGTGCTCCTCGCTGACCGGGACGTAGCTCTTGCCGCCGGCCTTGACCGGCGGGCCGAAGACGACCGCTGGGCCGCTGGGTGCTTCGGTGCGGTGCCGGGCGATGCGTCGCTTCATCGTTGTTCCTACTCTTGCGGCGGATAGCCGAGCTGCTGCTGGAACGTCTCGCGCAGCCGCTGGCGCACCTCGGGGCGCAGCAGCACGTCGGCCGCCGTCCAGGCCAGCATGGTCGCGCCCGCCGCGGTCAGCTCGTCGGCCAGCGGGCCGGCGGCGGCCGCGGCGAACTCCGGGGTGTGCCCGCCGACACCTTTATCGCAGATCTTGAGATAGGGGTGGATCGTCGGCACCAACCGGCTGACGTTGCCGATGTCGCTGGAGCCGACCCCACCGTCGCTGGGCGGCGTGTCGTAGTCGAAGCCGAGCGCGGTCAGGTTGTCGCGGAAGACATCGACCAGCGCCTCGTTGCAGACGCGCGACTGGTAGCTCAGACCCTCGGTCAGCTCCAGCCGGGCGCCGGTCGCCAGCGCCGCGCCCTCGCAGAGCGCGCGGAAGCGGCGCTTGACCTCCTCCAGGTACTCCTGCTCGCGGGCGCGCACCAGGAACTGCGCGGCGGCGTGCTCCGGCACGATGTTGACGGCCGCGCCGCCGTCGGTGATCACGCCGTGGATGCGCACGTCGGGCCGCAGGTGCTGGCGCATGGCGCTCAGGCTGGCGAAGACCTGGAGGATGGCATCCAGCGCGTTGATCCCCTTCTCGGGCGCGGAGGCGGCGTGGGCGGGCTTGCCGAAGAACTCGACGGTGTAGAAGGTGCGCGCCAGCGAGCCGCGATCGAGGTAGGTGGTGTCGCGCGGGTGCATCATGATCGCCGCGCTCAGCCCCTTGAAGATGCCGGCGTCGGCCATGATCACCTTGCCGCCGCCGCCCTCCTCGGCCGGCGTGCCGATCACCTTGAGCGTGCCCTCAAAGCCGGGGAGCGCGCGGCGGAGCGCGATGCCGGCGCCGAGAGCCCAGGTGGCGATCAGGTTGTGGCCGCAGGCGTGGCCGAGCTGGGGCAGCGCGTCGTACTCGGCCAGCAGCGCGACCGTCGGCTCGCCCGAGCCGTAGGTCGCCACGAAGGCGGTCGGCAGCCCGGCCACGCCGCGCTCGACCTCGAAGCCGTACTCATCCAGCAGCTCGGCCAGCAGCGCGGAGGAGCGCTGCTCCTCGAAGCGGATCTCCGGGTGCGCGTGCAGATCCTGCGATAGCTCGATCAGCCGCGGCTGCAGCCGCCGCGCCTCCTCGGCGATGCGCTCTTTGACCGCCGCCAGCTCACCGTTCTCCATCACCCCTCCTCCGTGGCACCCAACGTCCCTGTGACCTCATGACCTTCGCAAATTGTGCTGTCTGGTGCAAGCGGCGGCTGGCACCGGCACTGGCCCGCGCGGCTATACTTGGGGCCGGCGACAGGCTAGGGGAGCAACGGATGACCGTCGACGGCGGAGAACCGATTATCGAGACGCGCGATCTGCGCAAGACCTACGGCTCGGTCGTCGCGCTCGACGGCCTGACGCTGTCGCTCCCGCGCACCTCGGTCGGGCTGCTGGGCGCTAACGGCGCGGGCAAGTCCACCCTGATCAAGCTCTTGCTCGGGTTGGAGGAGCCGACCGCCGGCTCGCGCTCGGTAATGGGCCTGGACGTCGCCACGAACCCCTATCGCGTGCGCGAGCGCGTCGGCTACATGCCCGAGTCCGACTGCCTGCCGCTCGACGTGACCGCCGCCGACTTCGTGGGCCACATGGCCGAGATGAGCGGGCTGCCGAGCAAGTCGGCCCGGCTGCGCGCCGCCGAAACGCTGTATCAATGCGGCGTCGACGAGGAGCGCTACCGCCTGATCCGCGAGTTCTCCACTGGTATGAAGCAGCGCGTCAAGCTGGCGCAGGCGATCGTCCACGACCCCACCCTCGTCTTGCTCGACGAGCCGACCAATGGCATGGACCCGGTCGGGCGCGAGGAGATGCTGCGGCTGATCCAGCGCATCCACCGCGACCTCGGCATCACCGTCGTCCTTTCTTCGCACCTGCTGGAGGATGTCGAGCAGGTCTGCGACTACGTGGTCATGCTCGACCAGGGCCGGATGGTGATCCACGGCCCGGTCGTCGAGTTGCTGGCCGGCAGCGGCGATACGCTGGTGCGCATCGACGGCGACCTGGCGGCCTTCACGGCCCGTCTGCAGGCGGACGGGCTGTCGGTCGAGCGGCGTGGACCGGAACTGGTGGTGCGCCCGACCGGCGACGCCACCTTCGACGCCGTCCGCGACGCGGCGGCCGACCTCGGCGTGCTCCTGCGCGGCCTGCGGGTCGAGGCGCGCTCGCTGGAGGATATCTACGTGCGGCAACTGTCCGCCGAGCAGGAAGCGGCCGATGTCCGAGCTGATTAGCGACATTCCGGGCTCGACCCCGGCCGGGGAGATCTTCGACCGCGGCTACCGCCACTACGAGGGGCCGCGCGAGGGGCGCGCCCACGCCATCCGCGCGCTGATCGTCTACTCGCTCAAGCGCGGCCTCGGCATCAAGAAGCGCTGGACCGCCAAGATCATCCCGATCCTCCTCTATATCGCCGCCTTCCTGCCGGTGATCGTGATCGTCGGCATCCGCGCGCTCGTCTCGCAGATCCCGCAGGTGGCGCAGTCGTTCGGCTACGGCACGCTCTTCAGCGCGCTCTCGACCATCCTGCTGATCTTCGCCGCCGCCACCGCGCCCGAGATGCTGGCCGACGACCGGCGGCAGAACGTCCTGCCGCTCTACTTCTCGCGCCCGATCAGCCGGGCCGACTACGTGCTGGCCAAGGTCGGCGCGCTCGGCATCCTGATGGGCACCATCTCGCTCGTGCCGCCGCTGCTCCTCTTCGTCGCCGACACGCTGCTCGCCGCCAGCCCGGCCAGCTACCTGCTGCACCATCTCGGCCTGCTGCTGCGCATCCTGGCGACCGGCTCGCTGCTGGCGCTCTACTTCGCCGCCATCGGGTTGGTGATCTCGTCCTTCACCGACCGCAAGGCGGTGGCGGCCGCCGTCTACATCGGCGCCATGCTGGTCCTCTCCGGCATTGCGGCGGCGCTCTTCCAGACTGTCGGGGCCGACTTCCGCGACTACGTGGCGCTGATCGACCCGGTGGCGGTTCCGCTGGGGCTGGCTGGCTGGATCATCGGCTTCAATCCCGGCCACGCCACGCTGTCGGGCTCGTCGCTCGGCGGCGGCTGGTTCCTGGTCGACCTGCTGGTGATCAGCGCGCTCGCCGCGGGCGTGCTCTACCGGAGGTACCTGCGCCATGCTTGATACCCACCAAACGCGGGAGCGACCGCCCGCCCCACCCGGCGCGCGGCAGCCGACGATCGTGGTCGAGCACCTCTCCAAGTGGTACGGCGACGTGGTGGCGGTCTCCGACGTCTCGTTCCACGTCGAGCCGGGCGTCACCGGGCTGCTGGGGCCGAATGGCGCCGGCAAGTCGACCATCCTCAAGACGCTCAGCGGCCTGCTGGCGCCCTCGACCGGGAGCGTGCGCGTGCTGGGGCAGCCGGTGCGCGGCAACCCCGCCATCTACCGCCAGATCGGGCTGGTGCCGGAGCAGGAGGGTGTCTACCCCTTCCTGACGGGGCGCGAGTTCGTGCGGCTCAACGCCGTGATGCAGCAGCTCGACGATCCGGAGGCCGCCGTGCGCGCGGTGCTGGCGCTGGTCGAGCTGGAGCGCGACGCCGACCGCGCCGTGCGCGGCTACTCGAAGGGGATGCGGCAGCGCATCAAGATCGCCGGGGGGCTGGTGCACGATCCCGAGGTGCTGATCCTCGACGAGCCGCTGACCGGCACCGACCCGGTGCAGCGCCTGCGCCTGATGGAGCTGATCCGCCGCCTGGGCGACGAGGGCAAGACGGTGCTGGTCTCGTCGCACGTGCTGCACGAGGTCGAGCGCGTGGCCGACCGCATCCTGGTGCTGGTGGACGGCAAGCTGGCCGCCGCCGGCGACTACCGCGCCATCCGCGACCAGATCGACGAGCACGCCCGCATGGTGCGGGTGCGCGCCGGCGACATCCGCGGCCTGATGGCCGATCTGGTGGGGCAGGAGTGGCTGGAGACGGTGCGCTTCGAGGGCGACGGCGCCGCGGTGCTCGAGACCAACGACGTGCGCGCGCTCTACCGCGCGCTGCCGGCCGTCGCCCAGCGGCTGCGGATCCGGCTCTACGAGATCGCGGCGCTCGACGAGTCGCTGTCGAGCGTCTTCGCCTACGTGACGGAGCGTTAGCGTGTCGCAACTCATGCGCGCGGCTCCGGTTACCTGGCTGACGGTGCGCGAGTTCGGCGCCGGCCGGGCGATCCGGGTCACCGCGCTCTTCGCCGCTACCCCGATCGTCTTCGCGCTGATCTACCTGGCGCAGTCGAACCGCCCCAGCGGGGTCAATTTCCTGGGCGATCTCTTCCTGGGCTTCCTGGCGACGATCGTGATCCCGCTGGCGACCCTGATCCTGGCGACCGCCGCGCTGGGCAACGAACTGTCGGATCGCACCATTCCCTACCTTGCGCTCAAGCCGGTCGGCCGTTGGCGGATCGTGCTGGAGAAGTTCGCCGGCACGGTGCTGGTGACGGCGATTCCGCTGCTGATCGGCATCGTCATCACCTGGGGCGTGGTCGCCTCGCAGGAGGCGAGCGCCGGGGGGCGCGTGCTGCTGGCGATGCTGGCGGCCACGCTGGCCGGCATCCTGGCCTACGGCGCGCTCTTCCTCTTCATCAGCCTGGTCATCCCGCGCGCGTTGATCGTCGGGATCATCTACGTCATCCTCTGGGAAGGGCTGATCGTCTCCATTATCTCCGGCGCGCGCGTGCTGAGCATCCGGCACTACGTCAATTCGATCTTCGTGCGCCTGCTCGACAGCCCGGCGGTGCGTCTGGACCAGTCGGCGTCGCTCGGCGCCGCGCTGGTGGTGCTGGCGCTGGTCGTGATCGTCTCACTGGCGCTCGCCAGCCGTCGCCTGAGCCGGATGAGTCTGGATTGAGTGGACCCCGGCGCCGGCAGCCGCGTGGATCACCTGTACCAATGAACGTCCGCTGACAATGATTGCCGCACGACCAAAGGCAGCGTACTATTGATTCATGGGGAAACCGCCGACAAGGTACTGGCGTCGCAGCGCGATATCGGGGGGTGACGCATGGACCCGCAGGAACCCGCGATCGCGGCCTACGAGGCGGCGCTCGATGAGTATCTGCAGACACGCAACGAGCAGGCGCTCTTTCGCGCCTCACTCCTGAGCCAGCACTTCGTCGAGAGCGGGCTGGGGCCCGACGACATCATCGCGCTCCACTTTGAAGCGCTTGAGCACGCGCTGGCGCTCCGTGTGCCGCGCGAGCAAGCCCGAGCCGTCGGCGACGCGCACCAGTTCCTGCTCGAAGTCATGATCGCCTACGGTGTGAAGTACAAGGAGTACCTGGAGCTGAAGCTGCGCGATAGCTTGCGCGAGGCCGAGGCCCGCGCCGAGCTGGAGCAGCAGCGCGCGTTGGAGGCGGAGCGCGTCGAGCGCGAGAAGGCGGAGCTGCTGGCGGGCATCGCCCACGAGCTGCGTACCCCGATCACGGCCGCCAAGGGGAATCTCGATCTGGCGGTGCGGCGGCTCTCCAGCGGGCAGACCGACACGTTGGCCCCGCTGCTGGGGCTGACGCGCGAGGCGCTCGACCGCCTGTCGCGCCTGACCGGCGATTTGGTCCAGATTAGTCGCGGGGAGATGCCACAGCTGGACCGCGCACCGCAGGATATTACCGAGATTCTGGAGCAGGCGTGCCTCTGGGCCAGACCAACCGCGGCCACCAAGGGCGTGGACCTGACACTGGAGACGCGGCAGCCGATCCTGCTGCTCTGCAATCCGGATGCACTGCTCAGCGTCTTCGGCAATCTCCTCTCGAACGCGGTGCGCTACACCCCGTCCGGCGGGTCGGTGCGCGTCAGCCACGGGCTGCGCGAGGGCGAGGTCTGGGTCGAGGTGCGCGACACCGGTATCGGCATCCCGCCCGAGGTGCAGGCGCGCATCTTTGAAAAGTTCTACCGCGGAGACGACGCGCGCCGCATGGATGTCCAGGGGCTCGGGCTCGGGCTGACGCTGGTGCAGCAGATGGTGCAGGCGCACCGGGGCCGCATCGAGCTGGAGAGCGAGCCGGCGCGCGGCAGCGCCTTC
>DASSHC010000234.1:0-8003 GCA_035693105.1 Thermomicrobiaceae bacterium | reverse complement strand
CACCAGCACCGCCAGCACGACGCCGCCCAGCACGCCGAGGTAGGCGAGCTGGAGGCCGTGCTGCAGCGCGGTCTGGATCGCGCGCAGGACGTCGGGCGCCAGCGCGGCGCGCGCGGCGGGGTCGAGCAGGGCGTTGGCATCATAGTGGCCGCCGAGGCTAGCCAGGCGTGGGGCCATGGCGGCGCTGAGCACCGTGCCGAGCGCCGCCACCCCGATCGCGCCGCCGATGGTGCGCCCGAACATTACCGAGGCGGTGGCGGTGCCGCGCTCGCCCCAGCCCACCGCGTTCTGCGCCGCGATGATGAAGGCCGTGGCCGAGAGGCCCATGCCGCAGCCGAAGACCGCCGCCGAGACGACGCTCGGCCAGAGCGTCTGGCTGCCGGGCACCAGCTGCAAGAGGAGCGCGCCGGCCAGCATGACGACGAAGCCGGTAACAGCAGAGACGAAGTAACCGAAGCGCAGCAGCAGGCGCCCAGAGAGGACCGAGGCCAGCGACCAGCAGACCGAGTAGGGGGCCAGCACCAGCCCGGCGTCGATGGCGCTGCCGCCGAGCACGCCTTGCACGAAGAGCGGCAAGTAGGAGGTCACGCCGAACATCGCCGCGCCGATCAGCACGTTGGCCGGAAAGACGACGCTGATGACGCGCAGGCGGAAGAGCCCGAGCGGCAGCATCGGTTCGGGGGCGTGCGCCTCGTTCCAGAGAAACCAACCGAGCAGGAGCACGGCCAGCACGAACGGTCCGATCACCGTGGGGTCGAGCCAGGCGCGGTCCTGCCCGACGCGCAGCAGCGCCAGGAGGAGGCTGGTGATGCTCAGGGTCATCGTCAGCGCGCCGAGGTAGTCGATGCGGTGGGGCCGGCGCTCCACCTGCTCGTGGAAGAAGAGCCAAAGGAGGGCCGCCGCCGCCAGGCCGAAGGGGAGGTTGACGTAGAAGACCCAGCGCCAGCCGACGTAGGCGACGATGAAGCCGCCGACCGTCGGCCCGGCGATGGCCGAGGAGCCCCAGACGGCGCTGGTCAGCCCCTGCACCTTGGCCAGGTCTTCGGCGGCGAAGAGGTCGCCCAGGATGGTCATGGTGATGGGGATGATGCCGCCCGCGCCGAGCCCCTGCAGCGCGCGGAAGGCGACCAGCTCCGGCATGTTGCGCGCCAGGCCGCAGAGGGCCGAGCCGAGCAGGAAGAGGGCGATGGCGCTGAAGGCTAGCGGCTTGCGCCCATAGAGGTCGGCCAGGCGCCCGTAGATCGGGACGGCGGTGGTCGAGGTCAGCAGGTAGGCCGAGAAGACCCACGAGTAGAGCGCGAGGCCGCCGAGCTGGCCGATGACGGTCGGCATCGCCGTGCCGATGATGCTGGTGTCGAGCGCCGAGAGGAAGGTCGCCAGCAGCACCGCCACCACGATGAGCCGGTTATTGCTCGGTCGCACGCTCCCCCATCGCTTCCTCGCTCGTCGCCTCTGCATCGGTTTCTGCTTCGGCCGGTGGCGCCGTTTCCGGTGCCGGCTGCCAGATCTCCGCCGCGCCAGTCGTGCCCGGTTGCGCCCCACCGTCCAGCCGCCGGATGATGCCGGTCACCAGCTCGGCGGCCTGCGCGACGCTCTCGATAGCGACAGTATTCACGCTATCGGCGGCGCCACGCCAGCGCTGGATGCCGCAGCCGGTGATCGCGATCGCCGGGTAGCCGCGGATCAGCGTGGCGAACTGGTTGCCCGGCCAGCGCGAGACGGTCGCGCCGACGGCCCACTCCGGGTGCGCGGCGGCGGCCTCCTCTGCCAGCGCGGTCAGCCGGCCGGCGGAGTGGAGCGGGGCGACCAGTCCCTCGCCACGGGTGAAGCAGAGCTGCGCGCCGCCGACGCGGTCGACGTCGATGAAGAAGGTGGAGGCCGGGTCGAACTGGTTCTCGCTGAGGAACTGCACCATGCCGGTACGGCCGTCGTCGGCGCCGGACGTGAAGAGGAGCCAGGTCTCGACCTCCTCCGGCCGCTCGGCCTCCAGCCCACGCGCCGCGCCCAGCAGCGCGGCCACGCCGGAGGCGTTGTCGTCGGCCCCGGCGCTGGGACGTCCGCGTGCCAGCTGCCCGGCCAGCGCCACCACCGCGACTCCCTGCACCACGAAGCCGAGCCCGGCCAGCGCGCGGAAGACGGTGGCGCCGGTCAGCGCCACCAGCAGCAGCGCCAGCGGGGTGAGCACCGCGGCCGCCAGCACGGCCAGGGCCAGCGGGTAGAGTTGTCCCCCCAACTCGTGACGCGCCACGCCGCGCGCGGTGTCGAGGTGCGCGCTGGCGATCACCAGGCGGCGCGGCTGGCCCTCCGGCGTGCCGCTGCGCGCCGGGATGATCCCCAGCAGGTTGCTGCTGCGCTCGTCGCGCCCCAGGCGCGAGAGGAACGGGAAGGTGGCCAGCTCGAGCGCCAGCAGGATGAGCGCGATCAGGCTGACGATGAAGCCGAAGGAAGCCGAGTAGAACGCCAGCGGCACACCCAGCGCGTCGAGCGCCAGCAGCACGGTATAGACCGGGGCCGCGCGGCGGGCGGTGCGCACCGGCAGGGTGGCCGAGGGGACGCCGATAGCGCGAAGCCGCTCCTGCACCAGCTCGACGGCGCGGCGCTCCTGCGGGCTGCCCGGCGGGCGTGGGCCGATCTCTTCGGCCAGCATGGCGATGTCGTCGGGGTCGACAGGCGGGCTCGGCGCATCCTGATCCTGGCTCGTCATCGCGGCACGGCCTCGCTTCCGGAAGGCGTCCCGGCACGGCGGGCGCGCCGGTCGGACAAATGTAGCATTTGACACGATTCCGGCAACCGGGCCAGCCCGCTGACTCCGCCGAGCGGCACTCCCTCAGGATCTGCGGCAGCCAACCGCCCGGGCACTCGCGGACCGGGTCACCGCTGCTCGACGCTTCCATCCGACCACTCTGCGAGGAACGCTTTGGTACCATCCGGGCCGCGAAGCCGTAGCCGGATCGGACCCAGGTTGGGCTCGAAGATGATCTCGAAGGCGAAGAAGCGGCAACAATCTCGCTCGTCCACCACGAAGCGCAGAATCTCGCTCGCCCAGGCGGCGTCTCCCGGGAACACAAATTCGTAGCCGTCGTCCAGCTCGCTGCTCCCGGTGCTGGCGGCCAGGAGGCGCATGGTCAGGTCCTCCCGGCGCGAGCGCTGCTCCTCCAGCGTTAGGCTACACGCGATCGGACGCTCGTCCACGGCACGTTGCTCTTTGGTCTCCACGCGTCGTCCCTCCTGCTGCGTCGCATGGGCGAGCCAGCTGCCCGCCCGCTTGCCTGAAGGTAGTCCTTCAAGTACGCTTGAAGTCAAGGAGGTCGTGCGGATGCTGACCATCGGGGAAGTGGCGCGCGAGGCGGGGGTCAGGGCCTCCGCCATACGCTACTACGAGGCCGCCGGGCTCTTGCCGGCGCCTGAGCGCGTGAGCGGCCAGCGGCGGTACGAAGCCGGCGTGCTGCGCCGCCTCGCGCTTATCCGGGGCGCGCAGCGGGCGGGGCTCACCATCGCGGAGATCCGCCTATTGTTGTCTGGCTTCCCGGAGGACACCATCCCGTCGACGCGCTGGCGTGCGTTGGCGACAGGGAAGCTCGCCGAGGTCGACGCGCTGATCGGGCAGCTCGAAGAGACGAAACGGGTGCTGCAGCGGGCGCTTCTGTGCGACTGCGCGAGCCTGGACGACTGTGCGGACATCACCGATCGGCTCGGCAGTGAACGGGGCCCACAACGCTCCCCCGGCCGCTCAAAGGCTCGCCCAGCCACGCGAACAAACACAAACCGTCCGGTCGAGGGCTAACCGGACGGTTGTCTGCGACTGGATACGGCGCGCTGTCGCGCGTTCGTCCTAGTAGCGGTTGTAGCTGCGCTCCTGGCGATGCGCCTGGAAGCAGTCCGAGCAGTAGACCGGCTTGTCGTTGCGCGGCATGAAGGGGACCATGGTCTCCTTGCCGCAGTCGCTGCAGATCGCCGGGTGCATGGTGCGCTCCTGGCGCGGCGCGCCGTAGCCACCACCGCTGGAGTACGAAGAGGAGCTGCCCATCGAGGTGTTGCGGCGGGCCTTGTTGGCGCGCCGGCAGTCGGGGCAGCGGCTCGGCTCGTTGGTGAAGCCCTTCTCCGCGTAGAACTCCTGCTCGCCAGCGGTAAAGGTGAACGGCTGGCCGCAGTCGCGGCAGGTCAGGGTCTTGTCTGCGAAGCTCATCTCGTCGAGGCTCCTTAGGGTACCTCGCCGCCCACGTTGGGCGGGGTCGCGAATAACTCCAGGCTAAGGGTTTCTCGGCGAGATCGGATCGGAGACAGGCCCTCTTCTGTCTGCTCGGACACGCGCGCGGAAACCGGTGGCCTCAGGTCCGCATTATAGACCAAAGTGCGCGACTCCGCTAGGGGGTATCTGCGCAAGTCCCAGCCGGAGCGTGTCCAGGGGGTCGGATCGTGATCCGATTCACAGATGCGCTCGCGGAGGAGCCTCGCGCAGCCCGATGCCGGGCACCGCCCGCCGCAGCTCGGCCACCGCCTGCTCGACCGCGCCGCGCTCGACGCCGGTCTCGATTCCCAGTCCCTCCAACAGCGCCAGCAGCTTCTCAGTCGCCAGGTTGCCGGGGGCGCCGGGGGCGAAGGGACAGCCGCCCAGCCCGCCCGCCGCGGCGTCGAAGACCCTGACGCCGTAGTCGAGCCCGAGGATCACGTTGGCCAGCGCCAGCCCGCCGGTGTCGTGGAAATGGAGCGCGATCTGCTCCAGCCCGAGCCGGGACTCGGTCAGCGCCAGCAGGCGATCGACGGCGCGCGGGGTGGCGGTGCCGATGGTGTCGGCCAGGGCGACCTCCTGGCAACCGAGCGCGAAGAGGCGCTCGGCCACGGCCACTGCCCGCTCGGGCGCGACCGGGCCGCTGTACGGGCAGTCGACGGCCGTCGAGACATATCCCCGGAGCCAGAGTCCGGCAGCGCGCGCCTGCTCGGCCACCGGGCGGAAGCGGTCGAAGGTTTCGTCGATGCTGGCGCGCACGTTGTGCTGGCTGAATTCCTCGGAGGCGGCGGTGAAGAGAGCGATGGCATCGACGCCGGCCTCCAGCGCCCGCTGCAGGCCGCGCTCGTTCGGCACCAGCACGGGGTAGCGTGTGCCAGGGTGGGGGCGGCGCGCGATGCCGCGCATGACCGCCTCGGCGTCGGCCAGCTGCGGCACCGCCTTGGGGCTGACGAAGCTAGTGGCCTCGACGATCGGCAGCCCGGCGGCCGCCAGCGCCCCGACGAAGGCGATCTTGGCCTCCGTCGGCACGATCTCCGGCTCGTTCTGCAGCCCGTCGCGCGGGCCGACCTCGACCACCGTTACCCGGCGTGGCAGGCGCTCGACCAGGCTCATGGCTGCGCTCCCTCTTCCTCCGGCTTCAGCTCGACCAGCACCGCTCCGGCCTCGACCTGCTCTTCGGCGTGGCAGTGGACCGCGCGCACGCTCCCGTCGAAGGGCGCCCGCAGCACCACCTCGATCTTCATCGCGCTAAGGATCACCAGCGGTTGGCCCTCGGCGACCGGATTCCCAGGCTCAACCTCGACACGCAGCACCTTGCCCGGCAGCGGCGCGCGCAGCGTGCCCTCGGCCTGGCGCGCGGCGCGTCCCTGGCTCGGCGCCTGCCGTCCCGGCCGCGCCAGCCAGCGCCCGCGCGCTCCGGCCACCTCGATCGTGCCGTCGGGGTGACGGGCCACGGCCATTCGCCCGGTCAGTTCGCCCAGCCGCACCGTCCAGAGCCCGTCCAGCCCGTGCCACCAGGCGAGCGATGCGCGCCGGCCGTCCTCCGCCAGCAGCCACTCGCCGCCCTCGCGCTCGACGGCGGCCACGCGCTCCCAGCCGGGACCGTGGAAGGCCAGCTCGGCGGCGCCGTCGAGCCGGAAGGGGCCGAGCCGGTCCCAGGGATCGCTGCTCGGCGGGCGGTCGAGCATGGCGGCTGACAGCGCGCCCAGCGCCAGCGGCTCGGGGCCGCCGGACTGGCTCGGCAGCGGGACCTCCAGCGCGGTCAGCGTGTCGTAGCGACCGGCGCGCACCCGCTCGTCATCGAGCAGGGCCAGCAGCCAGGCGCGGTTGGTGGCGACTCCGGCCACGCCGGTGCGCGCCAGAGCGTCGCGCAGCCGGTCGAGCGCCTCCTCGCGGCTGGCGCCGCTGCCGACCAGCTTGGCCAGCAGGGGATCGTAGTGGTCGGGCACGCGATCGCCGCGCTGGTAGCCGGCGTCGACGCGCACGCCCGGCAGCTCCGGCGGTGCGAAGACGGCCAGCGGTCCGGGCGAGGGGAGGAAGTCGTGCGCCGGGTCCTCGGCGTAGAGGCGCGCCTCGATGGCGTGGCCGCGCGTCGCCGGCAGCGCCTCGGGGAGTTGTCCGCCGGCCGCCAGATCGAGCTGCAGGGCGACCAGATCGAGCCCACTCACCAGCTCGGTCACCGGATGCTCGACCTGCAGGCGCGGGTTGACCTCGATGAAGGCGATGGTGCCGTCCTCACCATAGAGAAACTCGATCGTCGCCAGGTTGCGCAGTTCCACCTTCTCAGCCACCGCCACGGCGTAGGCGAAGAGGCGGGCGCGGTCGGCCTCGGGCAGGTTGGCGGCGGGCGCTTCCTCGATCACCTTCTGATGCCGGCGCTGCAGCGAGCACTCGCGCTCGCCGATGGCGATGGCGCGCCGGCCGTCGCCGGCCACCTGCACCTCGATGTGGCGGGCGCGCGGCAGCAAGCGCTCCAGGTAGAGGACCGTGCCGGCCCCGGCGGCCTCGGCTTCCCGGCGCGAGGAGGCGACGGCCGCGGCGAGATCCTGCGGGCGATCGACCTGGCGCAGGCTGGCGCCCCCGCCGCCGCCCGCCGCTTTGACCAGCAGCGGAAAGCCGACCTGCGCGGCCGCCGCCCGCCACTCCGCCGGCTCGTCGCCCAGCGGCGGGCTGGCCGCCAGCACCGGCACGCCGGCGTCGGTCGCCGCGGTACGGGTCGCGATCTTGTTGCCGCAGAGCTCCAGTGTCTCAGGCGAGGGTCCGACGAAGATGATGGCGGCCTTGGCGCAGGCGCGGGCCAGCGCCGCCCGCTCGCTGAGGAAGCCGTAGCCGGGGTGGAGGAAGCCGGCGCCAGTGCTGACGGCCGCCGCCACCACGCGCTCGGGGTCCAGCTCGCTCCCGGCTGGGCCGACGATCTCGACGCGTCCGATGACGCGCGCGGCGTAGCCGTCGCGATCCGGCTCGCCGCAGACCAGCACCGGCTCCAGCCCACGCAGGCGGGAGGTGGCGGCGATGCGCGCCGCGATCTCGCCCCGGTTGGCGATGGCCAGGATGCCGTTCATGAGACCGCCCAATCCGGCCGGCGCTTCTCCAGGAAGGCGCGCATCCCCTCCTGACCCTCCGGGCTGGCGCGGCGCGCGGCCAGCATGGCGATAGTCGGCTCCCGCGCCTCCTCCAGCGACATTGCGGCGACGCGCTCGACCAGCCCCTTGACCTCGCCCAGGGCGCCGGGCGCGGCCAGCGCCAGCGCGGCGGTCAACTGGTCGACCGCCGCGTCGAGCGCCGGCGGCTCGACCACGGTCTGCACCAGGCCGATGCGCAGCGCTTCGGCGGCGTCGATCGTCAGCCCCGAGAGCATTAGCGCCTGCGCGGCCCGGCGGCCCAGAGCGCGCAGCAGGAAGGGGCTGATCACGGCGGGCACCAGGCCGATGCGCACCTCGGAGAGCGAGAAGCGCGCGTCCTCGGCGGCGACGGCGAAGTCGGAGGCCGCGATCAGTCCGACCGCGCCGGCGACCGCCGCCCCGTGGACGCGCGCGATGACCGGCTTGGGCGAGCGCGCGATCGCCGCCAGCAGGCGCGCGAGCAACTCGCCGTCGGCGCGCAGCACGGCGGGGTCGTCGGCCTGGCGGAACTCGGTCAGGTCGGCTCCGGCGCAGAAGACTGGCCCGGCCCCGGCCAGCACCAGCGCACGCACCGCCGGCTCGCCGGCCGCCTGCTCGATGGCGCCGTGCAGGGCGCGAATCAGGTCGCGGCTGAGCGCGTTGCGCCGCTCGGG
>DASSHC010000233.1:0-3215 GCA_035693105.1 Thermomicrobiaceae bacterium | reverse complement strand
GACCGAGCCGGAGCAGTATCCCCAGGAGGCGGCCTTCTACCGCGCCCTCTTCACCCGCCCCGCGCTGGTCCACCTGACGCGCGGCGATCGCTACAGCGGCCCCGAGATCTGGGTCTTCCGACTGGACGACGTGGCGGACCTGCTGCCGCCTGGGCCGTAGAACATCGAACTTGCCGCAGTTGCTTCAGATTGACTGATGAGAGATCCTTCGCTGCGGCTCAGGATGACAGGGAAAGAGGGGTGGCCTACCGAGGCGGGTCCTGCTCGTCAGCCCCCAAATTAACCCTGTCATCCCGAGCGGAGTCGAGGGATCCGTCCCCACACGCCACCCGTTGTGTTCGATGGGCAGCGCTCTATTTCGGCAGCGGCGCCTTGCGGCCCACGATCTGGGCGCGGTTGCCGGCCGGGTCGATGAAGTAGCCGATGCGGTCGTCATACTCGTTGACGTACGGCTCGTCGAGCGTCGCGCCGGCCTGGCGCAAGGTCTCGCGCATGGCGTCGAACTGGTCCAGATCGACGCTGAAGGCCAGGTGGTGCGGGCCAGCTAGCGCGGGCGAGTCGGTCGGGAAGATCTCCAGCCGGGCGCCCGCGCCGTCGCCGACGAAGGTCAGCTCGCCCGGCAGCTCGCGCAGGCGGTGCCAGCCGAAGACCTCCTCGTAGAAGCGCACCGTCGTCTCGTAGAGATCGCGGCGCGCGCCCAGACCCACGTGCTCCAGTTGATAGACCTTGGCCACGGTCGGCTCCTCCTCCAAAACCCGATTCCTCACCGGTACGTACCCCACTTGTAGCACGCCCGGTACGCCTCCGGTAGGGGCTGACCCCCTGTGTCTGCCCTCGTGGCCCTGCTGCCGATCCTCACGTCCGCCACCCACGTTCCCCTATGTCCCCGTTGCCAATGCGTAAGTCAACGAGGGCAGACACAGGGGTCTGCCCCTACAAGCGTTCGGGGTCTGGGCTCCCCGGTGGCCGGGCCTTTGCGGGTTGAGCCGGCGGATGAACGCGGCGGGTATCCGCCGGCCAGGATCTATGTTCAAGGAGTCGACTGTGTTTTCCAGAGCCGTTCACCTGGCGCCGCTCCCGTTGCGGATCGGGCTGGGGATCATCATGGTGTCGCACGGCCAGCCGAAGGTCTTCGGCGCGAGCAAGGAGCAGTTTCCCAACACGGTGGAGTCGCTGGGCGTGCCGGCGCCGGACAAGCTGGCGCACCTGGTGGGCTATCTGGAGCTCTTCGGCGGACTGGCGCTCATCGCCGGTCTCCTGACCCGGCTGATCGCCTTCCTCTTCGCCGGCGAGTTCGGCTTCATCATCTTGCGGGTGAAGTGGTCCAAGGGGCTGGTCCAGGGGTACGAGTTCGACCTCTCGCTCCTGGCCGGCTTCCTCAGCCTGGTGCTGCTCGGCGGCGGCGCCGGCTCGCTCGATCGCGTGCTCGGGATCGACTGAGCGCGCCGGGATTGCCGCCCGGCGTCAGGCAGGCGACAATAGACCAGCGATCAGACTGGCGCGCGGCGCCGGCCAACGACAAGGCTGCAGCGGAGGTGATGGGATGGTACTCAGCAGAATGCGGGGCGCTCGGGTCATTCGCAAGGAGGATCCGCGCCTGATCACCGGCTCGGCGACCTACGTCGACGACGTGCGCGTGCCCGGCACGCTGCACATGGTCTTCGTGCGCAGCCAGTACCCGCACGCCAAGATTCGCGGCATCCGAACCGACCAGGCCAGCCAGATGCCGGGCGTCGTCGCCATCTACGTCGGCGGCCAGGCCGGCGCCGCTGGCAACCAGAACGTCCGCGTGCTGCGCGACATCGTCGCGCCGAGCGAGGAGCCGGCCGAGGAGGTCGAGGCGCCGGATATCCGCGAAGAGGAAGAGGCCGAGCACCCCGAGGAGGCGCAGGAGCCCGATCAGTTCTGGATGGCGATCGAGACCGTGCGCAGCGTCGGCATCGCGGTGGCGGGCGTGGTAGCCGAGACCGAGGAGCAGGCGCGCGACGCCGCCGAGGCGATCCAGATCGACTACGATCCGCTCCCGGCGGTGGTCGACGTCGAAGCGGCCATGAAGGACGGCGCGCCGCAGCTCTACCCGCAGTTCGCCAACAACATCTGCCACCACTACGATCACACCGCGGGCGATGCCGACGCCGCCTTCAAGGCGGCCCCGATCACGGTCAAGGAGCGGCTGATCAACCAGCGCGTGGCCGGGGTGCCGATGGAGCCACGCGGCGTTGTGGCCATGCCCGACCCGATGATCAACGGGCTGACCTTCTGGACCTCGACCCAGGCGCAGTTCTGGAACCGGCGCGACGTAGCCGCGAGCCTGAGCATGCCCGAATCGAACGTGCGCACCATCGCGCCGCAGGTCGGCGGCGGCTTCGGCGTCAAGATCGGCTCCTACCCGGAGGACTTCATGCTCTCGGCCGTGGCGCGCGATCTCGGCCGCCCGGTCAAGTGGATCGAGACGCGCAGCGAGAACCTGGTGGTGACCCACCAGGGCCGCGCCCAGGTGGCCGACATCGAGGTGGCCGCCGAGAAGAACGGCAAGATCACCGGCTACCGCCTGAACGTGATCCAGGACCAGGGCTTCTACCCCAAGGACGTCAGCCTCTCGACCCTGACCGGGCTGATGGCGGTCGGCTGCTACGACATCAAGAACATCGACGTCCACGCCATCGGCGTGCTGACCAACACCACCGAGATCGGCGCCTACCGCGGCGCCGGCCGCCCCGAGGCCGCCTTCTACATCGAGCGCGTGATCGATCTGGTGGCCGACGCCTGCAAGCTCGACCCCGCCGAGGTGCGCCGGGTCAACTTCATCCAGCCCAACCAGTTCCCCTACAAGACCGTGACCGGCGCCAACTACGACAGCGGCGACTACGAGAAGGCGCTCGACAAGGCGCTCAAAAACGTCAACTACAAGCAGCTGCGCCAGGAGCAGGCCGACGCGCGCCAGCAGGGGCGCTACATCGGCATCGGCCTCTCCTCCTACGTCGAGATCTGCGGCTTCGGCCCCTTCGACAGCGCCATCGTGCGCGTCGAGCGCAGCGGCGCGGTGACGGTGTACAGCGGCATCCTGCCCCAGGGCCAGGGCCAGGAGACCGCCTTCGCCCAGATCGTGGCCGACGATCTCGGCGTGCCCTTCGACTCGATCTCGGTGCGCTTCGGCGACACCGCCTCCTCGCCGCAGGGGCAGGGGACGATGGGCAGCCGCGGCCTGGTCGTCG
>DASSHC010000232.1:0-5247 GCA_035693105.1 Thermomicrobiaceae bacterium | reverse complement strand
ACGTCACCAGCGTATTCGGATTCCAGCAGCCGGCGAACCCGCTTGAAGTCCGCGACGACCTCCGGCTCCCAATCTCTCAGCTCACTCCGGTAATACTCCTCTGCGAACGATGGCGGCCAGAGAGTGACCGCGCCATCAGTCCACCGTTGGAACTCCCAATGCCGGGAAATACGGGGGTCGACAATCTCGAAGTTCCCGAGAGGGGCATCCCAAAGATCGGCACCGTCGAAGTAGGTGATCCAGGTGTCGACCTCATTGGCCGGCGAGTCCACGGTGAGAAGCAGCCCGAAGACGAGGTACTCCTTGCCTTCAACCAGGAACGGCGATCCGACCAGGCTTGTGACACGCACTCGAACTATCCATCCCAGTCGGCCGCCAAGACGGTCATCCACCGTTCCGAAACCAGAAGGTACCGCTCCCCTTCTCCCAGAATTGGGAGAAGGGGTTGGGGGATGAGGGCGCGCTACCGCGCGTGGCGCTGGCGCAGATCCATCGGGCGGGCCAGCTCGGCGTGGACCGGCTTGCCGCGCAGGCGCGTGTGGTTGAGCGCCTGGATCACCCGCGGCGCCAGGTTCTCTGGCACATCGACGAAGGTGGCTTTGTCGGTGATCTCGATCTGGCCGATGCTCTTGCCGGGGATGTGCGCCTCGTTGGCGATAGCGCCGACGATATCCATCGGCCGGATCCCCTCCTTGCGACCGACGTCGAGATGGAGGCGGGCCATCCCCACCTCCGCGTTCTGCGCCGGTGTCAGCTCGTCGTACTCGGCCGGAGCGTGCTCGCGCATCAGCATGCGGATGGCGGCGGCGGCGATCTCCGAGGGGTCGTAGTAGGCCGCTAATTCGTCCACTACCTCCATCGGCAGTTCGAGGTCGGCGGACTCGATCACCTCGGCCAGCGACTCGCCCAGCAGCTCGCGCTCCTTGGCCTTGATCTGCTCGATCGTGGGCACGCCACGCTGCTCGACGCGCTGCCCGGTGGCCCGCTCGATGGTGCGCAGCATGCGGCGCTCGCGCGGCGTCACCAGCGTGATCGCCACTCCAGTTCGCCCGGCGCGCCCGGTGCGCCCAATGCGGTGCACGTAGCTCTCGGGGTCGCCGGGGATGTCGTAGTTGATGACGTGGCTGATGTTCTCGACATCGATACCGCGCGCCGCCACGTCGGTCGCCACCAGGATGTCGTCCTGTCCGGCGCGGAAACGCGCCATCACCCGGTCGCGCTGCATCTGGCTCAGATCGCCGTGCAGCGCCTCCGAGGGATAGCCAAGCGATTGCAGCCGCTGGGTCAGCTCGTCGACCTCGCGCTTGGTACGGCAGAAGATGATGGCCGAGGACGGCTGTTCGAGGTCGAGGATGCGCGTCAATGCCTCGACTTTGACCCGCGGCTGCACCTCATAGTAGACCTGCTCGGTCTCCGGCACCGTGACCCGCTCGGGCGAGATCGAGATGCGCACCGGATTGCGCAGGTACTTCTTCGCCAAATTGGCGATCGGCGCCGGCATGGTGGCCGAGAAGAGCGCCGTCTGCCGCTCGCTCGGCGAGCGCTCCAGGATCCACTCGATATCCTCGACAAACCCCATGTCCAGCATCTCGTCGGCCTCATCCAGCACGAAGGTCGAGATATTGGCCAGGCTGAGCGTTTCGCGGCGTAGGTGATCCATCACCCGGCCCGGCGTGCCGACGATCACGTCGGCGCCGTGGCGCAGCGCCCGCAGCTGGCGCTCGATCGGCTGGCCGCCGTAGACGGCGACCACCTGCGCGCTCTCGAACTTGCCAAGCTGGTGAAAGGTGCCGGCGACCTGGATCGCCAGCTCGCGCGTCGGCGTCAGCACGATCGCCTGCGGCTGCTTGCCATCGCGCACCAGGCGCTGCAGGATGGGCAGCGCGAAGGCGGCCGTCTTGCCGGTGCCGGTCTGGGCCTGCACGATCAGATCTTTGCCCTCCAGAAAGAGCGGGATCGTCTCGAGCTGCACCGCGGTCGGCTCCTCGTAGCCAGCCGCGTCGATCGCTTTCATCAGATCAGCATTGAGTCCGAAGGAGCTGAAGCCGTTCTCCTTGGCTTCCTGCTCCGTGTCTTCTGGGTTTCGTTCCGCGGTCATACCTCTATGCCTCCTAAATATCGCCGCTAACTGTAGCGGACTTTGCCCCTTCCCGTGCAAATCGGCTGCCAGACCGAACGGGGCAGCTCCGCTGTCTCTCGAAAACGGTGCGTGCCGCTCCACGTTGGATCCCTCGACTGCGCTCGGGATGACCGGGAAAGGGAGGGGCGTACGAGGGCGTCAGTCGTCGTCGTACGCCCCCTACTCCCCCTGTCATCCCGAGCGCAGTCGAGGGATCCGTGCCCCCGGAGCCTCCCAGCCGAGACATCAGGCAGATGCGCCGGTTGACCTCCCTCCACCAGCGGGACCACAATGGGAGCACGGACCCCGCTGACCGGGCCGAGCTTCAGTGACGGGAGGGTGCCCATGACGAGTGATGACCTGGTGAACGCGGCCGCACATCTAAGCGAGCCGATCGTCTGGACTCCCTCGCCGGGCTACCTGGAGCGCAGCCGGCTGCTGGCCTTCATGCGCGAGCACGACATCGACGACTACGACGCGCTGCTGGCACGCGCGGCCACCGAGCCGGAGTGGTACTGGGGCGCCGTCGTCGAGCACCTGGAGGTCGAGTGGTACCGGCCCTATCGCCAGGTGCTCGACCTTTCGCGCGGGCTGGAGTGGCCCGAGTGGTTCGCCGGGGCCGAGTACAACTACGTCCACGACGCGCTGGACAAGCGCGCCGTCGGGCCGGAGCGCGAGCGCCGCGCGATCGCCTGGGAGGGCGACGGCGGCGAGACGCGCGCGTTGACCTATGGCGAGCTGGCGGCCATGACCAACCGCCTGGCCGGCGCGCTGACCGCGCTCGGCATCGGCAAGGGCGACCGCGTCGGCATCTTCATGCCGATGCTGCCGGAGACCGCCGCCGCTACGCTGGCCTGCGGCAAGATCGGCGCCATCTTCATCCCGATCTTCTCCGGCTACGGCGCCGAGGCCGCCGCTACTCGGCTGCGCGACTGCGACGCGCGCCTGCTGATCACCGCCGACGGCTTCTACCGCCGCGGCCGGGTCATTCCGATGAAGCAGACCGCCGACCAGGCCGTCGCGCTGGCGCCCTCGGTCGAGCACATGCTGGTCTACCGCCACACCGGCGAGCAGGTGCCCTGGAACCCCGAGCGCGACCGCTGGTGGCACGAAGCGCTGCGCGATCAGTCCGACGATTACCCGACGCTCCACACCGCCGCCAGCGACCCCTACATGATCATCTATACCTCGGGCACGACCGGCAAACCCAAGGGCGCGCTGCACGTCCACGCCGGCTTCCCGCTCAAGGCGGCACACGACATCGCCTTCCTCTTCGACCTGCACGCCGACGACACTCTCTTCTGGGTCACCGACCTGGGCTGGATGATGGGGCCGTGGGCCATCGAGGGCGGGCTGCTCCTCGGCGGCACGGTGCTCCTCTACGAGGGCACGCCCGACTACCCCGAGCCCGACCGGCTGTGGGCCGTCTGCGCGCGCCATGGCGCGACCGTGCTCGGCGTCTCGCCGACCGCCATCCGGGCGCTCATGGCGCGCGGCGACGAGTGTGCGCGCAAGCACGACCTCTCCGCCCTGCGCATCTTCGGCTCGACCGGCGAACCCTGGAACCCCGGCCCCTGGCGCTGGCTCTTCGCGGTGCCGGGCGAGAGCCGGCGCCCGATCCTCAACTACTCCGGCGGCACGGAGATCGGCGGCGGCATCCTCGGCGGGGTGCCGATCCAGCCGCAGAAGCCGTGCGCCTTCAACGGCCCGGTCCCCGGCATGGCCGCCGACGTGGTCGACGCCGACGGCCAGCCGGTGCGCGGTGAGGTCGGCGAGCTGGTGATTCGCTTCCCCTGGGTCGGCATGACCAACGGCTTCTGGCGCGACCCCGAGCGCTACCACGACACCTACTGGGGGCGCTGGCCCGATATCTGGGTCCACGGCGACTGGGCCATCGTCGACGACGAAGGCTTCTGGTACATCCTGGGGCGCTCGGACGACACCATCAAGGTGGCCGGCAAGCGGCTCGGCCCGGCCGAGGTCGAATCGGCCGCCGTCACCCATCCGGCGGTGCAGGAGGCGGCCGCCGTCGGCGTGCCGCACGAACTGAAGGGCGAGGCGGTCGTCGTCTTCGTGATCCTACGCCCGGAGCACGAGCCGAGCGAGGCGCTGCGCGCCGAGATCCTGGACGTCATCACCACCCAGCTCGGCAAGCCGCTGCGGCCGGAGACGGTCAACTTCGTGCACGATCTGCCGCGCACGCGCAACGCCAAGATCATGCGCCGCGTCATCCGCGCCCGCTACCTCGGCCGCGAGCCGGGCGACCTCTCGGCGTTGGAGAACCCAGCGGCGGTGGAGGAGATCGGGCAGGAGCGGTAGGGGGCAGAATAGCTGGGATTCCCGAAGCCTCGCCATCGGGGGTCGCGCTGGGCTGAAGCCGCAGCGCTAGCAAACGAAGCCGGCTGGAAGCCGGCTGAGGCTGGATCGTGGCAATGATCTGCTATTCAACCTAAACGGCTGACTGGTGGCGAGCGACCAGGCGATCGCACGGCTCAGGTCCGGCTGAACCCCAGCCTGCTGATGGCGTTTGCGGAAATAACCTGGCGTACGCCATCCCCACCTTAGCCTGTTTCAACAGGCTTCGTCTGCTAGCGCGGTGGTTTTAACCCCGCGCGACCCCCGGCGACGGATCTCCAGGATAATTCCTCAAACTCCATCAGCAGGCTTCGCTTCTTAGCGCGGCGGCTTTAGCCCCGCGCGCCGTGTGGCTCGGCATCAGCTCGGAAGGCAGCAACCCCACCAACAAACCCGTCCTCACGCTTCCAGCGCCGCCAGGAAGCCGTTGGGATCCTCCAGGCTGACATAGACATTCCGCACGCGAATGGGAATGCCGAGCATGCGGCGGCGCTGGGGCTGGCGCAGGTGCAGATGCACCACACCATCCAGCGAACCGATCAGCCCCAGCGTGCCGCCAAAGCTGGTGCGCCAGCCGATACCGCCGAGCCAGGGCCAGGCGCCGCGCTCGGCCTGCTCGATGTTGTCGCGCGGGATCTCCAGGTGATAGGAGCCGAACTGCACCACGACCTTGTCCGGCTCGACATCGACCCAGGAGTGACCCGCCGTAGCGCCGAAGAGCGCCAGCAGCGGGCGCCAGATCGGCGCGCGGCGGATCGCGAAGCGCGGCATCG
>DASSHC010000231.1:0-10279 GCA_035693105.1 Thermomicrobiaceae bacterium | reverse complement strand
CTCAGCCGCTCGTATTCACGAATCTCGGGCGCGACTCGCGACGACAGGCTGACGCTGATGCCCGGCCGCGTCCACCCCTCCGCGATGAGCCGCGCGGCGTGCAGCTCGTGGGCGTCGTTGGCGTAGGCGTGGAGAAAGACGACCGCCAGCGACTCGACGCCCAGCGCGGCCAGCTCGCCCAGCGCCCGCGCCAAGCCATCGGCATCTAGCGGCTCGCGCTCGGTCCCGTCGGCGCCGATGCGCTCGCGCACCTCCAGCCGGCGCCGGCGGGGCACCAGCGGCTCCGGTTTGGTCAGGAAGAGGTCGTAGAGGTCGTAGCGCGCCTCGCGGCCGATCTCCAGCAGATCGCGGAAGCCAGCGGTGGTCAGCAGGCCGGTGAGCGCCCCCTTGCGCTCGATGATCGCGTTGGTGACGAGGGTGGTGGCGTGGCTGATGCCGTCGAGCGCGGCCAGCTCCAGTTCGGCCTGCCCCAGCAGGTCATGTAGCCCGCGCAGCACGCCCGCGACCGGATCGTGCGGCGTGGTCAGGACCTTGCCGGCCAGCGCATGGCCGCGCGCCGTGTCGAGCAGCACAAAGTCGGTAAACGTGCCGCCAATGTCGATCCCGAGCCTGAGCGACATCCGGCCGCTCCCTCCCGCTGTCTCCTCTTCCGGCACTCGCCGTCCCGTGCCCGGCATCCTAGACGGAGCCCGCCCGCGCTGGCAAGCCCGCCTCCGGGCCGCGCGGACGGCCGGGCAGCCGGCGCGCTAGACTGATGACGCGCCAGCCGCGCCAGCCGCGCCTGCCGCGCCTGCCGGTGCCGGGCCGTCGCCGCGCTGTCGCCAGGAGGAGAGGGTATGAACGCCGGCCGCCTGCTGACCTCGCGCCTGACGTTGGGCCTGCTGGTGCTGGTGCTGGTCGGCGGGGTGCTGCTGCTGGCGCGCGGCGGGACCGAGGCGCTGACGACGCACCTGCCGGGCGGCGGACATCTGCCGGGAAGCAGCCACCTGCCCGGCTCAGGCGGGTCGGCCAGCCTGCGGCGAGGCGGCACGCCGCCGCTGGTCTTTCTCGACCCCGGCCACGGCGGTGTCGATACCGGCGCCGTCGGCACGGCCAGCGACGGCACACCGGTCGACGAGAAGACGATCGCGCTGGCGATCGCCCAGCGCACCGCCGCCAAGCTGCGCGCGGCCGGCTATCGCGTCGTCCTCTCGCGCGACGACGACACGCTCCCCGGCCTGACGCCGGATGATCTGACCTCCGACGGCCAGCGCCTGACCGCGCAGGGGGTGCTCGACGACCTGCAGCGGCGCATCGATCGCGCCAACGCCAGCGGCGCCGACCTGCTCTTGAGCATCCATCTCAACGCGCTGGACGATCCCTCGGTGCGCGGCGCCGAGACCTACTACGACTCCGCGCGCCCCTTCGCCGCCGACAGCCTGCGCTTCGCCCAATTAGTGCAGGACGACCTGATCGCCGCCCTGCGCGCCAAGGGCTACGCCACGCCCGACCGCGGCGTGCTCGACGACACGACCCTGCAGGCCGACGGCGTCGGTCCGCTGGGCGGCAGCTACAACCACCTGGTGATGCTCGGCCCGGCCATCCCCGGCAAGCTGCGCCCGAGCCAGATGCCGGGCGCGCTGAACGAGTCGCTCTTTCTGTCGAACCCGGACGAGGCGAGCGCCGCTACCCAGCCCGCCATGCAGGATCTGATCGCCGGGGCCTTCGCCAAGGCGGTCGAAGACTACTTCGCGGGCAAATAGCCCTGGCGGCGACAGCGGCACGCGCATTCCCGGTAGGGTTAGACCTCTGTGTCCGCGCTGTCGCACCGCCGACGAGGCAACGGGGAAATGGCGGAGCGTGGGCGGCGAACGACGAACCAGGTGGCAGGCCACGAGGGCAGACACAGGGGTCTGCCCCTACCTTGTGGTCGGATCCCATGCCCAACCTGAGACCGCCGCACCCTCGCTACGCCATGCTCCCCTCGGCGGTCCGTGCCAGCCGCCCAGCCGGTTGGTGATCGAACGCGTGCGCCAGGCCGAAGCCGGCCACGGCCAGCAGGATACCGCCGGGGTAGGCCGTGAACGGGATGCTGGCGGCGATCAACACGAAGCCCAGGCCGAAGACAATGGCGGTCCACTTGGGGAAGGCCCCCGCGCGCCAGATCGCCATGCCGTAGGCCACGGCACTGAGCAGGCACAGCAGCGCGGCCGCGAAAAAGACAAAGTTGAGCACCGCCGGGAATTCACCACCGCTCAGGTTGTGCATCGCCGGCACCACTCCCGTGTTGCCGTCTCGATAAGCGATGGCCACGGCGACCGAGCCCATCGTCAAAGTGCCGAACATCGCCAGTAACAGGCTCGTGCCGACAACGCCGAGCACCAGGCCGCCCAGCGCCAGGCCGCGCTCGGCCCCGCGCGCCAGCAGCGCGTAGAGCGCCACCAGACCCAGGATCAGCGCGGCCAGGCCGAGCAGATAGACGAGCCCGGACGCGAAGCCCGCGCCGATTGTCCAATCGACGTAGCGCTTGGTGTCCTTATCGATATCCGTGGGACCAGTCAACCAGTAGAGCCAGACGGCCAGCAGCACGATACCCGCGATGCCGATAAGCCGAAGTCCCCAGCGGAGCGGCGCGCTCGCGGCCGCTCCCGTGTCAGTTGCTGCCATGGTGTCTCCCCCATCTTTGCATGTCGGCATGTCGCGCGATCTTGCACGATCCAGCCCGGCCCGGTGCCGGGCTGGATGGACTGGATACGAATGACGAGCCTAGTGCCCGACGGGTGCCAGGATCCCGGTCACGGTGCCGAAGATCCTCCCCACACCAGGGATCGTCTGATCGGCGGAGCAGGTCACGAGGTTGTCCTGGCGCCCGGTCATCTGGCCCGAGTGGGCCGAGGTCTCGGAAAAGACCACGTTGCCCTCCGCGTCGGTGCCGGTCAGGTCGAAGGTGACCGGGATCAGGGTGCCGCTCCCGCCCGCGATGATCTGGGCGGGCGTGAAGGAGCCGTTCCCATTGGTCACGACCGTGTACATGTGCGTGCCGCAGGTGATATCCAGGGGAAAGGCGTCCTTGGCGTTGGTCGGCGCCGCGCCGGCCAGGCCCACGCCGAGTGTGCCGCAGAGCGTGAGCGCCACGATGCTCGACGCCAGCATGCGCTTGAGATTCATCTCGCAACTCCCTCCATCGTGGGCCATCCGGCCCACCGTCACCGATCCGTCGCCGCCCGCTCAGTCGCTGCCGGTCGCGTGAGGCTTCTCCACTAGTTGCTCGGCTCGACGGTGCGCCCTCCCCTCTGAAGATCGTCTCTCGCTTCGCCCCCTGCGTCGCCTGCCGGGTCCGCGCCCCGCCCCATCCAGTCCAGGGCTTCCGTCGGCGAGCTGACGACGACGCGGGCGCCGGACTGAATGTGCAGCAGTTCGATCCGCGTGCCCCCGCCGTCCAGAACCCACCAGCGCAGCAGAAACGAGTGCTGGAGCCGGACCATGCTGCTGCTCCCTCTCTCTGCCGCCTGGTCGGTCGAACCACGGTCGCTTGCTCCAATGTAGCGGGACACGATTAGCTGGCCGTTAGGAGAGGGCGTGGGCGGGGTAGGCGGTGACAGTAGGTAGACTCAGCGTTCGCGGTGGCCGGCGGAGTCAGGCCGTGGAGGACGCGGCGCTGTCCGCGGTCAGGCGGCCAGCGATCTGCTGGCGCGTGGCGAACCCGAGCTTGCGCAAGATGTGGCTGACATGGTTGTCGACCGTGCGCTCGGCGATGCCCAGGGTCGAGGCGATCTGGCGGTTGGTCTGGCCCCGCGCGACGAGCAGCGCCACGTCGCGCTCGCGCGGGCTGAGCGCGGCCGTGGTGACCGGCGCCGGGTTGCTGGCAGCCAGCGCCTCCGCTACGGCGGCTTCCTGCGTCAGCCGCCTGCCGGCGTCCCAAGCGGCGGCAAAGGCCACTTCGCCCAGCCTCCCTCGCGCCGCGTCGACGGCGGGGTCGTAGAGCTGCGCGCGGTAGTTGGCCGGCGGTGGTGAGTTGGTGGCCTCGCGGATGGCCGCGGCGGCGCCGAGGAAGCGTGCCGCCCGCGCGGGATCGTCGTGGGTCACGTCGATGGCCGCTATCTCCTCCAGGCAGAAAGCGGTGGACACCATATCGTTGAGCTCGACGGCCAGCGACAGGCTTTCGCGATGGAGCGCCAGCGCGCGTTGATCGTCTCCCTGGTGGTGCGCGATCTCGCCCAGGTTCTGGACCGCCACGGCGATATAGTGCTTGTTCGGTATCCGGCGCGAGACGGGCAAGGACTCTTCATAGAACGCGGCCGAGCGAGCGTAGTCGCCGCGCCCGAGCGCGATGAGCCCAAGATTGGTCAGCGCCATGACGATGATGTTGTCATCCTGCACTTGCCGGGCCAGGCTCAGGCTCTCCGCGACTAGCTTCTCCGCGTGGTCGTAGTCCTTCTGATTCAGCGCCTGCGCGCCGAGGTTGACCAGGGCGAGCGCCATACCTCCCGTCTCCCCGAGCTGCCGATAAAGCTCCAGACACTCCTGGTGCAGGGTCGCCGCGCCGCGATTGTCACCCTCCCGCCAGGCGAGCGTGCCCGCGCCGGTCAGGACCTTCGCCCGCAGCGCGGCCGATCCACCGGGATTCGCCAGCACTCGCCGCATCCAGGCGCGGCCCTCGGTCAGGTGGCCACGCAGCTCCCAGAAGCGCGCGAGCGCGGCGGCCAGGCGCAACGCCTCGTCGCCCTCGTGCTCCAGCGCCCAGCTGAGCGCCACCCGCAGGTTGTCGTGCTCGCGCTCCAGCCGCGCCAGCCAGGCGGCCTGCTCTGGGCCGAAGAGGAAGGCCTCAGCCTCCTGCGCCAGCCGCAGGTAGTACGCGGCATGCCGGCAGCGCGTCGCGTCCAGCTCACCGCGGTCGCGAAGCCGCTCCGCCGCGAAGTGGCGCACCGGCTCCAGCAGGCGAAAGCGGCTCGCTCCGTCGTGCTCATCAACCAGCACCAGCGACTGGTCCACCAGGCCGGCCAGGAGATCGAGGACTTGCTCCGAGCCGATCGGCTCGCCCGCGCCGACCGCCTCGGCGGCCTCCAGGGTGAAGCCGCCGCTGAACACGGCCAGCCGGTGGAACAACGCCCGCTCCGCTGGCGCGAGCAACCGCTCGCTCCACTCCAGTGTGGCCCGCAGCGCCCGGTGGCGCTCGTCCCGGTCGCGCGGGCCCGCGACCAGCAGGCGCAGGCTGTCGCCCAGGCGCTCGGCGATCTGGGCCAGCGTGAGAACATTGGTGCGCGCGGCGACCAGCTCAAGCGCCAGCGGCAGGCCATCCAGGCCGCGGCAGATGGCGGCCACCGCGGGCGCGGTCTCCGCCGTGAGCGCGAGGTTTGGCCGGGTGAGCCGCGCCCGCTCGATGAAGAGGCGCACCGCCGGCACGGCGCCAAGCTGGTCGAGGTTAGTGGATTGGCCCGGCGCCGGAACGGGCAGCGGCGCGACCCGCCAGATCAGCTCGCCGGCCAGCCCGAGGCGCGCGCGGCTGGTCGCCAGGATGTGCAACGCCGGGCAGGCGTCGAGCAGCCAGCGCGCCTCGTCCGCGCACCCCTCGATCAGGTGCTCGCAGTTGTCCAGGATGAGCAGCAGCTCGCGCTGGCCCAGGTGATCGACCACCGCCTCCCGCGGCGCCCGGCCCGGCTCCTCGCGAAGCTGGAGCGCCGCCGCGACCGCCTGCATGATCAGCGACGGATCACGCAGCGGCGCCAGCTCCACCAGCCGGACACCGTCGCGGAAGGCCGGCAGGAGCGCGCGGGCGGCTTCGAGCGCCAGCCGGGTCTTGCCGCTGCCACCGGCCCCGGTCAGTGTGACCAGCCGGTTGGCCGGGATGATCTCCCGCAGGCGCGCGATCTCCTCCTCTCGCCCGATGAAGCTGGTGAGGGTCGTCATGCTCATGGCGGGGAGTAGTTGAGGCGGCGGTGAGGCCGTTACCGCCGGCCGCGCGGGCGTCTCGCCCCGCTTGATGGCCTGGTAGCGGGCCTGCGTGGCCGGCTCCGGCTCGAGGTCCAGCTCCCGCGCCAGCGCCTGGACGAGCTGCTGGTACTGTCGCAGCGCCAGGGGCCGCTGCCCGCCGGCGGCGTAGAGCTCCATCAGGCGCAGGTGGGCCGCCTCGTCGGCCGGCTCGGCCACGACCAGGCGCCGCAGCGCGCTGATCGCCTGGGGGAACTCGCCGCGCGCCTGGTGCAGCTGGGCGACCTGGTCGAGGAGGGCGCGGTAGGTCTGGGCCAACGCTTCGCGGCGCGCGGCGGCCCAGTCCTCATAGAGATCATCGGGCAGGAGGGGGCCGGTGTAGCGCTCGATCGCTTCCCAGATGACGCGCGGATCATCGCAGCGGCGCGCGGCGGTGGCGGTGGTCTCGAAGGCGGTGACGTCGAGCGCCACGCACGCGGGCGGATAGAGCAGGACGCGCTCGCCGTGGGTGCGCAGCACCTGCGCGGGGTCGAGTGGCAGTTGCCGCAGGTAGCGGCGGGCGACGTGGAGGGTCTGGCGCAGGTTGTTGGCGGCGAACGCGGGGTCGGCCGCGGGCCAGAGCCACTCGGTAAGCTGCTCGGGGTGGAGGGCGTGCGCGGGCGCGACGGCCAGGAGCTTGACGACCTGGGCGGCCTTGCGGCTGCGCCAGGCGGCCGGTAGCTCTACTTCCCCCGCCGCCACCCGAAAGCCACCCAGCAGCGCGACGCGCAGCGTCGCCGGCTCGGCATGCGAATCGTCCTCGCTCACCGGTCTACTTCCCCTATCCGGACCACCCCCGGCATGCCACTCCAGCGGGCGCCTCGCCGCGCAAGGCACCCACGGATGGGTAACTGATGCTGTGCCACGATTATATCGAGTTGTGAGACAGCGTGAAGCGCGACGGCCGTTCTCGCTGGGGGCGCGCTACGGAGACGTCGAGAGCGCACGGAAGCCGGCCAGGGCGCGATCGATCAGAGTGTCGCTGCTGCCGAGGTAGTGGTGTGGGTCGAAGATCCGCGCGACGGCGTCCTCGGGGAGCGCGGCGCGAATCCCGGGATCGGCCAGAGCCGCCTCGCGCAGGTCGATACCGTCGACGACAGCACGCTCGCAGGCGGCCTGCGCCAGCCGGTAGGCGGCGGGACGGCCGAGGCGCGGGGCCAGCGCCATCGTCAACGCCTCGGCCATCGCCAGGCCGTGCGGCTCGGCCAGGTTCGCGGCCATGCGCCCGGCGTCGACCTCCAGCTCCGCGAGCGCGGCGTGCACGCGCGCCACCGCCCCCGCCGTCGTCCGGAAGAGCCGCGGCAGCGTGTCCCACTCCGCCTGCCAGCCGCCAGCCGCGCGCTCGTGCTCCTGCGCCAGCGCGCCCAGCAACACCGGCACTTGCCCGAGTGCCAGCCGCGCCGAGGCCAGGGCGAAGGTGGCGTCGACCGGGTTGCGCTTCTGGGGCATAGCCGAGGAGCCGCCCTTGCCGCTGCCCGCCCCCGGCGCGACCTCGCCCACCTCGCTCTGCCCCAGCAGCACCAGATCCTGCGCGATCTTGGCCATCGCCCCAGCGACGACGCCGAGCGCCCCGGCCAGCGCGCCGATCCGGTCGCGCTCGGCGTGCCAGGGGAGATCCGGCTCGGCCAACCCCAGCTCCTGCGCCAGCAGGGTGCTGACCGCCAGGCCGTGCGCTCCCAGCGCCGCCAGCGTCCCGGCCGCGCCGCCGAACTGCACCACCAGCACCTCATCGGCCACCCGGCGCAGCCGCCGCGCCTGGCGCGTGACCAGCCCCAGCCAGCGCGCCGCCTTCAGCCCGAAGGTGATGGGTAATGCCTGCTGCAAGAGCGTGCGGCCGCTCATCAGCGTGTCGCGGTGGCGCTCGGCCAGCGCGGCGCAGGTGGCGCCCACGGCCAGCAGCCCGGCGTCGAGCAGCGCCAGCCCCTCGCGCACCTGGAGCACCACGGCGGTGTCCTCGGCGTCCTGGCTGGTGGCGCCCCAGTGGACGTAGTCGCCGGCCTCGCCGGCCTGGGCGGTCAGCGCGCGCACCAGCGGGATGGCGAGCGTGCCGGCGCGCGCCGCCTCGCGGTAGAGCGCGGCCACGTCGTAGCGCTCAGGCGCACAGGCGGCGACGATGGCCTCGGCCGCCTCGGGCGGGAGGACGCCCGCCCGCGCCTCGGCGCGCGCCAGCGCGGCCTCGAAGGCCAGCATCTGGCGCAGGTGGTTCTCCGCCGAGAAGACGCGCGCCATCTCCGGCGTGCTGAAGAGGGTTTCCGTCTCGTCCATGGGGTGGCCTCCTCGCTGTAGGGGCGGCCCCCCGTGGCCGCACTCGTTGCCCCATTGCCGGTGCGTTGGGCCACGAGGGCAGGCACGGGGGCCTGTCCCTACAGCGAGGACGCCCGCGCACGTCCCTACACGTTGAAGAAGGCGGTCTCGCCACTGCCCTGCAGGACGATGTCGAGGCGGTAGACGACCGCGCCGTGCTCCTCGGAGCGTTTGGCCAGCAGCGTGCCGCGGCGCTCGGCGGGGACGCGGGCCAGCACCGGATCCTCGGCGTTGGCCGGCTCGTCCTCGAAGTAGAGCCGCGTCACCAGATGGTTGAGCAGGCCGCGCGAGAAGACGGTGACCACGATGTGCGGCGCCTGCGTGCGCTCCTGGTCGAAGGGCACGCGCCCCGGCTTGATCGTCTCGAACCAGTAGCCGCCCGCCTCGTCGGCGCCGCTGCGGCCGAAGCCGGTGAAGCGCGGGTCGAGCGGCAGCGGGCGGGTATCCGCCGGGTGGTGGTAGCGCCCGTGGCTGTTGGCCTGCCAGATCTCGACCAGCGCGTCGGGCACCGGCGCGCCCTCACCGTCCAGCACGCGCCCCTCGATGCGGATGCGCTCCCCCGCGATCTCCGGTCCGGCCACCACGTTGCGGCGCATGTCGGCCCGCAGCAGGGCCGGGGCGAAGAACGGCCCCACGGTCTGCGCGGGGGTCAGTCCCGGCGTGGTCATCGCGGCTCCTCTCGCGGCGGCTCGAACGGCGTGGCTGTTGCGCCGCGCAGGACGATATCCCAGCGGTAGCCCAGCGCCCACTCCTCCTCGGTCACGTCGTGCGCGTATCCGGCGATCAGCCAGGGGCGCGCCGCCGCGGGCACCGCGCTCAGGATCGGGTCGAGCGCGTGCAGCGGATCGCCGGGGAAGTACATCTGCGTCACCAGGCGCGAGACGGTGGCCGGGCCGAGCAGCGAGAAGTGGATGTGCGACGGGCGCCAGGCGTTGATGTCGTTCTTCCAGGGGTAGGCGCCGGGGTGGATCGAGAGGAAGCGGTAGACTCCCTGCTCGTCGGTCAGGCAGCGGCCCATGCCCAGGAAATTGGGATCGAGCGGCGCCGGCCACTGGTCGCTCTTGTGCAGATAGCGCCCGGCGGCGTTCGCCTGCCAGATCTCGAGCAGCGTATGCGGCACCGGCTGCCCCCGGTCGTCCAGCACGCGCCCCGTGACGATGATACGCTGGCCGATGGCCTCGCCGCCGGTGCCGGCGTTACGCGTCAGGTCGGCGTCCTCGGGCGTGACCGCGCTGATGGCCGGGCCCGGCCCGGTCAGCTCCGAGAGCGTCAGCGGCACCTCGATCAGCGGCAGCCTGGGCGAGCGCAGCACGGTCGAGCGGTAGGCCGCGTAGAGGAACGGCGGGAAGACCTCGCGGTCCCCGCGCACGATCTCACCGATCGTCGTCGTGCTCAAGATACTCCCTCCTCTCGGGCGAAGCCTACTCCGTCGTCCCGCTCTCGGGCGAGATCCCGAGCACCTCTTTGGCGATGCGGAAGGCGGTGTTGGCCGCGGGCACCCCGGCGTAGACCGCCACCTGGAGCAGCGCCTCGGCGATCTCGCCCGGCGCGACACCGGTGTTGCGGCTGGCGCGCAGGTGGAGCGCCAGCTCCTCGGTGCGGCCCAGCGCGGCCAGCATGACGATGGTCAGCAGGCTGCGCGTGCGCCGGTCGAGGCCGGGACGCGCCCAGACGCCGCCCCAGGCCGCCTCGGTGATGTAGCGCTGGAAATCGGCGTCAAAGGCCGTCTGCCGCGCCAGCGCCCGCGCGACGTGCTCCTCGCCCAGCACCTCCCGCCGGACCTGCAACCCCTGGTCGTAGCGCGACTCGGTCACGAGCGTTCCTTTCGGGCGGGCAGCGCCTGCGGTGCGGCGTTCGTGCCGCCGGACAGCGTCAGCCCTGGATGAAGGCCGCAATCTGCCATCAGCCATCAAACCCGCTGCAGCCCGACATAATTCTCGGCCAGCGAGGTGGCGGCGGCGGGGGAGGTGCAGGTGTAGTGGAGCTGCGACAGCTGCAGGCGGCGCTGGAAGACCTCGTCGCGGCCGTG
>DASSHC010000230.1:0-9996 GCA_035693105.1 Thermomicrobiaceae bacterium | reverse complement strand
CAGCGTCGGCTCGGCCAGCGCCTTAATATCGTCCGGGATGACGTAGTCGCGCCCAGACATTGCCGCCCAGGCGCGGGCGGTGTTGTAGAGCGCCAGCGAGCCGCGCGGCCCGGCGCCAAGGTAAGCGTCGTCGTGCTCGCGCGTGCGCTCGACGATGGACACGATGTATTCCTTGAGCGATTCGTCGACGTGCACCTCGCGCACCTGGCTCTGCGCCTCGATCAGCTCCTCGACACTGACCACCTGCTCCAGCGACTCCAGCGGGTGGGCGAAGTGCTGGCGGTTCAGCATCTCGACCTCGCCCCGGTGGCCGGGGTAGCCCAAGGAGAGCCGCACCAGGAAGCGATCCAGCTCGGCCTCCGGCAGCGGGAAGGTGCCCTCGTATTCGATCGGGTTCTCGGTCGCCAGCACGATGAAGGGGACCGGCAGGGCGTAGGTCGTGCCGTCAACCGTGATCTGCGCCTCCTCCATCGCCTCAAGCAGCGCCGACTGCGTCTTAGGCGTGGCACGATTGATCTCGTCGGCCAGTACGATCTGGGCGACGACCGGGCCGGGGCGGTATTCGAAAAGCATCGTCGCCTGGTTGAAGACGCTGACGCCGGTCACGTCGCTGGGGAGCAGGTCGGGGGTGAACTGAATGCGCTTGAAGGTCGAGCCGATGCTACGGGCGATCGCCTTGGCCAGCACCGTCTTGCCAACGCCGGGAACATCTTCGATCAGCACGTGCCCCCGGCAGAGCAGCGCCGTCAGCACCAGTTGCGCCTCCGGGCGCTTGCCGACGATAACACGCTCGACGTTCTCGACAATGCGCTCCGCGAGTGCCTGAACGGGCTCCATGCCTCTTCCTTCCCGCACTGTTTGGCAATTGCTCTGAATACGGTTGGGCCGCCGGCTCGGATGCCGACCCGTCGCGCGGCGAACGCCGCCGGCAAGCGCGCCCGTGGGCTCCGCCGGCTCGTTCTCGCTGAAAGGCGCCGTGCAGACCCTCCCTGCGCTGCACTGGTCCCACCATTATATCAAGCAAATCCGTTCCCTCCGCACCCGGTCGAGCCTACATTGCGCGAGTTTGCGGGCGCGCGGAGTTAGCACCGTCCGGACGGTATAATGAGACGTTGAGAGAGGAGCCGCCCGGTGAAGTCAGCAACAGACCTCCACGGCCAGTCAATCATGCTGGTCGACGGCCACGGACTGGCCTTCCGCGCCTTCCACGCGGTGCCCGAGACGCTGGCGACCGCCAAGGGCGAGATCACCAACGCCGTCTTCGGCTTCACCAGCATGCTGCTCGACGCCCTGCGCCAGCACGAGCCGGACTACGTCATCGTCAGCTTCGATGTCGGGCGCACCTTCCGCCACGAGGCCTTCGCCGACTACAAGGGCACCCGCGCGCCGATGCCCAACGAGCTGCGCCGCCAGATGGAGCGCATCCACGAGGTGCTGAGCGCGCTCAACATCCCGGTCTACACCCGTGAGGGCTTTGAGGCCGACGACGTGATCGGCACGCTGGCGCGGCTGGCCGAAGGGCAGGGGATGCAACCCCTGATCGTCACCGGCGACAGCGATCTCTTGCAGCTGGTCGATAACGGCGCCGTGGTCGTCCTCCCCGGCCGCCAGCGCTTCGGCGAGTACCGCACCTACGACCGCCCGGCCGTCGAGCAGCGCTACGGCTTCGCGCCGGAACGGCTGCCCGACTACAAGGCGCTGGTCGGCGACACCTCCGACAACATCCCCGGCGTGCCCGGCATCGGCGACAAGACCGCCAAGAACCTGATCGCGACCTACCCCTCGCTCGAAGCAATGCACGAGCACCTGGACGAGATCACCCCGCCGCGCGCGCGCCAGGCGCTGGCCGACAACTTCGAGCAAGCGCTGGAGGGCCGCCGCCTGGCGACCATCGTGCGCGACGTCCCGCTGGAGGTCGACATCGACGGCTGCCGCCTGCGCGACTTCGACCGCGATCATGTCGTCGAGGTCTTCCGCGAGCTGGAGTTCCGCACGCTGGTCGGCCGCCTGCCCGAGCCGGAATCACCGGCCAGGCGTAAGCTGCAGCCGGTCGAGGCCGCCGAAAATTTCACCGTCACCACGCCCGAGCAGCTCGACGCCATGGTGGCGGAGCTGGGCGCCGGCCCGGCCTACGCGCTCGACGTCGAGACCGATTCGCTCGATTCGCTGCACGCCGAGTTGGTCGGCATCTCGCTGGCGAGCAGCCCCGCCCGCGCCTACTACATCCCGCTGCGCCACCAGCCGGACGAGGGCCAGTTGCCGCTGGCGACCGTACGCGAGCGCCTGTCGCCCCTCTTCGCCGACGGTCCGGCGGTCTACGCTCACAACGGCAAGTTCGACGCGGAGGCGATCGAGCACGCCGGCTTCCCGCGTCCCGAGATCTCCTTCGACTCGATGATCGCCGCCTACCTGCTGGGCGAGACCGCGCTCGGCTTGAAGGAGCTTTCCTTCATTCGGCTGGGGTTGGAGATGCAGCCGATCACCGAGCTGATCGGCAAGGGGAAGTCGCAGATCACCTTCGACCAGGTGCCGATCGAGGCGGCGACGAAGTACGGCTGCGCCGACGTCGAGGCGACCTACCGCCTGGTGAACCTGCTGGCGCCGGAGCTGGCCGCGCAGCACCAGACCGACCTCTTCCACACCATCGAGATGCCGCTGATCGACGTGCTGATCGACATGGAGCAGGCCGGCATCGCCATCGACAGCGAGTTCCTGACCACGCTCTCGGCTCAGCTCTCGGGCCAGATCGCCGAGCTGGAGCGCGAGATCTACCAACTCGCCGGCCACGAATTCAACATCAACTCCACCCGCCAGCTCGGCACGGTTCTCTTCGATGAGTTGAAACTGCCGACCGGCCGGCGCACCAAGACCGGCTACTCGGTCGGGCAGGACGTGCTGGAGAGCCTGGCCGACGCCCACCCGATCATCGCGGCCATCGGCGAATACCGCTCGCTGCTCAAGCTCAGGTCCACCTATGTGGATTCCTTGCCCGAGCAGGTCAGCCCGGCCGACGGCCGGGTGCATACCTCGTTCAACCAGACCATCGCCGCCACCGGCCGCCTCAGCTCCAGCGACCCCAACCTGCAGAACATTCCGGTGCGCACCGAGATCGGGCGCAGCGTGCGCCGCGCCTTCATCGCCGACAACCGCCCCGGCTACCGCCCCTGGACCGAGGACGCGACCTTCCTCTCGATCGACTACAGCCAGATCGAGCTGCGGCTGATGGCCCACATGAGCGAGGATCCGACGCTGATCACTTCGTTCCTGCAGGGGCACGACATCCACGCCGCCACCGCCTCCGACGTCTTCGGCGTGCCGCTCGAGGCGGTCACGCCGGACATGCGCCGGCTGGCCAAGACCGTCAACTTCGGCATCATGTACGGCATGCAGGCCTTCGGGCTCTCGCGCGACACCGGCATGCCGCGCGCCGAGGCGCAGCGCTTCATCGAGCGCTACATGGCGCGCCTCCCCGGCGTGCGCCGCTTCCTGGACGAGACCAAGCTCCACGCGCTGGAGAAGGGCTACGTCGAGAGCGTCTTCGGCCGCCGCCGCTACGTGCCGGACATCGCCTCGCGCAATCCCAATCTGCGCCAGGCCGCCGAGCGCATGGCGATCAATATGCCGCTGCAGGGCACGGCCGCCGACATCATGAAGCTGGCCATGATCCGCGTGCGCGAGGCGCTGCGCGAGAAGCAGTTCCGCGCCCGCATGATCCTCCAGGTGCACGACGAGCTGCTTTTTGAAGCGCCCGTCTCCGAAGTGCCGGCGCTGGCCGAGGTTGTGCGCGAGATCATGGAGAACGTCGTCGAGCTGCGCGTCCCCCTCGTCGCCGAAGCCGCCGCCGGCCCCAACTGGGACCAGCTCGAACCAGTCTGATCCTTCGAACGCGGCCGGGGCACGCGATCGTCCAGCACTGGCGCGTCACCACCGCCTGCGAAACGGCGGCAGCCGATCATCCCCCGTGATCTCGCGCCGGGCATCGTCGATGGCCTCCGCCAACCACTCGGTCATGCCCCGTCGCTCCGCCCGTTGCCGCACCCGCGCCAGCAACTCATCAGCCGAGCCCTCGGCGCGACTCACTCGCGCCAAACGTGTCGGAACATTATGGAAGATGTCGGCGATAGCCCACACCTCTTTGTTCCCGGCCATGTACGCCGTCGCGCGAAGCTCAATCAACGCCAGGTGCAATAGCTGGTAGAGCAGTAAGCCGGTGTCAAGCGACGCAGCACTAGCCGCTCGCCGTGTTTCCGCTTCAACCAGTCCCTCGAACCACTCAGCGATTCCGCGCCGTCGGGCGAACACTCGCGCCTGGGCGAAAATGCTCTCGGACGTGCCCGCGCCCTGGACCAAGAGGGACAGCCGACGCAGGAGCGAGGCACAGAGTCTTGCTTCCTCGGCCGATCGCCTGTCCCCAGATGCCTCAGCCAAGTCACCGATGACACGGAGAGCGTGAGCGACCAAAGCGTGGAGGAGTACTTCAGGTGGCACGATTGCGGGCCGGAAGTGACCAGTGCCTCCAGTCTTCAAGCTGCGAACCGGCAGCTCCATGCCCTCTCCCGATACAGCGTCTATGCCGATCTGCCGCAGCTGTGAGATCGGATTCCAATCCGGAGGCGGCGTCTGACCTCGACCCCACCACTGCATGCCGTTGTCAATCCACCAGCGCCGCCAAGCTCTATACAAATCTTCCGCAGCTTCCTGATCATGAGTTCGTTCCCGGTCGTCATAACCGAAGTGAATGCCGCACGAAGGGCAGATCTGGTACGTGGCCGAATTGTCATGCCACGGCTCAATGCCAAGTGGGAATCCACAAACTAGACACGCGCTCCTGCTACGTTGCATATTCCCTCATAGCCATGTCTTCCTTTTTATTTAATAGCTACTACTTGAGTTGTTGAGGTAATCCTCGATGTCGCTGATGTTCGCAATGTAGTATGTCACGGTTTTTCTGTCATGCGTATATATTGCGAACTCGCCGGTATCAAAGTTCGCAACATAGATGTTGTCATAACGGTCCTCCTTCATCGGCAGTCCTTGTTCGTCAGCCTCCTCAAGAAACTCTTGGGACCACTCCACATACTGTGCCGGTGAGTTTGCACCCATCTCGACGCCGTGGGTGGCATAATGATCATACAGCGTTCCAGGCGTAGCCCATGAGTCAATAAAGCTGGAACCGCCATCACCGCCTCCGCCACCGCCACTGAAATCGCCGCCGCCGCCCTCGCAAGCCGTACCTCCCATAACGTCCGGATCAAAGCAGCCATCGAGGCCTGAGGGGTCGATAATATTGACCGGGTTACCGGAGGCGTACGGATAGCCGTGGCCGTGGGGGTCGCGCTGGGTAAAGCGGCCGAAGCTCGGGTCGTAGTAGCGCTCCCCGAACTTGATCAGGCCGTTGGCGTCGGTGTAGCCGCCGTGGGCGCCGCCGTAGCGGTAGGGGTTGGCGACCGTGCCGCTGCTGGCGGTGACGTTGCCGTACGGATCGTAGGCGTAGGTGTTGACGACCGTCCCCGCGCTGTCGGTCAGGGCGACGGTCGCGCCGGCCCCGTCGAACAGGTAGTAGTAGATGCCGCTCGGGGCGCGCTCGGCGATCAGCCGGCCGGTCGTGTCCCAGACGTAGTAGGTCGTGCCGCTGCTGCTCGTCTCCTGCCCGAGTCCCAGCGGGCTCGTCTGGTAGTTGACGAAGCCTGCCGAAACGCGCTCGGCTTGTCCGGTGCCGCCGTAGCTCTCACTCCCAACGCCGGTGGCAGCGACGGTTTGATTGGCGGCGTTGTAGGTGAAGGAGAGTCCGCTGCCAGCGGTCTGGTTGCCGTCGGCGTCGAAGGAGAAGCCGGTGCCGGTGATCTCGTTGGCGGCGTTGTAGGTGTAGTTGATGATGGTGCCGCCCACGGTCTTAATGGTCAGGTTACCGTTGCCGTCGTAGCTGTACTGATAGATAGTCGCCCCACCCGTGGCGCTGGTCAGGCGGTTCAGCACGTCGTAGCTGTAGGTCGTGGTGATGCCGGCGGTGTTCTTCATCGTGTGGCGCAAGCCGCTATCGACGCCCCCGAAACCGTAGGTGTAGCTGAAGCTGGTCAGAGTCGTCGCGCCCTTGAGCCCCTTGATGCTGGTGAGCCGCCCGCTAGCGTCGTAGCTCTGGGTCATCGACACGCCGTTGGGGTAATTCGTGCTCGTGCGCTGATTGGCGGCGTCGTAGCCGAAGGTGACTTGCAGACCGCCTGGCATGGTCAGACTGATCAGCCGGTTGGCGGCGTCATAACCGTAGCTGGTCGTGCCGCCGGCATCGGTGTAGCTGGTCAGGTTGCCGGACGCGTCGTAGCCGACCGTGATGGCGCTGCTCCCCGGCAGGGTTTTGCTCAGCAGGCGATTGAGAAGGTCGTAGCTGTAGCTGGTGGTGCCGGTGCTATCGGTGCGGCTCAGCAGGTTGTCGTCGGCATCGTAGCTGGTGCCGATGCTGGATGCGTCGGCGTAGTGGATCAGGGTGAGCCGGTCGAGGTTATCGAATGTATACGTCGTTTGCTTGCTCTTGCCGTCGGTAAGCGTCATCGGCCGGCTGAGCGCAGCCCAAGTGATGGCTATGGCGCCGAGCGGATTCGGCGGGGTGATGCTGGTGACGTCGCCGTAAGTATCGTACGCGTAGGTTGACTGGTGGCCGAGCGCGTCAGTCAGTGAGGCGACGAGCCCCTTGGTGTTGTAGCTGTAGCTGATCTGGTTCTGGCTCGGCAGTGCGTCCGTGACGGTCAGCAGATTTCCAGCCAGGTCGTAGGTGTAGGAAGTGACATGACCGAGCGGGTCGGTCTGCTTGGTCGCGCGATAGGGATTGTTCGTGTCAGTGTACTCGTAGGTGGTGGTCGCGCCGGTTGGCAACTGTACCGTCGTCAGGTTGTTCAGGCTATCGTAGCTGAACGTGGTGACCTTGCCGAGCGCGTCGGTGACGGTCAACGGATCGCTGTGGGCTGAAAAGCTCGTTGCGCTCGTGTGGCCTAGCGCGTCCTGCGTCTGCGTGACGCGGTCGAGGCCGTCGTAGGTGTATGTCGTCAGGTGATTGTTTGAGTCGGTCACGACGGTACTGCCGGCGTGGTAGGTGAACGTCCAGGTCGGGCCGGCGCCGGTGCTCGGGTTGGTGACGCGCGTCAAGCTGACGACGCGGTGCTTGCTGTCGTAGCTGAGTGTGGTGACGTTGCCGTTGGGGTCGGTGATCTGGGTCAGGTCGGTCCCGGTGTAGGCATAGTGCGTCACGGAGCCGGCCGGATCGGTGTAGCTGGTGAGCGGGCCAGACGTGTAGCCGTACTGATATTGCCGGCTGGCAGGGTCTGCAATCCGGGTAATGTGGCCGCTGGCATCTATTGTCGGCGTTGTGACCCGGCCGGCGGTGTCTTTGATCGATGTGAGCGCGCCCGACAGGCTGTAGTAGTACTGGATCGTGTTGCCGTTCTTGCCGTTGGCCGAATAGAGCCAGCCGCCAGAGTTGAAGCGGTAGTTCGCGTCCGTACGATTGAACTTGAGCATCATGTCGCCACCCCCTAAGCCGATGAGGGTGGCGTTGATCCCGGGTGGCGCGACATAGGTTGTGACGCCGTTGACCGTTTGATGGGTAAAGACGGCGGTGTAGCCGCCTGGGCCAGTGAAGACAAAGCCGCCGCGCTGGTTGACGAGCGACACATCGCGCCCGCTGTCGAGGCGCCAGCCAGCGCCGAAAGCGCCCGCCCCCTGATCGAGGCTGTTGTAGGTGCGGTCGATGATCGCGTCGAGCTCGAGGCTTTGGTAGGCGAAGTCAATCTGGTGCAGCAGCAGGTTGCCGCTGGCCACGTTGACCGCCAGCCCCAGGCGATCGGTCAGTTGCTGCGACACGAATGTGTACGAGGGGATCGAACCGAAGCGCGGCTGGTAGGTCACCGTGAAGTAAGGCCAGTTCGCGGCGGTGCTCGACTCCATCGTGTCGAACGTTGACTGATTCAGCGCAGTCTCGTTGCTCGCCTTGAGCAGCATCCCGTCGTTGGCGATCGACCCATCGATCCACCCTTGCACCAGCTGAACGCTGGGGTACCACTTGATCCAGGTCGGCGTGGTGTTGATCGGGCCGGTTTCCGTATCGGAACTGGCGACGTCGTAGGCATTCCAAGCGGCGCCGGGGTTGGCCGGCGTCCAGGTGGTCGTGACTCGGTGAAGCTCGATGGAGGCCTGGCTATAGCGGAGATTCGCCAGCATTCCATGCAGGCCAAGTTCCGCTTGGAGCACCGTCACCTGCGCGCTGGGAAGGGCCGATTGAAGGTCGAACGACAAGAGGCCGCGGTCGAGTCCAGTATCACTCTTGCCAATCAACATGTATGAAGTTGAGCAGGTGCCGGAGAAGGTGTACACGGTGCAGTCGGTCGCGCCGGTCCCGGAGATAGTGAGGGTTGGATCGATCGTGACCGGCCACTGGCGAGTGGAATCCGCGAGCCAAGCAGCGTCGGCGGCCAGGGTAACCGTCAACCCGGTTGCGGTGGTCTGCGCGTGCAGGCTGACGGCGTCGGAGCGGGTGCCGGCCGCATCGACCATGAACGGCGGGGCGAAGGCGAAGATGATCTGCCCGCTGCCATCGACGACGGTGATCTCGCCCTCTGGCGCCGTCGTGAGGCTGAGGCCGGGGCTGAGCTTCAGGTCGTACACGAACGATTGCGGCGCGTCGGCCGACTGGAGCGTCAGCGTCTCCTTGACCAGATCGTTCGCGGCCTGGTAGCTGAGGTCAACGCCGGGCTGCGCGTCGGCGTAGGTGGCCGTGTCACCGTGGCCGGCCTCGGCACCAGCGGCTCCCCGCAGGGCGAACGTGACCCAGTGCTTGCCATTCTCGACACGAACCGGCGCGCTGAGCGTGGCCGGAAGTTGCAGGCTATAGCGGTTGGCCCGGTTCTGTTGGGCGAAGCCGGGCGCGGTGGCCGGAACGAGGGTGTCGTCGATCGGCTGCCAGGCGCCCCGCTCGTCTTGATAGTGAATCGATCCGGGGAAGATCTCGGCCTGATAGCTGCCGTCGCTGCGCAGGAAGGTGCGCGAGGCACGCGTACGCAGCGCCGGAACCTCCGACATGGTGACGGCGCGTGGGCTATCCGGCGGCGGGCCGCCGATCGGAGTGGTGTTGACCGTGGTGATGGCGCCGGAGCCAGGCATCGCCGGCAGGCCGGCGGCGAACGCGCGCGGGCGCGCCAGACCAAGCGGTCTCAGGAGACCGATGGCGAGGCTCAGCCCCAGGAGAGCGGTAGTCCAGCGATGGCAACCAGTCATCCGCGACTTCATGGCGCCCTTCCCTTCCCGACTTCCCCTGAGGACACGCGGGTTAGCCGGGTTCAGCGTAGGTGAGGGAAGGGGTGAATGTGTATCCTCCGTGGGGGGATTTCTGGCTTAACCCAGGGTTTAATTCGGGTCAACCCTCGCGGGTATTGGGGGTAACCGGCGGGGTCGTGGTTGTCCCACCACGCAAGTCGCCGTCTGGCGGCAGGAGCCCCCGCGTCCGAGCCGCCGCGACGATCAGCTCGCGCCGGTTGGCTTCCAGCTTCTCGCCGATCCGGCGGACGTGCGTCTTGATCGTCGCCTCACTCACGCAGAGCCGAGTGCCGATCTGCTGATAGGTAAGTTCTCGCTGGGCGAGCAGGTTCAACACCTCGCGCTCGCGCTTCGTAAGCCCGTCATCTCGCCAGCGGCCGGCGGCCTGCTCCTCCCGCGCGGCCGCGATGGCTGCCTCCAGCGCCGCCCGCTCCAGCACGCAGGCTGCTTCCCAACCCTCGTGCTCCGTCCTGAGCCACGCATTGAGTGACAGCATGAGGCTCCAGGCGAGGAGTCCGCCGATGCCGAGGGCGACCAGCCAGCTCGCCAGGTCCACGGTCGCTTCGGATCCGCTGAGTACGGCGGCGTCGTGAAGTTCGAACTCGACCAAGAGGGTCATCACCAGCGCCGCGGCGCCGATTGCGGCGAACAAGCCGCGCGTATCGTAGCGCGCGGCCATGGACGCTGCTAGCAGAA
>DASSHC010000229.1:0-5651 GCA_035693105.1 Thermomicrobiaceae bacterium | reverse complement strand
GGCCGGTCGTGCTCTTGCCGCAGCCCGACTCGCCCACGAGCCCGAGCGTCTCGCCCTTGTAGACTTTGAAGGAGACGCCGTCGACCGCCTGCACCGCGCCGACCTTGCGCTGGAAGATGATGCCCTGCGTCAACGGGAAGTGCATCTGCAGCTCGTCGACGTCGAGGAGCACTTCCTTCCCATTGCTGGTGGTCTGGGTGTTCGCCTGTGCTACCATCGCTACGCCCTCGGCCCTTCCTTGCTGACTTCCTCCCAGAACCAGCACGCCGCACGGTGGATCGAGTTCACCTCCAACAGCGGCGGGTTCTGCTGCTCACATTTCTCGCGCGCGTAGTCGCAGCGCGGCAGGAACGGGCACATATCCGGCAGATCGATGAGATCCGGCGGCAGGCCGCGAATCGGGTTGAGCTTCGACTTGGCATTCTGGTCGAGGCGCGGGATCGAGTTCAGCAGCCCGACGGTGTAGGGGTGACGCGGGTTGCCGAAGAGCTCCTCGGTCGGCGCCGTCTCGACCACGTGCCCGGCGTACATCACCTGGATGCGGTCGGTCATGCCGGCCACCACGCCCAGGTCGTGGGTGATCATCATCAGCGCCGTGTTGTGCTCCTGCTGCAGGTTGCGCATCAGGTCGAGGATCTGGGCCTGGATCGTCACGTCGAGCGCGGTGGTCGGCTCGTCGGCGATCAGCATCGAGGGGTTGCAGGAGAGCGCCATGGCGATCATCACGCGCTGGCGCATACCGCCGGAGAACTGGTGCGGGTACTGGTCGACCCGTTCCTCGGCGTTCGGGATGCCGACCATCTTGAGCAGCTCGACGCTGCGCTGGCGCGACTGGCCCTTGCTCATCCCCAGGTGCAGCTCCAACGCCTCGCTGATCTGACGGTTGATGGTCAGCACCGGGTTGAGCGAGGTCATCGGGTCCTGGAAGATCATGGCGATCTTGTTGCCGCGGATCGAGCGCACTTCTTCGTCGCTCATCTTCAGCACATCTTCGCCGTCAAACATGATTTCGCCGTTGACGATCTTCCCCGGCGGGTTCGGAATCAACCGCATGATCGACATGGCGGTGATGCTCTTGCCGCAGCCCGACTCGCCCACCACGCCGAGCGTCTCGCCGGGCAAGATGTGGAACGAGACATCGTCCACGGCCTTGACGACCCCATCTTGCGTGAAGAACTGGGTCTTCAGGTTGCGTACGTCAAGTAACGGCTCCATCGCCTCTCCCTCGCCACCTCCTGGGGCTGGCCCCCCCGCGGGGCCCGTCCACCAGCAAGTACCCGAACGTCCGACCGCCGCTCCGTGAGCAGGTGCCGTAGAGCAGTGGGGCTATCCGCCGTTGTGAAAACCCACGGTTGACCTTCCTCGAAGTGTAGCATGGCCCGCGAAGAACGGTCAAACCAGTGGCATTTTCTGTTCGTCGCGGCAAGGGCGCTAGCCTCCGCCTGCCGGAACCCACTGCTCGATGGTGGCACGATTATGCACCAGCATAGCGGTAACCGGAACATCTTGCAAGCGCTTCGAGAAGCCGAGCGTCAGGTCGGGGTACACCAGCGGCAGCACGGGGAGATCGGTCATCACGTCGTCCTGCACCTGCTGGTAGAGCGTGGCCCGCTTGCCCGGGTCGCGCTCGGCCAGCGCTTCGGTCAACAGCGTGTCGACCTTGGGGTTGGCGTAGCGCTCGACGTTCAGCCCAGTGAGGTACGAGCCGCTGGCCCAGAGCTGCGACTGGTCGGGGTCGAGGTCGCCGGCGAAGCCGACCAGGAGCGCATCGAAGTCGCGCGTCTGGGTGACGATCAGGCGGATGCTGCTCGCCTTCTGATAATCGGGCACGGCCTCGACCCCGATCGCCTGCCAGCCGCGCGCCAGCCACTCGACCGCCGCCTTGCGCGTGGGGTCGCCGCCGTCGGCGGTCAGCTTGAACGACAGCCGCTTGCCATCCTTGACGCGCACGCCGTCGGGGCCGGGCTGCCAGCCGGCATCCTGCAGCAGCTGCCGGGCCCGAGCCAGATCCTGGCTGTAACTGACCTTGCTGGGCGCGCTGGCCCAGGAGGCGGGCGGAATGGTGCCGTCCGCGACCCGCGCCTGGCCGTGCCAGACCTGCGCCACGAGTTGCGCGCGATCGAGCGCCAGCATCAGCGCCTGGCGCACGCGGGGATCGAGGAAGAGTTGGCTCTTGGCCGGGTCGAGCTGCAGCGCCACCGCGTCGAGCTCGAATCCCGGCGCGTTCAGCACCGTGATCTTGCCGCCGGACTTCGCCGTGTCGACCAGCGCGGGGTCGACTGGGCCCCAGTCGATCGCGCCGTCCGCCAGCCCGGCGACCAGCTCGTCCGGCGTGACGACACGGTAGACGTAGCGCGCGACCTGGGCGGGGTGGAAGGAGTTGGGGTTGCGGGCGAAGGTCAGCTCCTGGCCGGGCGCCCAGCTCTCCAGGGTGAAGGGACCGGTGCCGACGGTCAGGGCGATGCCGAAGGGGTCGCTGACGATCTGCTCCGGCAGCAGGCTCCCCAGCACGTGCTCCGGCACGATGCCGAGCGTGGCCAGGGTGGTCAGAAAGGCGGCGTCCGGCTGCTGCAGCGTGATCGTCACCGTGGCGGGGTCGCGCGCGCTGACCTGGGCCACCTGCTGTGCCAGCCGGGAGTAGCGCGGCGAGCGGGCATCCTGGTTGAGCATCAGGTTGTAGCTGAAGACGACGTCGGAAGCGGCGAAGGCGGTCCCATCGCTCCAGCGCACTCCCGGTCGTAGGTGGAAGGTATAGTCTTTCTGGTCGTCGCTCACCTCCCACGAAGCGGCCAGGTCGCCCTCGGGCTTACCAGTGTGCGGGTCGACCAGCACCAGGCCGTCGAAGACGAGATGGCTCAGCTCATCCGAGAGCGGGTCGGCCGCCAGCACCGGGTTGAGGGTGCGCGGCTCGGCGGTGCCGCCCTCGACGATCTTCGTGCCCGACTCCACTCTGGGGCTGGGGGAGGCGGCCGGCGCGGCCGGCGTGGCCGCGAAGGCGGCCGCGGTCGCGAGCGGGGTGGCGGGCGCGTCGAGCGCCGCGGGCGATCCGGGTGCGGTGGATTGCGCCGGGCTCCCTGTCCGGTGCAGCGAGCAGGCCGAGAGCGCCAGCGCCAAGATCAGCAGCAGGCTCAGCGTCGGCGCGCAGCCGGGCCGCGGCCGGCGCGTGGGCGACCGTTGTGACTGGTTCGATCGCGAGTGACTCGACACAGTAGCTGAGTATACGTGCGCCCCGCCGGGCGATTCCAGGCGGGGCGCGGGGTGCTGGAGGCTCCAGCGCTACTCCACCGGGATGCGCGTCAGGTAGTGGCGGTAGGGCGACTCCTCGCCGCGCACCAGATCGAAGAAGGTCTGTTGCAGCTTGGCGGTGATCGGTCCGCGCTGGCCGTCGGCGATCGTACGGCCGTCGATCTGGCCGACGGCGCCGATCTGCAACCCCGTGCCGCAGAGGAAGACCTCCTCGGCCACGTAGAGCTCGCTGCGGTCGACCGTGCGCACCTCCGTCGGGATGCCGGCGTCGCGCGCGAACTCGAGCAGCGAGCGGCGCGTGATCCCTTCCAGGATGCCGGCGGTCAGCGGCGGGGTGATCAGCATGCCGTGGCGCACCATGAAGAGGTTGGCGCCGCTGACTTCGGCCACCTTGCCGGCGTGGTTGAGCATGATGGCGTCGTCGTAGCCCGCCTCGGCGGCTTCATCCTTCGCCAGGCTGGAGTTGATGTAGGCGCCGGTGATCTTGGCCCGGCTGGGGATCGACTCGTCCTCGATGCGGCGCCAGGACGAGACGCCCAGCCGCAGCGGTTTGCTCAGATCGAGGTAGTCGTCGAGCGCGATCATGTAGATGGCTAGCTCGTCCTTAAGCCCGCCGAGCTTCGGAGTCAGCTCCAGGCTGGCTTTATAAATGAACGGGCGGATGTAGACGTTGCGCTTGGGTTTGTTGCGGCAGACCAGTTCGGTGATGACACCGGCCAGCTTCTCGGGCGTGTAATCGACGTAGGCACGGATGATTTGGCCGGACTGGAGCAGGCGCGCGGTGTGATCGGGCAGGCGGAAGATGTTGATCGTCTTGCCGTCTTTGTCGAGGTAGCCGCGAATGCCGCCGAAGGCGCCGGTGCCGTACTGCAGCGCGTGGGTGGCGATGCTCACCTTGGCCTGGTCGGACGGGACGAACTCGCCCTCGAAGAACGCGTAGGGAAAGAGCGGGGAATCCATGCTCGATCAAGTCCTTTCCTAATCGCCGCGCTCAGCGGTTGACGGCAGCCAGCAACTGGCGGCTGGCGCTGCCGAGGATGGTCGCCGCGCTCAGGCCGATCATGCGAAAACCGCGGGCGATCTCGCGGTTGGCCGCCTCGGCCGAACTGACGAACATCGCCAGGGTAACATCGCTGCCGCGCGCTGTCGCGATAACCCGCTCGATAGCCGCCTGCACCTCCGGATGCTCGAGCTGGCCGGGAAGCCCCATCGACTGGCTGAGGTCGTTCGGACCGACGTAGAGGACATCGATTCCCGGGACCTCCAGGATGCGCGGCAGCGCCTCGACCGTCTGCATGCTCTCGACCTGCACGATGACCATCGTCTCGCGATTGGCTTCTTCGATGTACGAGCGCAAGGGCTGCTGCACGCCGAAGCCGGCCGCGCGCACGCCCGCCATGCCGCGCCGCCCGTGGGGGTGGTACTTGACCGCGCGCACTACCGCCTCGGCCTCCTCGGGGCTGTTGACCTGCGGCACCATCGCCCCGGCCGCGCCGCTATCCAGGTAGCGCAGGATGACCGGCTGAGCGTTCTGCCAGACGCGCACGAGCGGCGTGGTGCCGCTGGCCTCGGCCGCCAGCACCATGTGGTAGGCCGACTCCGGTGTGATCGGGCCGTGCTCGGCGTCGATCATGACGAAGTCGTAGCCGGCCAGGCCGCAGATTTCGACTGTTTCGGCGGAGGGGTAGCCGACGAAGCAGCCGACCACCGTCTGGCCCGCGCGCAGCTTGCGCTTCAGCTCGTTCGGCCGCACCGCGCCTCCCTTCACACGCCGGCATTCTAGCATGGGTCGTGAGACCACCGGCGCGGGTGGAGACTGGGAAGAACGGGTGCGGAACATCTTGACTCGACGCGCTCCCGCCAGGACGGTGTCGCCGCGCAGCAACACCGCCAGGAGAGCGCGTCAGAGATCTGATACGGAACTGTTTCCGGCTAGGTCAAGGATCAGGTCGTAGCGCTGCCTACTTTGGGTGACGTCATGATGGGAGCCGGCGAGAGCGTACTCTGCTCTGAGGGATCGGGCGACGAACTGAATCCCTTGGCGATCAGCCATACCCCGATGAACATCTCCCACAAGCCGCCGGGGATCGAGTGGATCAGATGCAGCTCGAACCCGACGACCTGCAACACCGACCCGCTCAGAAGGATGGTGTAGCCCACGAGACCCCAGACGGCCACAAGCCGCGGAACCAACGCTGCTTTGTAAAACCCGAAGCACAGCAAGAAACCAGCGAGCCCAACAGCGATCATGGCGATCTCATAGGCATACTGATGGGTCTGTTCGGCCACCACGCTCAGGGCTTGGAGGGAGGACGCCGCGGGAACCCCAGCCCGTAGGTATTCGTGGCCGAGCGGGATCTGGAGTAGGAGGAAAACAACCCCGACGGTAAGCAGGACGGCATCAA
>DASSHC010000228.1:0-3821 GCA_035693105.1 Thermomicrobiaceae bacterium | reverse complement strand
CCGCCGCCACCCTGGCGGAGATCGAGATCCTGACCTCCCACCCCGCCGAGGCCAGCGCGCGGCTGGTCCCGCTGCTCGACCGGCCCGACCTGCAGGAGTGCGATGTGACCACGCTCCTGCCGGTGCTGGCCTGGGCGCGGCTGGAGCTGGGGCAGCTGGATGAGGCGGCGGCAGCGGTGGAGCAGGCGCTCGGGCGCGCGCGGCCCGAGGGCATGCGGCTGGTGCTGGTCGAAACGCTGCGGGTGCGGGCGCTGATCGCTCTGCGCCAGGAGCAGTGGGACGCGGCGGCGGGGAGCCTGGCGGAGGGCCTGGCCCTGGCACGGGAGATATCCTACCCGTACGCCGAGGCGCGGCTGCTGTGCCTCGACGCGGCGCTGCGGGCGCGACGAGGGGAGCCGGCGGCAGCCAGGGAGCGCCTGGAGGCGGCCGGGGCCATCTTCGCCCGACTTGGTGCGCGTTGCGACGCAGAGCAGGTGAACAAGGCGCTCGCCGACCTGTCTCGAAACCCGGCGTCATCTCAAAACGCGGGGACATCGCATGACCCGGCGCCACCCGGCGCGTCCTGCCTGACCGCCGCGCAGTGGGGCGCGATCGCCGCGCTCCTGCCGCAGCCCGCCCGGACCGGGCGCCCGCGCGCCGACGACCGGCGTGTCCTGGAGGCTATCCTGTACCAACGGCGCACGGGCTGCGCCTGGGCCAGGCTGCCGGCGGAGCTGGGGGACGGGGCAACGGCGCACCGGCGCTGGCGGGAGTGGCAGGCGGCGGGACTGTGGGAGCAGATCGTCGCGATCGTGGAGGCGCCGGCCGCCGCGCCAGCGGAGCTCGCGGCAGCGTCCCGACGCGGGGGTGAGTGACCGGCGCGACGTTCGCCCGACTATCGGGACAGGCACCGCGTCATTTTTGAGACAGCACCCGTTTGAACGACCGCACCGGTGGCTTTATGTCTAGCCCGCTCCTGGGTCTGGGAGCGGGTATTATTGCTGCAAACGAGGAAGGATGACCGATGACCGCGACCCGCCCGACCCCCGAGCAGTTCGCCGACGCGACCTGGGACGACATCCTGCCGCTCTACCAGGAGCTGGCTGAGCGCCCGCTCGATGCCGTTACCGTCGAGCAGTGGCTGGCCGACTGGTCGGCCTTCGAGGAGGCGCTCTTCGAGGCGCGCAGCCTGGCCTCGATCGCCTACACCTGCGACACGCGCGACCCCGCCAAGGAGGCCGCTCACCTGCGCTTCGCGATGGAGATCATGCCCAACGTCGAGGAGCAGCGTGTACGCCTGGCCAACCGCCTGCTCGACCTGGGCTACGAACGCGACGACCTGGCCACCACGCTGCGAAAGATGCGCACCCAGCGTGAGCTCTTCCGCGAGGAGAATGTGCCGCTGCAGCGCGAGCTGTCCGGCCTGAACGCGCGGTACCAGAAGCTGACCGGCGGCATGACCGCCGAGTGGGAGGGCGAGCAACTGCCGCTGCCGCGCCTGGCCCGCTTCCTCCAGGAGCCGGACCGTGCGGTGCGCGAGCGCGCCTACCGCGCCCAGGCCGCGCCCTACGTGGCCGCGCGCGATGAGCTATCCGCCATCTTCGACCAGCAGTACGCGCTGCGGCAGCAGGTGGCGCGCAACGCCGGCTTCGCCAACTACCGCGACTACGTCCACCAGGAGAAGTTCCGCTACGACTACAGCCCGGAAGACTGCGAGACCTTCCACCACGCGGTCGAGACGGTGGTTGTCCCGGCGCTGGCCCGGCGCTACGAGCTGCGCCGCCGGCAGCTCGGCGTCGAGACCTTGCGCCCCTGGGACGTCAGCGTCGACCCCTTCAACCGCCCGCCGCTGGCGCCCTACGAGACCATCGACGAGCTGACCGGCAAGGCCGAGGCGATTTTCCAGCGCGTCGATCCGGTGCTGGGCGACTACTTCGCCACCATGCGCCGCGAGGAGCTGCTCGATCTAGAGAGCCGCACCGGCAAGGCGCCGGGCGGCTACTGCACCAATCTCCCCTACCGCAAGCGCCCCTTCATCTTCATGAACGCCTCGGGAGTCGTCGGCAACGTGCGCACCCTGCTCCACGAGTCCGGCCACGCCTTCCACAACTTCGAGGCGGGCGCCGCGCTGCCGCTTCTCTCCCAGCGCCACCCCGGCTCGGAGATGGCCGAGGTCGCCTCGATGTCGATGGAGCTGCTGAGCGCGCCCTACCTGGAGGAATCCGAGGGCGGCTACTTCACGCCGGAGGAGGCCCGCCGGGCGCGCGTCGAGCACCTGGAGGGGATTCTGGAGCTGCTCCCCTGGGTCGCCACGGTCGACGCCTTCCAGCAGTGGCTCTACACCAGCGGTGAGGGCCACGACGCCGCGGCCCGCGACCGCGCCTGGCTGGAGATTTACCAGCGCTTCAACCCCGGCGTCGACTGGAGCGGGCTGGAGGCCGAGCGGCTGGCGCGCTGGTACCGGCAATTGCACATCTTCCTGCACCCTTTCTACTACATCGAGTACGGCATCGCGCAGCTCGGCGCGCTCCAGGTCTGGCGCAACGCGCTGCAAGATCAAGCTCGGGCGATCGAACAGTACCGCCAGGCGCTGGCGCTCGGCGGCAGCCGCCCGCTGCCGGAGTTGTTCGCGGCCGCCGGCGCGCGGCTGGCGCTGGACGAGGGCATCTTCCGCGAGGTGATCGGGCTGGTCGAGGAGCAACTGGCCGCGCTGGAAGCCTGACGCCGAAGATCACCCGAAATCGAAGCGAGTCGGTAGCTCAGGGAGCGGCGGCCACACACGACGGCTGCTCCCTGAGTTTCGGCTTCCCATTCCACCAATCGCGCGAAATCGGGCAACCGGAGCCAACGGATCGTCTGACGCACCCGTGCTATACTGCCGCCACGCTCGCCAGTTCGTGTTCGACGCCCCGATCCCGGAGGTCGCTCGTGGTGCCACCGACGAATCCGGCAACCGGCTCGACTCCGCATTCGCCGGGCCTCATCGGCCGCGAACCGGAGCAGGCGATGTTGCGGCAGGCGCTCCAGAGGCTGCTGGACGGCGAGGGCGGTCTCGTGCTGATCGACGGCGAGGCGGGCATCGGCAAGACGACGCTGCTGCGCTGGCTGGCACGGGAGGCTGAGGCCGCGGGGGCGCTCGTCCTCTGGGGACACGCCTACGACAACAGCGTCATGCCCCCGTATGGCCTCTGGACCAGCGTCGCCCGCGCCTACCAGGCAACCGGGCTCGCGCCTGACCTCCCCTCCTTCCTCGACGATCATGAGTCTCTGGCCGCGCTCGGGAGCCAGCAGCGGCTCCTCGATGAGATCGCCCGCTTTTTCCAGGAAGTCGCCGCGGTGCGTCCGCTGCTCGTGCTGCTCGAAGACGTGCACTGGGCCGACCAGGCCAGTCTCGACCTGCTGCGCCATTTCGCCCGCCGGGCTGCCGGGCCCCGACCCTTGCTCGTCGCGAGCTACCGACGAGAGGAAATGCCCCGAGGCCACCCCCTCTACCAGCTCGTCCCGCTCCTCGTCCGGGAGGCCGAAGCGGAACGGATACACGTTCCCCCGCTGAGCCAGCCGGATCTGCGCGCGCTGATCGAGCGGCGCTACGAGCTGGCGGCCACCGATCTGACACGGCTCGAACGCTATCTGGAGGAGCGCGCGGAAGGGAATCCCTTGTACGCGGGCGAGCTGCTGCGGACGCTGGAGGAGGAGCGGCTGCTGTGCCCGGCCGAGGGCGGCTGGGCGCTGGGCGACCTGACCCTAGACGGCGTGCCGCCGCTCTTGCGCCAGGTGATCGCCGGGCGGGTGGGGCGCCTGGGCGAGGGGGCTCGGCCGCTGCTGGCCGTCGCGGCGACCAT
>DASSHC010000227.1:0-9724 GCA_035693105.1 Thermomicrobiaceae bacterium | reverse complement strand
CGTCGGCCACCGCCTTCGCGAGCACGGCCGATGAACTGGCCCGGATCGGCTCGCAGGAGGCGCTCTTCGCGGCCGCTGCTGACTTCTTGCGCGCGATCGCCGCCCAGCGCCCGCTCCTCCTCGTCCTCGACGATCTCCAGTGGGCCGACCAGGCCTCGCTCGACTCCTGCCGCATGTTGGCGCGTCAGCTCGGCAACCAGCGCATCCTGCTCGTCGCTACCTATCGCTCGGACGAGGTGACGCGCCGCCACCCGCTCGCCACGTTGCTGCCGCTCCTGGTGCGCGAGGCGGGCGCCGAGCGCCTGGATGTGCAGCCGCTCCAGGAAGCGGGCAACCGAGCGCTGATCCAGAGTCGCTACGAGCTGGCGGACATCGATCAGGGCCGGCTGGAGCGCTACCTCGAAGCGCACGCCGAAGGCAATCCGCTCTATGCCGGCGAACTGCTGCGTACGCTGGAGGACGAGGGCGTGCTGGCCCGGCAGGCGGGAAGCTGGACGCTGGGGGATCTGGAGCAGGTGCGCGTGCCGGCGCTGCTGCGGCAGGTCATCGAGCGCCGGGTGGCGCGGCTGGACGAGGAGAGCCAGCGGCTCCTGGCAGTCGCGGCGGTCATCGGGCAAGTGGTGCCGCTGGGGGTCTGGGCGACGGTGGGCGAGGTCGACGAGGACACCCTGCTCGGCATGGCCGAGCGTGCCGAGGAGGCCAACTTGCTGCGGGGACTCCCCGCGGGCGACGGCGTGCGCTTCAGTCATGCGCTGATCCGCGAGGCGCTCTATGACGGTATCCCGTCCCTCCGGCGCCGCCGGCTGCACCTGCGGGTCGGCGAGGCGCTGATCGCCACCGCCAACCCGGCGCCCGACATGGTCGCCTATCATCTGGAGCGAGCCGGGGACCCGCGCGCGGTCGACTGGCTGATCCGGGCCGGCGAGCGGGCCCGGGATCTCTACGCTCCCGACGCCGTCATCGCACACCTCATCAGCGCCGAGCGGCTCGCCAAGCAGCGGGCACGCTCCGTGCCCGTCACCGCCTATCTGATGCGCGGGCAGGCGCAGCGCCTCGTCGGGAACTTCGAGCCGGCGCGCGAAGACCTTGAAACGGTGCTGACGCTGGCCCGGCAAGCCGGCGATGGGCGAGTCGAGTGGCAGGCGCTCAACGAGCTCGGCATGCTCTGGATGGCCCGCGATTACGCCCGGACCGGCGAGTATCTCCAGCAGGCTCTGGCGTTGGCCCGCTCGCTCGACGCCCCGGATCTCACGGGGCACTCGCTCAGCCGGGTCGGCAACTGGTACGTGAATGTCGAGCGACCGCTGGAAGGCCTCCAGCATCATCGCGAGGCGCTGGCCATCTTCGAGCAATTGGACGATCGAACGGGTATCGCCGCGTCGCTCGATCTCCTGGCGTTGGCCAGCTTCCTCAGCGGTGATCTGATCCAGGGCAACGGCTACCTTCGGCGCGCGGTCGAGCTCTTTCGCGCGTCCGGCGATCGCGAAGGGCTGGCTTCGTGCCTGGCCCAGATCACGATGCAAGGTGTGAACTACCTGACCGACTCGGCCGTCATCGCACAGGTGACAATGGCCGAGCGTCTGCGCGCTGGTGAAGAGGCGTTCGCGATAGCCCACGCGATCAGCTGGCGGGCGGGCGAATCGTATGCGTTGTGTACGCGCGCGTGCTGCCTCGGGGCGGGTGGAGCGTCTGGCGCGGCGCTCGACGCGGCCCGGCGTAGCATTGAGATCGCCGAGGAGATCGACCACAGCCAGTGGCTCTCGGCCGCGCACAGCGCGACTGGAGCGATCTACTTCGATCTGCTGGCGCTCTCGCAGGCACAGCAGCACCTCGAACAAGCGTTCTCCTTCGCGCGCCCAAACGCCTCCACGGCCTGGATTCACTTGGGATCCAGCTTCCTCGCCAGCGTGCTGCTGGCCGGAGGCGACCGCGCGCGAGCCGAGGCCGTACTCGCTGCCGTCCTCAATCCCGAGACGCCAATGCAGACGCTGGCCCAACGCCGGCTGTGGGCCGCGCGGGTGGAGCTGGTGCTGGCTCATGGCGATCCCGAGGCGGCGCTCGGGTTGCTCGATCGGCTGGTCGCCGCCACCCCCAATGCCTCACCCAAGCAGCCGGTCCTGCGCTACGAGTTCTCGCGTGCGCAAGCGCTTGCGGCCCTCGGGCAATACGAGGCGGCCCAGGCGGCGCTGCTCGCGATACAAGGGGTCGCACAGGCGCTTGAGGCGCGGCCGTGGTCCTGGCGCATTCATCTGGAGCGCGGCAAGCTGTGCGCCCAGCAGGAGCGGCAGGAGCAGGCTGTGGCCGAGTTCGCGGCGGCCCGGGCGATCATCGACGAGCTGGCGGCCGAAACGCCCGACGACCTGCGCCCGGCCTTTCTCGATCAAACGGCTCGGTTGTTTCCGGCTGCCCCTTGATTCAGGTCGCCACCACCCGAACCGCGCTATCCTTCCGCTAGAACGGCGAGTGGTGGCTAGAGGAGCAGCACGGGTTGGCGCACGCACGACGGCACTGGTGGCTCGCGATGGTGATCGGCGTCCTCCTCCTCGCCCCGGCCTGCGCCGGTTACGGGTCCATCACCTCGACCAGCCGCAGCGTCGAGCAGGCCGAGGCGCAGACGGTCTGGGCCGAGTTCCGGATGCACACCGGCTCGCTCAATCTCTCCGGCGGCGCCGCTCGGCTGATGGACGCGCGCTTCACCGCCAACCAGCAGCTCCTGCCGAATGTCGACTACGACACCAAGAACGGCCAGGGCTGGCTGCACGTCAAGCAGCCCGACGTCCACCACGCGGTCAACTTCAGCAAGATGCGCAACGCGTGGGACGTGCGCCTGAGCAACAGCGTGCCGCTCGATATCAATACCAGCAATGACAGCGGCGACACCGCGCTCGACCTCACCGGCTTGCAGGTGACGCACGCCGGCATCACCTCGGAGAGCGGCGACGTGGTGCTGACGGTGGGCGGCGAGCAGCCGTTCCTCTCGGCGCTGAATGTCGATTCCTCCAGCGGGCGCGTGCGGCTCGACCTCGGCGGCAGCTTCGCGCACCTGACCTCGCTCAAGGTCGACTCGCTGGCCGGCGACGTGACGCTCGACCTGAGCGGCCAGTGGAGCGATCACCTCAACGGTGAGATCCACGCCTCCTCGGGCACGGTGACGGTGCGCGTGCCCAAGAGCACCGCGGCCGTAATCCACGCCGGGGTGACCTCGGGCAAGGTCAAGGCGGACGGCTTCAAGAGCGACAACGGCAGCTACACCACCGCCGCCAACGCCAAATCGGCCACGGTCATCACCCTCGACGTCACCGTCAACGCCGGACAGATCGTGCTGGAGCAGGTGGGGTAGCGAGCGAGTTCCGAAGAAGCGCGCCGAAAGGGGCTGAATTCCGCCGCATATTGGCGTATAATTGACTCTATGAGCTATCAACCTGCTAACCCGATCATCGTGCAGAGCGACAAGTCCATCCTCCTCGAGGTCAATAATCCCGGCTACGAGGAGGCGCGCGACGCCCTGGCGCGCTTCGCCGAGCTGGAGAAGAGCCCCGAGCACATCCACACCTACCGCATCACCCCCCTCTCGCTCTGGAACGCGGCCGCCGCCGGCTACGGCGCCGACTTCATCATCGGCGCGCTGGAGCAATTCGGGAAGTACGAGCTGCCCGGCAACGTGCGCACCGACATCAGCGACTACGTCTCGCGCTACGGGCGGGTCAAGCTGGTCAGCGAGGACGGCCACCTGCGGCTCGTCTCGGACGACCAGCCGCTGCTGGTCGAGATCGCCAACCACCGCCACCTGGCGCCGTTCATCGTCGGGCGGGACGCGCGCGGTCTGCTGGTCGATGCGGCCCGGCGCGGCCACCTCAAGCAGTCGCTGGTGCAGTTCGGCTACCCGGCCGAGGACCTGGCCGGCTACGTCGAGGGCGCGCCTTTCGAGATCGCGCTGCGCTCGGCCACGCTGAGCGCGGGTGAGCCGTTCACGCTGCGCGACTACCAGCGCGACTCGGTGGCGGTCTTCCACGCCGGCGGCGCGGCCCAGGGCGGCAGCGGCGTGATCGTGATGCCCTGCGGCGCCGGCAAGACGATGGTCGGCCTGGCGGCGATGGCCGAGCTGGCCTGCCACACGCTGATCCTGACCCCCTCAATCGTGGCCGCGCGTCAATGGATGCACGAGATCGTCGAGCGCACCACCATTCCGGCGGAGGCCGTCGGCGAGTACAGCGGCGAGATCAAGCAGATCCGGCCGATCACCGTGACCACCTATCAGGTGCTGACCTACCGGCCCAAGCGCACCGCTGATTTCCCGCACTTCGCCCTCTTCAACCAGGGTGATTGGGGTCTGATCATCTACGACGAGGTCCACCTCCTGCCGGCCCCGGTCTTCCGCATCACCGCGGAGATTCAGGCGCGGCGCCGGCTGGGCCTGACCGCCACGCTGGTGCGCGAGGACCACTGCGAGGGCGACGTGTTCGCGCTGATCGGGCCGAAGAAGTACGACGTGCCCTGGAAGGACCTGGAGCGCCAGGGCTGGATCGCCACCGCCGAGTGCCACGAGGTGCGTATCAAGCTCCCCGAGGCGCTGCGGCTGGAGTACGCGCTGACCGAGGAGCGCGAGAAATACCGCTTCGCCGCCGAGAACCCGGCCAAGCTGGCGGTGCTCGACCAGCTCGTGGCCAAGCACCGGGACGACCACGTCCTGATCATCGGGCAGTATCTCGACCAGCTCGACAGCGTGGCCGCGCGCTTCGACGCGCCGCTGATCACCGGCAAGACGGCCACGCGCGAGCGCGAGAAGCTCTACGAAGCCTTCCGCCAGGGCGAGTTCCGGCTGATGGTCGTCTCGAAAGTGGCCAACTTCTCGATCGACCTGCCCGACGCCAGCGTCGCCATCCAGCTCTCGGGCACCTTCGGCTCGCGCCAAGAGGAGGCACAGCGGCTCGGGCGCATCCTGCGGCCCAAGAGCGACGGCACGCTGGCCCATTTCTACTCGCTGGTGACGCGCGAGACACGCGACCAGGAGTTCGCCGCCAACCGGCAGAAGTTCCTCACCGAGCAGGGGTATAGCTACGAGATTCTCTATGAGGACGAGGTGGCGGACTTCCAGCCGCGCGCCATGCCCGAGCCACGCCTGCTCTCGGCGGTGGATGGTGTGGATGGTGTGGATGAGGTGAAGTCGTGGGGTTGGTCGAGCCGCGAGCAGGCCGGGGCGAACGAGTAGGCGATGCTCCAGCAGCAGCCCAGCTTCCCCGTCAGCTTCACCGAGGCCGACGTGCGCCGCCTCTGCGGCCCCGGCGTCTTCGAACGCGCCGACCGTCTCCAGCGCGCAGGACACGTCCTCGGCCCGACCTACGACGGCGCAACGTTGTCGGCCGATGTGCGCGGCACCTGGCGACGCGTCGATCACACCTCGGTCGGCACCCGCGCCGGCCAGCTCGCGCCCAGCTGCGACTGCGGCGCGGGCGGCTTCTGCCAGCACGCGGGCGCGCTGCTCCTCCAATGGCTGCGCGGCTCCGCCCGCGTTACCTATCAGACGGGCGGGGCCATTCCCGACTGGTCGGAGCTCGCGGCGGACGGCGGCACGATCGATCCGCGCCTCGTCATCGAACAGCCGGCCGCATGGCTGTCCCGCGCGCTGGAGCGCGACACGGTAGAGCACACGCGGCAGATCGCCCGCGAGCGCGGCGTCCGCGTGCGCGACAAGGCGCCTAAGTCCGAGATCGCCGCGCAGTTGGCCGAGGGCCTGCTGGATCCGGCCAACATCGACCGTGCCCTAGCCGGGCTCTCCCCCGCCGAGCGCCGCTTGCTCGATACCGCCGATATTCTCGGCCGCCTGATACCCCTGAGCGCGGCGATACTAAACGAGGGGTACCGCGCGCTCGGCGGCGAGGGCGTGCCGGTGTTGCCGCGGCTCTACGACCTTGGTCTGCTGGTCAGCGACATCAGCGTGCCCCCCTACGAAGACCGCGCCTATACGCTGGCGCCGGGAGTCGGCCCGCGGCTGCCGGTGCTGGAAGGACTGGTGCGCCCGGCGGAAGGCAGCACGCCACCGGCGGCGGCACCGACGGAGATCGTGTCGCTGCTGATGGCCGTCGCCCAGGAGCTGAACGGCCGCGAGCTGGAACCGGCGCCGGTCGAGCCACCGTCTCCGCTGGCGAGCTACGCGCCGGAGGGCTACCGCTTCTTCGAGGGGAAGGGGACGGTGCGCTCGCGTCCCGGACAGCAGCCCAGCGTCCGCGTGGTGCCCGTGCCGCTGCTCCCCGTCGCCGACCGCGAGGGATTGGCGCGCAAGCTCGGCCAGCCGGTTGACGCGGTCACTTTCGCCGCTGTGCTGCTCTACACGCTGGGGATCGTGGAACTCGGCAGCCGCCTGAGCGTTCGTGACGACCTCCTCGGCAACTTCTACCTGCTGCCGTTCGGGCTGCAGTTGCGCCAGTTGGTCACCGCCTGGGTGACGCATCAGGGACTGACCGAGGTGGATCGCCTGATGCGCCCGGAGGGGCCGGTGACACTGCACTGGACGCCCAACACCTATTACGCGGAGCCGCCGCTCTTCGAGCCCTGGATCATGATGGCCGAGCTGCTCGTCTCCGAGGTGCTGGGACGCTTGCAGCCCGATGTCTGGTACGATGTCGAGTCGCTGGCGACGCGGCTCTGGCCGCTGGTGCGCCTGAGCTTCCCCCAGCTCGGACTGATGAGCCAACCGCGCTCCGGACAATCCACTTGGCTGCTGGCCGAGAACCGTCCGACAGGGCAGGGGCAGGGGCAGACGCTGAACCTCAACGCGGCGGGGAGCGCGGTGAACTTCTTCCCCATCGTGATCGAGACCTTGCTGACCGGGCCGCTGCGCTGGCTGGGCTTCGTCGACCTGCCTGAGGGCGAAGACGAGCACCCGCGGCGCTTCCGTGTCAGCTCGACGGCCGGCGTGCTCAGCGGGCGCGAGATCGCCGCCGTCGGCGCGGCGCCGGCGAGCGAACTGTCGGTATCCGACGATCTGACGGTCGTGATCCCCATCGGCCACTCGAACGCCGACGCCCACGGACTCGTGGCGCAGGCCGGCGAGCTGGTTGAGTCGTCCAGCCGCGGATTGCGCTATCGGCTGACCACCGAGCGAGTCCAGGGGCTCTTCGACAGCGGCGTCACCGGGCCGGAGTTGCTGGGCGCGCTCGACGAGCGCGGCGTCACGCTTCCGCCCGTGGCGCGCGAGCAACTCTTGGCCTGGTGGTCGGCCTATGGACAGGTCCGCCTCTACGACGAACTGACGGTGATCGAGCTGGCCGACGACCGCCTCCTGCCCGAGTTGCTGGCCGCGACCTCGCTGGGTGAAAAGGTGCTCTTCACCTTCTCGCCCCGCTTGATCGCGATCGAGTCAGGCGCGGCGGACGAGCTGGTGGCCGAACTGACGCGGCTGGGGCACGCGCCCCGGCTGGTGGAGGGCGGTTGATGCCGAACGAGACAGCGGCGGGCGAGTTCCTGCAGGGCTACACCAACGCCGCGCTGGGAATCATGGCCAAGACCCGCGGCATCAACCCGGTGGGCAAGGGGAAAGCGAAGCTGGTCCAGCTCCTCTCGGAGACGCTCTTCAACCCCAGCCGGATCACCGAGGCGCTGGCCGAACTGGAGCCGCTGCAGCGCGCGGTGCTCGATCGCGTGATCCTGGCCGGCGGCATGCTGCCGACACAGGTGCTGCGCGCCGCGTTGGAGCACGAGCATCTCATCGAGCACCGCCCGGCGCCCCGCCCGTACGGCTACTATGCGCCCGAAAAGGGCTCGGCCTACGCCAGCGGCTCGCGTAAGCTCGAGGACATCCTGGCGCGGCTCTGCGCGCTCGGGTTGGTCTTCACCACCGGGGCCTCGTCCGGGCGCATGTACGATCTGGTCACGCCGGGGCAGCGGATCTGGATCCCGCCACAGATCTTGCAGCACCTGCCGCCGGTCACGGTCGAGCTGGTCACGGCGGAGCCGCCGGCGGAGATCGTCGCGGGGAACGCCGCGGCGCTGCAGCGCGATCTCTATACCCTGCTGAGCTTCGCCGGGCGCCAGGATATCCCGCTGACGATGCGCGGGCAGATTATGAAGCGCGCCCTGGTCAAGCTCGACCCGGAGATGCTGCTCTCCGAGGTGACCCCGCGGACGCGCTCCGAGGATGAGCTGGGCCGCATCCCCTTCCTGCGCGCGCTGGCCGAAGACCTCGGTCTCCTCTCGGCCAGCGTCGGCACGCTGGCGCCGAGCCCCGGCATTCAGGACTACCTGCGCCGGCCGGCCGGCGAGCGCCTGGCGCAGCTCTACCAGACCTATCGCGACACCGCGCGCTTCAACGAGCTGTACCGTATCCCGAGCCTGCGTATCCTCGGCAAGGGCTTCTCGGTGCGCCTCGCCCCGCCGCGGATCATCGATGCTCGCCAGCGCGTGCTCCGCGAGATCGCCGAGCTACCGGTCGGAGAGTGGATTTCCCTGGAGCATCTGATCGATCGCCTGCGCCAGCGCGACTACGAGTTCCTGCTCGAGCGTCCCGTCCGCGACCTTGCGTACTACTACTACGGCTCTGCGGATATCAACCCCTACGCCAGCGGCAATCAGCTCGGCCTGATCTTCGACGGGCAGTCGGAGGGGGAAGGCTGGCTGCGGGTCGAGGCCGGAATGATCCGGGTGATCGTGACCGAGGCGCTCGCCTGGCTCGGTGTGGTCGATCTCGGCTGGCGCGAGGGCGAGCCGGCGGCCTTTCGCGTCACCGAGGCCGGCGCCCACCTGCTGCGGGGCGAGGCGCCGGCGGCGGAGGCCGTGCCCACCCCCAACGTGGTGGTGCAGCCGAACTTTCAGCTCTTCGCCTTCGAGCCGACCAGCGAGGATATCCTCTTCATGCTCGACCGGGTGGCGGAGCGGGTGCGCGCCGAGCAGGCGATCGAGTACGCGTTGACGCGGGACTCGATCTACCGTGGGCAGCAGAGCGGGCTCGATATCGCGGAGATCATCGCCTTTCTGGAGCGCGTCAGCACGGTCGAGCTGCCGCAGAACGTACGGCGCACGCTGGCAGAGTGGGGCGCCCAGCACGAGCGCGTCACCCTGCGGCGCGGCGTCGGGCTGCTGCACGCCGTCGATGCCGAGACGCTCGACGCGCTCTATGCGGACCCCGAGCTTGGTCCGCTGCTGGGGCGCCGCGCCGCGCCCAGCGCCGCGCTGGTGCCGGTCGCCAACCTGCACACGCTCCTGCCGCGCCTGCTGGCGGCGGGGCAGTTGCCGGCCCTGAGCGAGGGGGATGATCTGACGCCGCGCCCGGTCTTCCGCATCGACGGCGAGGGGCGCGTCACCTTCCGCCAGCGGCTCCCCAGTATCCAGGTGCTGCGTGTTTTGCGGCCGCTGACCGGCGGGCAGGGCGAGCCGGCCCCGGGCGACACCCCACGGCTGACCGCGGAGAGCCTGCGCCGGGCCGCGCGCGGCGGGCTGTCCGCCGAGGCGATCATCGACAGCCTGGCGCGCTTCCACGCCGGCCCGCTGCCGGAGGAGGTCGCGGCCTTGGTCAAGCGCTGGGCCAGGGACTGGGGTAAGGGCGCGCTGGTCGAGGCGGTGCTGCTCCAGCTCGAGCGCCCGGAGCTGCTGGACGACCTGCTGGCCGATCCCCTGCTCAAGCCCCACCTGCGCCGGGTGCCGGGCGCGCCGGCCTTCGCCCTGGTGCGCCCGGATGCGCTGGAGCCAGTGCGCGCCGCGCTGGAGGAGCGCGGCATGCCGCTGCAGCGCG
>DASSHC010000226.1:0-2326 GCA_035693105.1 Thermomicrobiaceae bacterium | reverse complement strand
CGCGCGCATGCAGCCCGGCGCGGCGGGCCGGCGTCAGCCCGGCGTAGAGCGTCTCAGGGATCAGCACGTGAGTGAAGCGGAGGCAGCCCGGCTTCCCCAGCACCTCCTCGATGATGCCGGCCCGCATCGCCTCGTCGAGCTGCTCGAGCGCGGCCGCGACGGGCACGGCGGCGATGCGCGCGACCAGGCGCAACTCGAATTCACGGCCGACGACGGCGGCGATGGTGAGCAGCTCCAGGCAGGCCGTCGCGAGCCGGACGAGGCGTAGATTGATCACGTCCTGCACCTGCGGCGGCAGGTTTGCATCGAGCCAGGAACCAACCTGAGGCTCGCCCCAGCGAGCCTCGTCACGGACCAGGCGCACCAGCTCGCGGATGAAGAGCGGGTTCCCCTCGGACTTGCGGAAGACCGCCGTGACGAGGTCCGGTGGCGCCGGCCGGCCGAGCGCCAGCTCGCTGAAGGAGGCCACGCCCGGCTCGTCGAGCCCGCTGAGCCGCAGCCGCTCGCCGCCCGCCAGCCGGCTCAGCCGCGCCAGCGTCTGCGCCAGCGGGCCGCGCTCCTCGACCTCGGCCTGCCGGTACGCCCCGGCGATCAAGATCGGAGTCGCGGCGATCTCCGCCGCCAGGAAGTCGAGCAGCCGGAGGGAAGAGTCGTCGGCCCAGTGCAGGTCGTCGAGCACCAGGAGCAACGGCCGCCGGGCGGCGCGCCGCTTGAGGAAGGCGGTCACGCCGTCGAAGAGGCGGAAGCGCGCCTGCGCCGGATCGAGCGCGGGGGGCTGCGCCAGCCCCGGGAGCAAAGCCCGGATCTCCGGCACGATCTGGGCGATGGTGGCGGCGTCGGGGCCCAGATCCTCACGCAGCTCGCCGGTCTCGCCGGCCAGCTCGTGGCGGATTATCTGGATCCAGGGCCAGTACGCGGGCGCGCCCTCGCCCTCGTAGCAGCGTCCCCAGGCGGTCCGGACCCCGCGAGCCTCGGCGTAGCGGGACAGTTCCTCGATGATGCGCGACTTGCCGATGCCCGGGTCGCCGGAGATCAGGACCGCCCGGCCTTGCCCGCCCAGCATCTCTTCGAGACTCCGCTGCAGGATGTCGAGCTCGCGCCGGCGGTCGATCAGACCGCTGGCGGCGGCCAGCAGCCGCAGCGATGGGGTGGTCGTGGTGGACGCTGGAGTGGGCGCGGTCGCGGCCACCGGACGCGCTGGGACCGGTGCCGGTCGCTCGGCAGCCGCCTCGGGAAAGCGGCCGCCGAGGATGCGCTGGTAGAGCTCGGTTGCCTCCGGCTCCGGCTCGGCGTCCAGCTCGCGCGCCAGCGCGGCGCGCAGCCGCTGGTACTGCCGCAGGGCCTGTTGCCGCCGCCCGGCCAGCGCGTAGGCGCGCATCAGGCCGACGTGCGCCTCCTCGCGGGCGGCGTCGGCGGCGACCAGCCGCTCCCAGGTGACGATGGCCCGCTCCAGCTCGCCGCGCGCCTCGCTCAGCCGCGCCAGGTCGACCAGCAGCCGCAGGAAAGTCTCGTGCAAGGCCTCCCGCGGCTGGGCCGCCCACTCCTCATAGAGCTCGTCGGGCAGCAGGTCGCCCGCGTAGAGCGCCAGCGCCGCCTCGTAGGCCGCGGGGTCGCCCGCTCCCTGGGCAGCAGCGGCCGCCGCCTGGAACGCTTCGACATCGACCCAGAGCGCGCCCGCCGGCTGCAGCGCGAGCATCTGCTGGCGCAGGGGGAGGATGGTCGCTTGAGCGCGCGCGGATCGCCCCGGCTCCAGGATCCGGCGCGCGGCGAAGAGGACCTGGTGGAGGTTGCGCTGGGCGGCGTCGGGATCGAGCTCGGGCCAGAGGTGTTCGGCGATCTGGTCGCGGTGCAGCCGGTGGCCCGGCGCGAGCGCCAGCAGCTTGACGAGCTGGGCGGCCTTGCGCAGCCGCCAGGCGCCCGGCTCGATCGGCCGCCCACCGATCTCAACCCGGAACTCGCCGAGCAGATAGACCGCTACATCCTGGTCGCGCGTCGCTGGTGCGTCGTCTGTTGGCGGGGTAGGAGTCCCCATCACTCGCCACCCTTATCTCGCAGCCGGGCCTCAGAGCGACAGCGGTGCAGGCGCGTGAATGAAACCGCTGTGATGATGCGTGTCGGAGACAGTATAGCCGATGATCTGAGCTTTCGCGCGCCTGAGGCGGGCATGGGTGGCCGATCCGCTGGAGCGGCGGCTGTCTTCCCCGGTCATGCTGAGGCCGCAGCCGAAGCATCTCCTCTGCCTTGGATCGAAGCACTGATGCGATCAAGGGAGATCCTTCCTCCCCCTTGTCATCCTGAGGCCGCAGCCGAAGGATCTCTCCTGATC
>DASSHC010000225.1:0-11859 GCA_035693105.1 Thermomicrobiaceae bacterium | reverse complement strand
GAAGCCCACTGAAGGGGCTAAGTCTCCATGATCCACGAACGGTGACAACATAGAACAAGCGCAATGGACAGCGTTTGGCGAGATGCTTCGGCGGCGGCCCCAGCATGACAAGAAAACGGCAGCCGCCAACCCTGTCATCCTGAGCCGCGGCGAAGGATCTCCCGTGACCTTCCCCTCCTCCGGTGTTCGCGGAAGCGGTTTGCCCTGCCCGACGCCACGCCCGAACTCAGCCCCTTCAGTGGGCTTCGTGGACTCAGCGCGGGAATTTGATTCCCGCGCGCCGAGCGGCGACAAGGCTCGTCGACCACGGTGATCCTCCGCTGCCAGCTCCGTGAGATGATCCGATCTTCCCCCGCTCACCGGTACGACCGGCCCATGACCCATAAGGCCCAACGGGCTAGCCTGGAGGTGGGTGAGGCGGCTCTCACCCCACGGGCGGCTCTCACCCCCCGCCCCTCTCCCACTGCTGAGAGCGGGGAGTAGGCACGACCGCGGAGCCTGTCGTTCCTCGGTCGTTCCCCGCTCCCAAATGTGGGAGAGGAGGCAGGGGTGAGGGCGAATCGCGACTCTCAACTGGCAGCGAGCGGAGGCCGAATGGAAAGCAATTCCTATCCTGTCGTGATCGTCGGCGCCGGGCCCTACGGGCTGGCCGCGACCCGGCGCCTGCGCGCCGAGGGGATCGAGGTCAAGACCTTCGGCGAGGCGATGTCCTTCTGGCGCTGCCACATGCCCGCCGGCATGCTGCTGCGCTCCTCCTACGAGGCGTCCAACATCGGCAGCCGCCACGGGCCGCTGACGCTCGACGCCTTCCAGCGGGCGCGCGGCCTCACCCTGGGCGAGCGCATCCCGCTGCCGCGCTTCGTCGAGTACGGCGAGTGGTTCCAGCAGCAGGTGGTGCCGGACCTCGACGGCCGGCGCATCGAGTGCATTCGCGCGGCCGGCGACGGCTTCCAGTTGGCCCTGAGCGACGGTGAGCGGGCGCACACCCGGCGCCTGATCCTGGCCACCGGACTGGCCTGCTTCCCCAACCGGCCCGCGCTCTTCGATGGCCTCTCGCCCCGGCTGGTCTCGCACGCGGCCGATCGCAACGACCTGAGCGGCTTCAGCGGCCACTCCGTCGCCGTCATCGGCGGCGGCCAGAGCGCGGTCGAGACGTCGGTGATCCTGGCCGAGGCCGGCGCCGAGGTCGAGCTGATCGCGCGCACGCCGGCGATCCGCTGGCTGACGCGCAGCTCCAAGCTGCACACGCTGCCGACCCGCGCGCAGCACGCGCTCTACGCGCCGACCGACGTCGGGCCGCCGGGGCTGAGCTGGCTGGTCGCCATGCCCGAGCTGTTCACGCACCTGCCGCGCGGCTGGCAGGACAAGCTGGCCTACCGCTCGATCCGCCCGGCGGCCTCCGGCTGGCTGCGGCCGCGCTCGGGGCGCATCCGCTTCTCCACCGGGCGCGCGGTGCAAGCGGCCGAGCCACAGGGGAGCGGCCTGCGGCTGGCGCTCGACGACGGCAGCGAGCGCGCGGTCGATCACGCCCTGCTGGCCACCGGCTACCGGGTCGACGTGCGGCGCTACGATTTCCTGGCGCCGGAGCTGGCCGGGGTCATCCGGCAGGTCAACGGCTACCCGGTTCTCGGGCCGGGCTTCGAGTCCTCGGTCCCCGGCCTGCACTTCATCGGCGCGCCCGCCGCGTACAGCTTCGGCCCGGTGGTGCGCTTCGTCTCGGGCACCTGGTTCACCAGCCGCGAGCTGGCCCGCACCGTCACGCGTAAGGCCGGGGCTGCCTGATGGGATCCTGGCTGGAGGGGCGTCCGGCGACCGCCACGCTGGAGCGCGTGCCCGCGCTCCCCACCCCCACCCCCACCCCCGCGCCGGCCGGCGCGCTGGTCATCGGCGGCGATTACCGTGGGCTGGGGGTGGTGCGCAGCCTGGGACGGGCCGGCGTGCCGGTCTGGGTGCTGACCGACGAGCATCGCCTCGCGGCCGCCTCGCGCTACTCCCGCCGCGACCTGCCCTTCCCCACCGCCGCGAACGACGAGACCCAGGTCGCGTTTCTGCTTGATGTAGCCCGGCGCTACGGGCTGCGCGGCTGGGCGCTCTTCCCCACCGGCGACGAGACCGCGGCGCTGATCGCCCGGCACCACGAGCGGCTGGCCGAGCACTTGGCGCTGACGACCCCGCCCTGGCCGGCGCTGCGCTGGGCCTACGACAAGCGCCTGACGCACCAGTTGGCGGATGAGGCGGGCGTGGCCAGCCCCTGGACGCGCTACCCGGCCAGCCGCGCGGAGGTGCTGGCGCTCGACTGCGACTTCCCCGTGATCCTCAAGCCCGCCGCCAAGCCGGAGGCGAACGCGCTGACGATGGCCAAGGCCTGGCGTGTCGAGAGCCGCGAGGAGCTGCTGGCGCGCTACGACGCGGCCTGCCGGCTGCTGCCGCCGGAGCTGCTGATGGTCCAGGAGCTGATCCCCGGCGGCGGCGAGTGCCAGCTCTCCTACGCCGCGCTCTGCGTCGACGGCCGCCCGCTGGCCTCGATCACCGCGCGGCGCACGCGCCAGTGGCCGGTGGACTTTGGCCGGGCCAGCACCTACGTCGAGACGGTCGCGGCGCCGGAGGTGGACGCCGCCGCGCGCCGGCTGATCGCCGCCATGGGCTATGCCGGCCTGGTCGAGCTGGAGTTCAAGCGCGACCCGCGGAGCGGCGTGCTCAAGCTGATCGACATCAACCCGCGAGTCTGGGGCTGGCACAGCCTGGGGCGGCGGGCGGGGGTCGACTTCCCGGCGCTCCAGTGGCGCCTGCTACGGGGCGAGGCGGTGGCCGAGCGACAGGCCGCCGCCGGGGTCCGCTGGGTCCGGATGACGACCGATCTGCCGACCGTGGCGCGTGAGATACTTGGACGCCGGCTGTCACCGCTCCGGTATCTCTGGTCGCTGCGCCGGCCGATCGAGTTCGCCATCTGGGCCCTTGATGATCCAGTCCCGGCCGCGGTCGAGCTGCCGCTGATCGTGCGCCTGGCACTGGCGCGAGGTTCACTTTAGGGTTGGGAGGCGGTGTCGTACGACGAGGACGGGACGTAGGGCAAGACGGATCCCTCGACTGCGCTCGGGATGACAGGGGAAATATCGGGGCGAACGACGAGGACTTGCCGTTGTCGTATGCCCCGCATTAATGCTGTCATCCCGAGCGCAGTCGAGGGATCCGTCCTCACCCGGCACCCAGCGTCCTCGATGGGCAGCTCCCCTCGCCCGCGCACGGGCGAGGGGCCGGGGGTGAGGGCAGGGTTGGGTTGAACGGGGAACGCATTCACGAGCGGGTGGCGACGATCGGCGGGGGCAGCGGCTCCTTTACCATGCTCTCGGAGCTGAAGCGCTTCGCCACGCGCATCTACGCCGTCGTCTCGATGGCCGACTCCGGCGGCTCCTCGCGCCGCCTGATCGACGAGTTCGGCCGCCCGCTGCCGCTCGGCGACCTGCGCCAGGCGCTGGTGGCGCTCTCGCGCTCCAGCCGCCTCTGGGGCGATATCTTCAGCTACCGCTTCCCCGACTCCGACAGCGGCGTGATCGGCGGCCACTCGCTCGGTAACCTGATCCTCCACGCGCTGCAGGACCAGAATGCGGGGGATCTCCAGGGGGCGCTCGAAGACGCCGAGGAGATCCTCAACACGGCCGGGCACGTCCTGCCGGTGACGCTGGACAACATCACCCTCTGCGCCGAGCTGTCCGACGGCTCGCTGGTAGTGGGGGAGTCGGCCATCGACCGGCCCGAAGGCCGCGCGGTGCTGCCGATCCGGCGCGTCTTTCTCGAACCCGCCGCCCAGGCCACGCCACGCGCCCGCAAGGCGCTGGAGCGCGCCGAGAAGATCCTGATCGGGCCCGGCGACCTCTACACCAGCGTCATTCCCTGCCTGCTAGTGGAGGGCGTGCCCGAGGCGATCCGCTCATCCGACGGCGAGGTGATCTACATCTGCAACGTGATGACCAAGCACGGCGAAACCGACGGTTTTTCCGCCTCCGACTTCGTGCGCGAGATCCACCGTTACCTCGGGCGGCGCGTCGACGCGGTGGTGGTCAACACCGGCAGCCTGCCGCCGGAGCTGGTCGCGCGCTACGCGCAGGCGGGCGCCGCGCCGGTCGCGGCCGACCTCGACGTGGTGCGCACCCTCGTTCCGCGCGTGCTGGCCGGGCCGGTCGCCACCACCGAGCGCCTGATCCGCCACGACGCCGAGCGCGTGCTGATGACCATCTGGCCGGAGCTGAACACCTAGACGGCTGTCGAGCTCGCTGCTGCTCGCCGCGCCCGCGGGCGCCCTCACCTCCGACGAATCTTGATAGAATCTCTCGCGCTGACGAGCGATCTCGACGCCGCTCCTGCCATACGCGCAGTAACGACAGGCAGCGAGTTGGGGTAGTGAACCGCTCCGGTGAGCCACGTCGCGACCGGCTCGCCAGCGGCGCCCCGGGCATGATGCAAGGGGGGACAGGCTATGACTGGTTTCGCCGCTGGAGAGCCGGGCCTGGCCGTGCGAGAGGTGCCCAACTCGTATCCTCTCCGTCGGATCGTCGCCATCTGGGCGCTGGCGGTCGCGCCGATGGTAGTTCTGGGCTGGGTTGTCGCGCCGCTAGTTGGCGACCGCATCTACCGCGAGGAAGGAATCGTTCGTGGCGGTTTGCTCACGATCGGGCTGGCCTGGCTGGTCGTCTTCTCGCTTCTGCTTGTGCGCCAGGAAGAGGGCAACCTCGCGTGGGGGACGGTCAAGCGCCGCCTGCGCTTGAACGCACCGATCAGCCCGAGGACCGGGCAACAGGGCGGGCGCCTCTGGTGGTGGGTCGTGCTGCTCGTCGTGCTCTACGGGCTCTACAGCGTTTTGCTCGAACCGCCGATCCACCACGCGGTCTCAGCGCTGCTCCCCGGGCTGGCGGAACCGGATCGCTACAGTCTCGACGAGCTGCTCAAATCGCACGACCGCGTGGCCGCGCTGGAAGGCGCCTGGTGGCTCGTGCTGCTCTTCGCCGCGCTCGGATTCTTCAATATTTTCGGGGAAGAGTTCCTCTTCCGCGGCGTCCTCCTGCCGAAGATGGGCGGCGTCTTCGCGGCCTGGACGTGGGTCGCGAACGGGCTCATCTTCGCGCTCTACCACCTGCATCAGCCCTGGAGCATCCCGACCGCCTCCGTCGACGGCATCTTCCTGCTGGCGCTGCCGGCCTGGTACTTCCGCAGCACGGTCGTGCCGCTCATCGTGCATGGCTCCCAGTCGATCTACTTCCTGGTGCTCGTCATCGGCATCGTGCTGGGACTGGCCTGAGGCGCACGACGGCTAGCCCGCGCCCTCGCCACGCTCGATGTCGCGCGCCAGGTTCTGGGCGAAGGAGCGGGCCATGCGCGGCAGGACGGGCCGGGCCAGCCCCTCCATCATCGGCGCCAGCGGGCCGTGCGAGTCGAGCCGCAGCGCCAGCGTCACATTGGTGCGCTCGGGTTCGAGCGACTGGGCGTCGAAGCTGCCGTTCCCCTCGACCGGGTCGGTTTCGCTGTGCAGGGTGAAGGCGATGTGGCTCGGCGGCTGCCACTCGCTGATCGTGACCAGCATGCGCACGGTGCGGGTGAAGGGACCAAGCTTCGGCTTGAGCGTCCAGCGCGACTCCTTGTCGCTCAGTTGCTGGAAGCTATCGAAGAAGGGCATGTTCGAGGCCCAGTTGCGCATGTCGCTGGCGTAGCTCCAGACCGCCTCGATCGGCGCGTTGATGGTAAAGGTCTCGCTCGTCTCCAGCATGGCGGCCTCGTCTCCTCCCGTTGATCGCTCCCCCACCCCCGGCGCGGGCTCGCTCGTCGCGTGCCGCCGCCGACGCGAGCGCTCCGGCTACCAGTAGCGCATGGCGTCCTGAAAGAGGCCGCGCAACTCCTCGGGGCCGGCCGGGCGCGGTGAGAGCTTGGTGACGCGGTGCTGCGGCAGCGTCCCCTCGACCAGCTTGTCGATGTCGGCCTCGCCGTAGCCGATGCCTGCCAGCCCGTTCGGCAGGTCGAGGCGGCGCATCAGCGCGATCAGCGCGTCGGCCAGGATCACCCCGGCGTCGGCCGGCTCGGCGCCGCGCATGTCGGCCCCCAGCAGGCGCGCGGCCAGCAGGTGACGCTCCGGGTTGGCCGGGCCGGTGAAGCGGAAGACGGCGGGCGCGTTGAGGATCACGCTCATGCCGTGGGGCACGATCGGGTGGTCGTCGGGGTAGCCCTCGGGCTGGAAGTCGCGCACGCCGCCGGAGACCGGGTAGGACATGCCGTGCGGCAGGTGGACGCCGGCGTTGCCGAAGCCGATGCCGGCGAAGGCCGCGGCGAGCAGCATCTGCCCGCGCGCTTCATCGTTGTCGGGCTCCTCGATGGCCGGGATCAGGTTTTTCGCCACCATCTCGATCGCCCGCGTCGACCAGATATCGCTGATCGGGTTGGCGCCCTGGTAGGCGGGACGCATGCGCGGGTGCTCCGGCGCCGGGCGCTGGTCGAAGGGGAGCGCGGTCAGCGACTCGACGGCGTGGCTGAGCACGTCGAGCCCGGAGCAGGCGGCGACCATCTTGGGCAGCGTGCGCGTATTGAGCGGGTCGACGATGCCGAGCACCGGGCGCAGCGCGCGATGGGCGATGCCGGTCTTCACGTGGCGGTCGGTCAGGTCGAAGATCGCCACCCCGGTCGTCTCGCTGCCGGTGCCGGCGGTGGTGGGGATGGCGATCAGCGGCTTGAGCGGCCCCGGCACCGGCTGGCCCTGCCCGATCGGCGCGTTGACGTAGGTGAGGAAGTCGGCGGGGTAGGTCGAGTAGAGGTTGGCGGCCTTGGCGGTGTCCATCACCGAGCCGCCGCCGACCGCGACGAAGCCATCAACCTTGCTCTCGTTGGCGGCGTCGATCGCTTCCTGGAAGGAGCGGTCGGTCGGCTCGACGCGCACCCGGTCGTAGAGCACCGGCTCGATCCCCTCGGCGCGCAGGGCGGCGAGCACGGTGGCGACGCTCTCGCCCGGGGCCAGGCGCGGATCGGTGACCACCATCACGCGGCGGGCGCCCTGGGCGCGCATGTCCCAGCCGACCTCGCGCGTGGCGCCGAGGCCGTACTTGATCGCCGAGGTGTCCATCATGAAGATCGTCTCGTACGCCATGGCACTCGCTCCCTTTCCTGCGCCGGCCGAGCTACCGGCATTCTAGCAAGTGACCGCCGGGCACGCGGCAGAGAATTTGCACAGCGCCAGCGGAGGGAGCGCCGGTGTCGCAGGAAACACAGCAGTCAGGCCGGAGAGTGAAGGCGCAACAACACCATCTCTTCATCGGTGCGCGCGCCGCGCTGGTGGCCGGGGTGATCGTCGGCATCGCGGTCGTCGGCTCGCAGCTCTTCATCAGCGCCATCTACTCGCAGCGCGACAGCCGGGCGCTGGTGGCGGCGATGGCCAGCCCGGCCAGCACGCTCTCCTCCAGCATCATCACCGGGCTGGCCACTATCCTGGCGCTGATGCTGACCATGCTCAGCCTGTCGCAGAACCTCAACCAGCACCTCAGCGCCGCCTTCTACACCCGCGTCAAGCGCATCTCGGTGGTGGCGATCGCCGACATGATCGCCGGCATCGTACTCCTCCTGATCCTCAGTTCGCCGATCCAGACCGCGACGCAGCAGTCGCGGCAGGCGTCGCCGCTGGAGATCACGCTCACCTACTACGCGCTGATCGCGCTGGCCGGCATCGTCGCCGGGCTCTTCGTAGCGGTGATCGTGATGCTCTACAACGCCGTCACCACCGTGGTCGAGGTCATCCGCCCCGACCGCTTCAGCGACGAGGGGTAGGGACGATTAGGCGGCTAACGTGAAGCGTTTGTGCCATACTTCGCGCGGCTCCGTCCGGACTAAAGTCGCCGCGCTGAATCCACGAAGCCCACTAAAGGGCTGAGCTTCCGCGCTCCATGTACCGCGACGACATGGAACGGCAATGGGCAGGGCATGGAGAGATCCTTCGGCTGCGGCCTCAGGATGACAGGACAAAGGAATCCTCTTCCCCTGTCATCCTGAGCCGCAGCGAAGGATCTCTCCTCGGCTCCGGGTGGCAGAAAGGTTCTTAACTGGGAAGCGAGAGATAGACACCGGCGGCCAACCCTTCAAGGTCGGCGCGGACTCGGTCCAGGCGGCCGGCCCTGAGGGCTTCGAGCGGCGTGAACCCGCCGAGATAGCGGCTGCTTGCGCCGAGCCACTGCCGCGCGGCCTCCGCTGTGCCGAACATCGCCAGCAGTTGATCGCGCAGCGTTACGAGTTCGGCCAGGCGCTCGCGAGTCTTGCCCTGTGGGACGCTCTGATTGGCAGGCCAGCGCTCGACGGTCCGTCGGTCGACCGCAACCGCGAGCGCGATGGTCTCAAGCGAGAGGCCCAGGTCACGTTCGAAGCCCTGAATGATCGGGCCACAGTCGAGTACGTTCACCTCTGCCATCTCGCACCTCCCTGGCACAATCCATCCGCAGCATACCATGCCGGGCATTTTTGTCCGGCATCTCAGTTGAGGAGAGTGAGATAAGGCAGCTACAAAGGCATCGTCGCAACCCGGCGCAACACCTCGCCGCTGCCAGGGCGGCCGTGGACTTCGCCGTCCTGATAGAGCATCTCGCCGCGGCGCAGGGTCAGCAGCGGCCAGCCGGTGACCTCCCAGCCTTCGTAGACGGAGTAGTCGGCGTTCGACCGGAGCATGACGCCGTCGATGGTGCGCGTCAGGTGCGGGTCGAAGACGACCAGGTCGGCGTCGCTGCCGGGGGCGATGGTCCCCTTGCTGGGGTAGATGCCGAAGAGCTTGGCGGCGTTGGTCGAGAGCACCTCGACCATGCGCGCCAGGCTGATGCGCCCGCCGCGCACGCCCTCGGAGTAGAGTAGCGGCAGCATCACCTGCAGGTTCTCGGCACCGGGGCGCAGCCGGGCCAGCGTATGCTCCGGCGCCAGCTTGGCCGCCAGCGACCAGGGCGCGTGGTCGGTACAGACGGTGTTGACTACCCCCTGCTGGATGCCGGCCCAGATGGCGTCGAGGTCACGCGACTCGCGCAGCGGCGGCTGGCCGACGTACTTGGCCGCATCCGGCTCCTCGAAGCGCTCGCGCGTCAGGTGCAGGTAGAAGGGGCGCGTCTCGACGTAGACCGGCAGCCCGCGCGCCTGCGCCGCAACGCAGGCCGCCAGCGCCCGCTCCGACGAGAGGTGGACGATGTAGACCGGGGCGCCGGTGGCCTCGGCGAAGGCCACCGCGCGCTCGGTGGCAAGCACTTCGGCGATGACCGGGCGCGACTCGGGGTACTGGGCGAAGCCGGTCGCGCCGCCGGCCACCACGCGCTGGGTGGCGCTCTCCAGAATGGCGTAGTCCTCGCAGTGAATCAGCGAGATCAGGCCGGAGTCGCCCGCCCGCTGGGTAGCCTCCAGGTAACCCAACACCTGCGCGTCGAAGCGCGGCGTCGACATAAAATACTTGATGCTGTTGTGGCCGTGGTCGAGCAGGAGGGGGATCTGCTCCAGCACCTGGGGCGTGATCTCGCCCAGGATCGGGTGCAGGATGACGTCGACGAAGGCGGTGCGCGCGGCCAACTCGGCGTAGCGTGCCAATCCTTCGAGTGGGAGCTCGCCGGGCGCGAGCGCGCACATGTTGCCGACCGTGGTGACCCCCCCGGCCGCGGCGGCCGCCGAGCCGCTGGTGAAGTCGTCCACCCAGTGCGGCTCGACCTGCTCGCGTCCCGGCGCCAGGGTGAGGTGCACGTGGGCGTCGATCACGCCGGGCAGAATCAGCTTGCCCAGCGCGTCGTACTCCCGCTCGGCCTCGAAGTCGCCCCCGATCTGCACGATCTTGCCGCCGGAGATGCCGAGGTCGGCCGTCACTGTCTGGCTCCCGGTGACGATCTCGCCGCGCCGGATCGCAAGCTGTAGTCGCGCCATCGTCGCCCATTCCTTCCTGTCTACGCCAGCCTGTCGGCGCTATTTAGGTTCAACGCGGGCGATCCGTCAATCACGTGGTTGCGCGTTGTGCAGGTATGGCCGATAATGATCGGACAATCTCGCGCGCGACACCGATACGGCGTGCTTACCATCACGAGAGGGGAGCACGAGGCAGCGGCTATGGAAAAGATACCGGCACGCGCCACGGAGTCTGTGGCGCGCCACCCTGCCGGCATCACCGCCGGAGACATCCTCGACTCAGCGCTCGACGCCATCATCGCGATCGACGCCGAGGGGACGGTGCGCGAGTGGAACCGGAGCGCCGAGCAGCTCTTCGGCTACCGCCGTGGCGAGGCGCTGGGACACGAGCTGGCCGAGTTGATCATCCCGCCGGAGCTGCGCGCGCGCTATCGTGCCGGCCTGGCCCAGTTCCGCCGCAGCGGCGAGGGATCAGTCCTGCGCCAGCGGCTGGAGGTGCCGGCCATCCGGGCCGGTGGCGGCCGGTTCCCCGTGGAGCTGACCGTCACGCACCTGGCGACCGACCAGGGGCCCATCTTCATCGGCTCGCTGCACGATGTCAGCGGCCGGCGGCAGGCCGAGCGCCGCCTGGGCGCGCAATACACCGTCAACCGCATCCTGGCCGACGCTGCCACACTCGAGGGCGCCATGGACGCCATCATTCGCGCCCTCTGCGCCGCGCTCGACTGGGATGCCGGGGTGATCTGGTCGACTGACGACGGGGCTCAGGTGCTGCGCTGCCTGGCCCTCTGGCACGAGCCGGCACACCCGCTCGCCGCCTTCCTCGGCCTCTCGCGCCAGACGACCTTCGCGCCGGGGTTCGGGCTGCCGGGGCGCGTGTGGGCCAGCCGCGCGCCGCAGTGGATCCACAACATCGAGGAGGACGACAACTTCCCACGTGGTGCCGCGGCCCGCAGCGAGGGGCTGCACGGCGCGCTCGGCTTCCCGCTCGTGAGCCGGGGCGTGGTGCTCGGGGTAGCCGAGTTCTTCAGCCGTGAGATCCGGCCGCTCGACGCGGAGATGCTGGCCACGCTGGGCACGCTGGGCAGCCAGATCGGCCAGTTCGTGGAGCGCAAGCAGACGGAGCAGGCGCTGAGTGGTATCCAGCGGGAACTGTCGGAGCGTCTGGCCGAGATCAACCGGCTGCACGCGGTCAGCGCCAGCCTGGCGCTCAGCGAGGATCTGCGGCCGCTCTTCGGCGAGGTGCTGGCCGCCGTGGTCGCGCTGCAAGATGCCGACATGGGCGTACTGATGCTCTACGACCCGGCCCGCGACGACCTCTATACCGTCGCCAGCACCGGCTTCTCGGCCGACTACCTGGCGCAGGTCGGCCGGGTGCCGCGCGGCGCCGGCGCCTGCGGTGTCGCGCTGGCCGAGCGCCGGCCGGTGGTGATGGGTGACATCGCGCGGGAGCCGAGCTTCGCCCCCTATCTCGCCGCCGCCGCTTTGGCCGGCTACCGCGCCGTCTACAGCGCCCCGCTGTTGACGCTGGGGGGTGACGTCGTCGGCACGCTGGCCACCTACTTCCGCACCCCGCACGCGCCGGCGCGCCGCGAGCGCTCCCTGGCGGAGCTCTACGCCCATCAGGCGGCCGAGCTGGTTGAGACCAGCCGGCTCTACCGCGAGGCCGACCGGACGGTCCGCGACCGCGAAGAGTTCCTCTCGACGGCGGCGCACGAGCTGAAAACGCCGCTCACCACCGTCAAGGGCTACAGCCAACTGCTGCGGCAGCAGGTGCAGCGTGACGCGCTCGACCAGCCGCGGCTCACCATGTTGGTCGAGCATCTGGAGCAGCAGGTGAGCCGCATGGAGCTCCTGGTGGCCGACCTGCTCGACATCTCGCGCATTCAGCAGGGCCATCTGGTGCTGCGGCCGGAGGAGGTCGACCTGAGCGCGTTGGCGCACGACGTCCTGGAGCGCTTCATCGAGGCGCCG
>DASSHC010000224.1:0-5968 GCA_035693105.1 Thermomicrobiaceae bacterium | reverse complement strand
GCTGAGACTCGCGACCTGCTGCGGCAGGTCTTCGACCGATACTGGGACGACGTCGCTCCGCTGAACAACTACACGCCGGAGACGGCGCGCCTGCTGCTGGTGCGCGAGAGCGCGCGCGACGACCGGCTCCTGGAGCTGGATAACGACTTCAACGATCCGTGGGTCGCCGTGCGCCTGGGCCTGCGCGAGCGCGCCGCCGGGCGCGTGCTCTCGCGCGCCTGATTCCCCCCCGTCTGGATCGCAACCCCGCTCCAGCGAGCGGGGTTTTGTTGTCAATCAGAGCCGATCAGGGCACGACGGGGTCGGGGAAAGCGAAGGCGGCCTTGATCACGCCGCTGGTCCCCTTGGAGGTGACCGTCTCCAGCGCCCGGCGATAGTCGGCCAGGTGGAAGGTGTGCGTCAGGAGCGGCGAGAGGTCGGCCTTGCCCTCGGCCATCAGCCGCAGCGCCAGCGCCATCGTCGGCAGGCGCTCGCCGTGCCACTCCTCCACCGCGTAGCAGTAGCTGCCGTGGACCTTGACCTCGTTGAGCCAGATCGGCGTCCAATCGATCCCCCGCGGCACACCGGCTAGTCCCACCAGCACCATCGTCCCGCCGGAGGCGGTCAGGCGCAACGCGTCGTCCACCGTGGCGTTTGAGCCGACGCACTCGTAGACCACGTCGGCGCCACCGGCCACGACCTCCTTGCCGATGATCGGCTTGAGCACCTCCGCACCGGTCAGCGCGGCGATCTGCCTGTAGAAGGCGGCACCGCGCAGGGGCTTGACCACGTCATCGGCGCCCAGCCGCTGGGCCATCGCGACCTGGAAGGGGTGGCGCGCGGTGATGATGATTCGCGCCTTGAGATCGAGTGCCCGCAGCGCCGCCAGCGTGCAGAGCCCGATTACGCCGGCGCCGAGGATCAGTACGGTTTGGCCCTCCGCGGGCGGGTTGCGCAGGACGGCGTGCAGCGCCACCGCGAACGGCTCGGCCAGCAGCGCGCCCTCATCGGAGACGATGTCCGGCACGCGCAGCAGCTGCGACTGGTGGGCGACGAACGCCGCGCTCCAGCTCCCGCCCGTGTCGCGGCAGAAGCCGGTCAGCATCCCCGGCGCGAGGGTGCCGGCACGGAAGCGCTGGCAGAGGTTCGGCTCGCCGCGGGCGCAGGCGGGGCAGAGGTCGTGGGCGAAACCGCGCGCGGCGCAGGAGAGGAGCGGATTGACCACGACCCGCTCACCGACCTGGAACCCGACGACCGCCGGACCGATCTCCGCGATCCGCCCGACGTTCTCATGGCCGACGGTGAACGGGAAGCTGGTGAAGGGCGCGGTGGCGGTGCTGGCGTGCAGCTCGATGAGGCTGATATCGCTGCCGCAGATGCCGCCGTAGCGCGTGGCGATGCGCACCCACTCCGGCCCGGGGAGCGCCGGCCGCGGCACGTCGCGCCAGCGCAGCGAGCCAAACCCGCTCCAGTAGACGCCCCGGCGGCGCGATCCGGCGAGCTTGCCGAGCGCGTAGCGTGGGATGCTATCGGTAAATTGCAGCGCCTCCACGGCTCCCCCTCACGCGCGAGAGTCTACGCGGGCGGACACGGCCAGTCCAGCGCAAGCGGGACCATAGGCTGGCACGGTGGCGCACGACGACGAGGGATCCATCCTCGCCCGGCAGCAAGCCCGCTATTCGAGCCTCCTCCACCCTACGCCATCCTCGCGCGAGCGCGTAGCATTGACAGTGAAGCATTCAGGGGTGTTGAACGAGGGAGGGCGACGTGGCTGACGAGCGCGAGCTGGCGACGATTCGCGGGCGCATCGAACGGGCGCAGCAAGTCATGGCGCGGCAGGGTGTCGACTATCTCTTCGTCACCCCATCGCCCGATCTCGTCTACCTGCTCGACTATCCGGCGCACGCCTCCGAGCGCATGACGCTGTTGGCCGTGCCCAGGAGCGGCCAGCCGCTGATCCTGGCGCCGGAGCTGGAGGCGCCCCGGCTGGAGGAGAAGCGTTCGCTCCTGGCGATCCATCCCTGGGGCGAGACGCAGCAGCCGGCGCAGCTGGCGGCAAACCTCTTGCCCAACCTCAACGGCGCCACCATCGCCATCAGCGACGTCACCTGGGCCGTCTTCCTGCTGCGGCTGATGCAGGCCATGCCGCAGGCGCGCTTCGTGCCCGGCGACACCGTGCTGCGTGAGCTGCGCATGGTCAAAGACGCCCAGGAGCTGGAGTACCTGCGCATCGCCTCGCAGCGCACCGATCAGGTGTGGCAGGCCACGCTCGACCGCGTCCCGTTCGTGGGGCAGAGCGAGACGATGGTCGCGGCCCAGATGACCGAATTGATGGCCGAATTCGGGCTGGCCGGGCCGGAGTTCCTGATCGTCGCTAGTGGCCCCAACAGCGCCTCGCCGCACCACATCACCGGCGCACGCGTTATCCAGCCCGGCGACGCCGTCGTGATCGACTTCGGCGGTCGCTACCACCACTACGTCTCCGACCTCACGCGCACGGTCCACGTCGGTGAGCCGAGCGACGAGTTCCGCCGCGTCTACGAGACCGTGCTGCGCGCCAACGAGGCGGCCTTCGCGGCGACCCGGCCGGGCGCCGAGTGCCAGGCGGTCGACCGAGCGGCCCGCACGGTGATCGCCGACGCTGGCTACGGCGATTACTTCATTCATCGGGTGGGCCACGGTATCGGTGTGGACGTGCACGAGGAACCCTACATGGTCGAGGGCAATACCCAGACGCTCGCGCCGGGTATGGTCTACACCGACGAGCCGGGCATCTACCTCCCGGGCCGTTTCGGGGTGCGCATCGAGGACGTCGTGGTCGTCACTGAACGGGGCGCCGAGAAGTACAACCACGCCGGCCGCACCCTGACAGTGGTGGAATAGCCAAATGACGAGGTTGCCGGCCTGCCCACCGGTGCGGTACGCTGCTTCCTCGTGTGCACGGCTGGATTGGTACCTGGCGGCGAGCCCGTTGGTGGAGGGGAAGCGACGCGATGCTGGTGGTGATGCGGGCAGGGAGCAGCGAGACGGACATCGAGGAGATCCGTCGCCACGCGCAGGCTGCCGGCGTGGAGGCGAACGTCATCCACGGCGCCGGGCGCACGGTGGTTGGTCTAGGCGGCTCGCTGACCTCGGCACTGGCGGCCGTACTGGCCGATCTGCCGGGCGTCGACGAGGTGGTCGACGCGGCCACGCTCGGCCCGCCACCGACGCGCGACCTGCGCATCGCCAGCATCCGGCCCCTCATTCCTCCGGCTATTCTGCTGGAACAGCTCCCGTTGCCGCCCGAGGGCGCTATGCTGGTCAGCCGCAGCCGTGAGGAGGTCATCCGCATTCTGCGCGGGGAGGACGACCGCCTCTTCGTGGTCATCGGCCCCTGCTCAATCCACCATCCGGCCGCCGCACTCGACTATGCCCGACGGCTGCGCGAGCTGGCCGCCGAACTGCGCGATGACCTGTGCATCGTGATGCGCGTCTACTTTGAGAAGCCGCGCACTACCGTCGGCTGGGAGGGGCTGATCAACGACCCGCGCCTCGACGGCAGCCACGCGGTCAACGAGGGTCTCTCCATGGCGCGGCGGCTGCTGCTCGACCTCGTCGCGCTCGGGGTGCCGGCCGGCTCGGAGTCGCTCGATCCGATCTCGCCCCAGTTCTTCTCGGACGCCATCACCTGGACCGCCATCGGCGCCCGCACCGCCGAGAGCCAGGTACACCGTCACCTCGCTTCCGGCCTCTCGATGCCGGTGGGTTTCAAGAACGGCACCGGGGGCGGCATTCAGTTGGCGATCGACGGTGTGATCGCGGCCGCGCACCCGCACTCCTTCCTCGGCGTGACCGAGCAGGGTGTCGCCGCCATCGTCGCCACGCGCGGCAATCCGGACTGCCACATCATCCTGCGCGGCGGTCGCAGCGGCACCAACTATGACGCGCACAGCGTCGAGCGCACGCTGCAGGCGCTACGGCACGCGGGCCTCCCGCCGCGCCTGATGATCGACACCAGCCACGGCAACAGCAACAAGGACTTCCGGCGCCAGCCGGAGGTGGCGCGCACCGTGGCCGAGCAGATCGCCGCGGGCCAGCCGGGGATCGTCGCCGTGCTGCTGGAGAGCTTCCTGCTCGACGGCGCCCAAAAGCTCGATGACCCGGCGCGCCTGGTCTATGGCCAGAGCGTCACCGACCCCTGCATGGGCTGGGAGATGACGGTGCCGGTGCTGCGGGACCTGGCGGCGGCCGTGCGGGCGCGACGGCACCTGGCCGCCTGAACGAGACGCGTTGGTGCCGCCCCACGACGGATCCCTCGACTACGCTCCGAATGACGGGGTAAGTCGGGGCTGACGACGACGATGTGCGTCGTGCGGATCAACCTAAATTAGCCACTTGGGCATGTGCGATCCCGGTGAGCGAGAGCGGCTAGCCGCCGTAGCGGGCCATCAGCGACTCCAGATACGCCGCGTAGGCCGCCGCCAGTGGAACGCTTTCGATGAACAGGACGTTCTCGGCGTTGAGTGTGGCGCTGCGCGACAGGTTGTACGAGCCGGTCACGACCGTGTCGTCGACGACTACGATCTTGTCGTGCATGAAGTCGTGAGTACTGGTGGGTGTGTAGGGGGTCGAGCGCTTGCCCACCATTTGGGCGGTGCCGACGACCTGCTCGAAGGCCCGGATCTTCCAGCCGCCGTCGCGATTGTCGCTCCAGTCCTGCACCACCTGCTCCATCTGCGTGGCGTCGTAGATGCCGCGCACGGGGACGCGTCCCTGGCGCAGCACGTTCAAGAGCGCCTCCAGCAGCGAACTGGCGTTCAGCAGCATGCTGCCGAGCAGGATGCGGCGGCGGGCGCCGGCGATCAGGTGGGCGATGCGGTTGTCGATCGACTCACCCTGGCCGGGCGAAAACATGGCCTGGACCAGCGCCGGCTGCCCGGCGTAGCGCAACTGAACCGGGGAGGTGGGGAAGTTGCCGCTGTGGTCGATAATCTCCTTTTGCCAGAGCTGCTGGAAATCGTGGGAGTAGGCTGCGGCGATCTCGGGCGAGCGCACCTGGATGACGTTGTTCTCCTGCAGGGTGAACGCGTCGTCAGTCAGGTTTAGCGAGCCGGTCCAGACGGTCGCATCCGGCTGTTGCGCGTCGCGCACCAGATACTTCTGGTGCATCAACTTCGGCCCGCCGATCGAGCGCGCCGGCAACCCCAAGGACTGCACGAACTCGAGCGTGCCCGGCTCGGGGGGGTCTAGGCCCAGCACCGGAGAGACCGCTGCCTGGGTAGCCTCGTCGTAGGCGACCCGGATGTCGACACCGGCGGCGGCGCGCTCGTGGAGCGCGCCCAGGATGATCTGCTCAAGCTCCGACGAAAGGTGCGCGTCGTAGATGGCGATGTCGAGCGTCTGCCGGGCCGCGGTAATGAAGCCGGCGAGGGTCTCGGCGACAGAGGGCGCGCTCTGCATCCCCTGCGCGAGAAACATAACCGAGAGATCGTCGCTTGGCGCCACGTTTCCTCCTCATACGACTGACAGGTACCCCATTGTTGCATACCCACCGCGAGCACGGTGCTTGTTCCCCGCGCTCCGGAATCACGGCACGAAACCTGCTCAAGGAACGCTAGGATCACAACCTGATGATCGCGAGTGCACCGGCACAATGGCGTGCCGGCGCGCGGTCACAACCGGTAAGGATGAGGGATGAGCACCGTTGCACTACTCTTGGAACGTCTTCGCGGCGAGGGGCGATTCGTGCTGGACCACGAATCGTACCGCCTGGAAGTTGCCGCGGGACGTCCCGAATCCGTCTGCTTCACTCTGCAGGAGCTCGGTTCGCAGGGCGCGCAGATGACGCTCGGGGAGGGCTTCAGCCTCGACGAGCGGCTCGTGTTCGAGCAGCGGCGACTCCCCGAGACGGAGATTGAGCGTATTATCCGCGGCGTCCTCATGTCGCAGCCGGTGCTGGTCGGCGCGCGCTGAGCGGCACTCGTTCCGTGCGAGCCGCGGCGGCACC
>DASSHC010000223.1:0-11757 GCA_035693105.1 Thermomicrobiaceae bacterium | reverse complement strand
TGACAGGGAGAGTTAGGGGCTGACGACATCACGTCGTACTCGTCCGTCCCTCCCTTTCCCTGTCATCCGGAGCGCAGTCGAGGGATCCGTCGTGCCCTACGACCAATCGCTGTCGTACGCCACCCTGCCGACCCTCGGGGCGAGGGGAATGAGGGCCCGTTAGGAGGCTGACATGACCAACGACGAGCTGTGCTTTCTCCCGGCGACCGAGCTGCGGGCGCTCTATCAGTTGCGGCGGCTCTCGCCGGTCGAGGTGGCCGAGGCGGTGCTGGCGCGCATCGAGCGGCTGAACCCGACGCTGAGGGCCTACGTCACCGTCACGCCCGAGCTGGCGCTGGAGCAGGCGCAGGCTGCCGAGCGCGCCTACGCGGCCGGCGCGGCGGGCCTGCTGGCCGGCATCCCGCTCTCGCTCAAAGACCTGACCGTCACGAAGGGAATCCGCACCACGCGCGGCTCGCTCCTGACCGCCGACTGGGTGCCGGATGACGACGCACCGGTCACCGAGCGGGTCTACGCGGCGGGCGGCGTGCTGTTGGGCAAGACCAATACGCCCGAGTCGGGCTGGAAGGGCGAGTCGACCAACCGCGTGGTCGGATCGAGCGAGAATCCCTGGCAGATCGGACGCACGCCGGGCGGTTCCAGCGGCGGGGCCGGCGCGGCGGTGGCCGCCGGGCTGGGCCAACTGGCGCAGGGGACCGACGGCGCCGGCTCGATCCGCATCCCCGCCTCCTTCTGCGGCATCTTCGGGCTGAAGCCGTCGTACGGCCTCATTCCCTACTGGCCCGGGAGCGCGGTGCAGTCGCTGGCGCATGTCGGCCCGATGACGCGGACTGTGCGCGACGCGGCGCTGCTGCTCGACGCGCTGGCCGGCCCCGACCCACGCGACCGCGGCTCGATCCCGCCCGCCGGCAACTACCTGGCGGCCTGTGATGGTGGCGTGGCCGGTCTGCGGCTCGGCTGGGCGCCGGACCTCGGCTTCGGGCGGGCAGAGCCCGCGGTCGAGGCCGTGGTCGAGGCGGCGGCGCGGGTATTTGAAGAATTGGGCGCTTCGGTCGAGCCGGTCGCACCCGGCTGGTCCGATCCCTTCGCGATCGTCGACACGCTCTGGTCGAGCGGCATGGCGGCCAGCCGTCCGGACTTCGAGCAGGTGCGCGCGCTGCTCGATCCCGGACTGGTGAAGGTCATCGAGCACGGGCAGGAGATACACGGCGTCGACGTGGCGCGGGCGGAAGTGCTGCGTGGCCAGTTCTACGAGGATGTGCGGCGCTTCAGCGCGCCTTTCGACCTGCTGCTGACGCCGACGGTGCCGGTGACGGCCTTCCCCACCGGCCAGGATGCTCCGGGGACGATCAACGGGCAGCCGAGGAGCTACCTGGGTTGGACCTACTTCACCTATCCGTTCAACCTGACGGGTCAGCCGGCGGCCACCGTGCCGGCCGGTTTCGTGGCCGGGCTGCCGGTGGGCCTGCAACTGGTGGGGCGCTTCCGCGACGACGCCACGGTGCTGCGGGCCGCGGCGGCCTACGAGGCGGCGCGCCCCTGGGCGGTGGAGCGGCCGCCGGCTCGCTAGCCTTGCGGGTTGCGCGTCGATGGTTCTATCATGCGGCCCGGCGCACGCGATTTGCGAGGCCGGGTAGGGGTGCACAGCCGGCAACGTGAGAGGTGAGTTCAATGCCGTCGCGCCGCCCGGCGCTCGACGTCATCAGCCATAGTCCGGATCAGACGCGGCAGATCGGCTATCGCCTGGGGCGCCTGGCGCGTCCCGGCGACATCTACCTCTTGTCGGGACAGGTCGGCGGCGGCAAGACGACCTTCGTGCAGGGGCTGGCACGCGGCCTGGGCGTGCGCGGCTCCGTCCAGAGCCCGACCTTCGCCCTGGCGATGGAGCACGCCGGTCAGGCGGCTTCGGGTGAGCCGGCCATCCTCTTTCACCTCGACTTCTACCGTCTGGAGGGAGCCGAGGATTTGGAGACCTTCGGCTACGAGGAGTACTTGCAGGCGCCCGAGGGCATCGTGGCGGTGGAGTGGCCAGAGCGGCTATCGCTGGCGCTGCCCGAGGCCTACCTGCTGGTGTCATTCGATCATCTGGCCGAGGCGAAGCGTCGCCTGCGCTTCCAACCCTACGGCTCCCGCCCGCAAGAGCTGGTGAGCGGGCTCCGCGAGGAGGTGACTGGTGCCCCGCGACGATCGGCTCCTGCTGGCGATCGATAGTTCGACCGAGATCGCCGGGCTGGCGCTCTATGACGGCGACAGCGTCAGCGAGTTGATCTGGAATGCCGGGCGGCACCAAACTGTTTCCTTGATACCGGAGGTGGACCAACTTCTGCGCTTGAACGGGCGCGACCTGGCTGACGTTCGCGCCGTGGCGGTGGCCATCGGGCCGGGGAGCTTCAACGGCCTGCGCGTTGGATTGAGCGTGGCCAAGGGGCTGGCCTACGCGCTGGGGCTGCCGCTGGTGGGCGTGGGTACACTGGACGCGACGGCGTACCCGCATACGGGCGCGCGGGCGCCAATCCGCGCGCTGGTGCTGGCGGGCCGTGGGCGGGCGGTCTTCGCCGACTTTCGCTATCGCAACGGGAACTGGCGGCGCCTGAGCGAGCTGCGCAACGTAGCGGTAGCCGAGCTGGTCGAGGGGCTGACGGAGAAGACGGTGCTCGTGGGCGATATGAGCGAGGCGCTGGCGAACCAGCTCGCGGCGGCGCCGCTGGCCGTCGTGCCGCCTCCGGCGCTGCGGGCGCGGCGGCCAGCCTACCTCGCCGAGATCGGTCATCGGCGCTGGCAGGCCGGCGAGGTGGACGTGCTGGAAGCGCTGGAGCCGGTCTACGTCCATGGGGTGGCGCCAGGTGCGCCGGTGACGGCGGGCTAGCGGCGGGCTGAGAACTGGGATGGAGCGGGACGCGACGGTGGAGAACGGCAACGGAGCGGAATTAGAGCGTTTCGAGCTCGATCCGATGCGAATTGAAGACGTGTCGGAGGTCTCGCGCGTCGAGCACCGCTGCTTTACCAATCCGTGGCCGGAGTCGGCGTACCGGCGCGAGCTGCGCAACCCCGAGGGGAACTACTACATCGTGCTGCGCCACGTCGAACCCGAGGGCGCCCAGGCAGTGGTCGAGCCGGAGCCGCGTGGGCGGCTCTCGCTCCTGCCGTTGATCCGCCGCGGCGAGCGCCCCAGCACGCACCCGATCGTCGGCTTCGCCGGGATGTGGTTCCTCTACGATGAGAGCCACGTCACCACCATCGGCATCGCGCCGGAGCTGCGCGGGCACGGTCTGGGCGAGGTGCTGCTGGTGTCGCTCTTCGACGAGGCGCTGCGCCGCAATGCTCAGTGGGTGACGCTGGAGGTGCGCGTTTCGAACGGCCCGGCGCAGGCGCTCTACGAGAAGTACGGCTTCACCCGCCAGGGCGTGCGCCGCCGCTACTACAGCGACAACGGCGAAGACGCCTACATCATGTGGTCGCCCTCGCTGCGCGATCCCGACTACCTGCGGCAATTTCAGGTTCTGAAAGATGAGTTGCGGGCACGCCTGGCGCGCGAGGCGATCGCGGTAGAGACGAGTCTGTGATGGTGATCCTGGGCATCGAAACCTCGTGCGATGAGACCTCGGCGGCGGTGGTCGATCGCGACCTGCGCATCCTCTCCAACGTGGTGCTGTCGCAGACCGAGCTGCACCAGCGCTACGGCGGCATCGTACCCGAGCTGGCCTCGCGGCGCCACATCACCAGCATCATCCCCACGATCGAGCTGGCGCTGGAGCAGGCGGGCGTGGTGCGCGAGGATCTCGACGCCATCGCCGTGACCGAGGGGCCAGGGCTGGCCGGATCGCTGCTCGTCGGGGTCAACGTGGCCAAGACGCTGGCCTACGCCTGGGGCAAGCCGCTGGTGCCGGTGAACCACCTGGAGGGGCACATCTACGCCAACTGGTTGACCCAAGACGGTGCCGCATTGACGCCGCCACCCACCTTTCCGCTGGTCTGTCTGGTCGCCTCCGGCGGGCACACCGAGCTGCTCTTGATGCGTGGCCACGGCGAGTACGAGCTACTGGGCCGCACGCTCGACGACGCCGCCGGGGAGGCATTCGACAAATGCGCCCGGCTGCTGAACCTCGGTTACCCCGGCGGTCCGGCGATTCAGAACGCGGCGGCGCGCGGCCGGTCCGGGCAGCACCCGATGCCCCGGGCGTGGCTGGGAGAGAGCTACGACTTCAGCTTCAGCGGGCTCAAAACGGCGGTGCTGCGCACCACCGAGCAGTATCGCCGCCCGGCGCCACGTGGGCGGAGCAAGCGCGTGGCCAGCGACGAACCATTCCAGCCGCACCAGCCGGTCGAGCTGAATCCCAACATGCCGGTCAACGACATCGCCGCCGACGTGCAGGAGGCGATCGCCGACGTGCTGGCCGAGAAGACGGCGCGGGCGGCGCGTGAGACCGGGGCGACGATGGTGCTGCTGGCCGGCGGGGTGGCGGCGAATGCCCTGCTGCGCAAGCGGCTGGAGCAACTGGTCAGCGTGCCGCTGCGCTATCCGCCCCTGATCCTCTGCACCGACAACGCGGCTATGATCGCCGGGTCAGCACACTTCGCTCTGGCGCGCGGCGAAGTCGCGCCGCTGTCGCTCGATGTCGCGCCGCATCTGCCGCTGGCGACCCGCGCGGAGATCGGCGCGTGAGCGCCCCGGGCGATTCTCCGCGCACGGTCGCGCTCACGGCGGCGCGAGAAGCCGGGCGTATCCTGTTGGCGCATCTCGGCCGGGTGGAACACGTGCGCTACAAGGGCACGATCGATCTGGTCACCGAGGCGGACGAGGCCAGCGAGCGCCGCATCACCGAGATCATCCGTGCCAGCTTCCCCGATGACCAGATTTTGGCGGAAGAGAGCGGCGCCAGCGGCAGGCCCGCCGAGCGTCGCTGGTTGATCGACCCGCTCGACGGCACGACCAACTATGCCCATGCCTACCCCTTCTTCGCCGTCTCGATCGCCCTGGAGCTGCGCGGCGAACTGCAATTGGGCATCGTGCTGGCTCCGGCGCTGGGTGAGCTCTTCCTGGCCGAGCGCGGCGCGGGCGCGTTCCTCAACGGCGAGCGGCTGGCGACGTCCCAAACGGATACGCTGATCCGCTCGATGCTGACGACCGGCTTCCACTACCAGCGCGAGCTCATTTTGCGCAACCTGCCCGCCTTCGAGCGCCTGCTCCTCACCTCGCAGGCGATCCGTCGCGACGGCTCGGCCGCGCTCGACCTTTGCTATGTGGCTGCCGGGCGCTTCGACGGTTACTGGGAGATCGGTCTGCAGCCGTGGGACACCGCCGCCGGCGCATTGATGGTGCGAGAGGCGGGCGGCACGCTGACCGACGGCGCGGGAGAGCCCTACCGGCTCGGGGCCGACGCCATCGTGGCTTCCAACGGGCGCATTCACCAGCAGCTCCTGGCGGGGATTCGCGGCGAGGGAGGTGAGCCATGACCAAGGCCTTCGTGCTGATCACCACCGAGATCGGCAAAGGCGACCAGGTCTACGATGCGCTGAAGCAGCTCGACGGCGTCACGGATGTCAATATCGTGGCCGGCACCTACGACATCGTGGCGGTGTTGGAGGCGCCGGAGACGCGCGATATCGGCCGTATCGTGATGGGCCCAGTGCAGAAGCTCGACGGCGTCATGAGCACCGTGACGCTGATGGCCATCGCCTGAGCGGGGTACAGGCGCGTGGCGCGCTGGTTCTGACCGTTCTATACTCGCGGCATGAACGGCAACACCGCATTGGTGCGCTCGGACCGGTATCGACTCCACGAGACCGGCCACCATCCGGAGAACGCCCGCCGGCTGATCGCGATCGACGAGCGGTTGGCCTCCGCCCGGTTGCTCGACGGGCGGATCGTGCGTGAGCCGGATGCGGCGACACCGGCCGACATCGAACTGGTCCACGACCCCGGCTACGTGCGGGAGATCGCGGAGCTGGCCGCTTCCGGCGGCGGCTATCTCGATGCTGATACCCACGTGGGCCCGGAATCGTATGCGACGGCTCTACTGGCGGCGGGAGGCGCCATGCTCGGGGTCGATCTCGTCCTCTCCGGGGCCGCGCCGCGCGCCTTCGTGCTGCCGCGCCCGCCGGGACACCACGCCGAGCGCGAGCAGGGGATGGGTTTCTGCCTATTCAATAATGTGGCGATCGCCGCGCGCCACTCGCTGGCGCGCCACGGGCTGCGCCGGGTGGCGATCGTCGATTGGGATGTCCACCACGGCAACGGCACCCAGGACGCCTTCTACGACAGCGACCAGGTCCTCTTCATTTCGCTGCATCAGTGGCCGCTCTACCCCGGCACCGGGAGACCGGCCGAGCTGGGAGTCGACGCCGGCTACGGCTTCACGCTCAATCTGCCGCTGCCGCCGGGATCGGACGATAAGGACTATCTCACCATCTTCGACGAGATCGTCGGGCCGCGGCTGGCCGAGTTCGCGCCGGAGCTGATCCTGGTCTCGGCCGGCTACGACGGCCATCGCGACGATCCGCTGGCGATGATGCAATTGACCGAGGCGGGCTTCGCCGGCATGGCGACGCGGGTACGCCGCTGGGCCGATGAGCTCGCCGGTGGGCGGTTGGTGGGGGTGCTTGAGGGCGGCTACAATCTGAAGGCGCTGGCGGCGGGCGTCGAAGCGACGTTGCGCGCCTGGGACCAGCCCGAGGAGGCGCCATGATCGCGGTGGTCGACTACGGTGCGGGCAATCTGGCGAGCGTGGTCAACGCGCTGGCACGCCTCGGCGTGCCGGTCAGCGTCACGCAGGACCGCGACGCCATCCTGGCGGCCGACGGGGTGATCGTGCCGGGGGTGGGCGCCGCGTGCGACACCATGGCGCATCTGGACGGCCTCGGGCTGTCGCCGGTCATTCGCGCCGTGGTCGCGGCTGGCACGCCCTACCTCGGTATCTGCATGGGGATGCAGACCTTGCTCACGCGCAGTCTCGAAGGGGGCGAGCACCGCTGCCTGGGGATCGTGCCGGGTGAAGTGCGGCGCCTGCCGGGCGGGCAGCCGATCCCGCACATGGGCTGGAATCAGGTCTGGCGCACGACCGAGCACCCGCTCTTCGCCGGCATCCCCGACGGCGCCGATTTCTACTTCGTGCACTCCTACTACGTCGACCCGAGCGACGCCGCCTGGGTCGGCGCGCGCACCGAGTACGGCGTTGCATTCGCCAGCGCCCTGGCGCGCGGCAATCTGATGGGCACGCAGTTCCACCCGGAGAAGAGCGGGCGCTGGGGGTTGCAGCTGCTGGCGAACTTCGCCGCCATCGTCGCGCGAGCGCCCGTTCCGGCTGAGCCGGCGCGGTGCTGATCATCCCGGCGCTCGACCTGCGCGCCGGCCGCTGCGTGCGCCTGACGCAGGGTGATTTCGACCGGGAGACGCGCTACGACGACGATCCGTTGGCGGTGGCGCGGCGCTGGCAGCGGCTGGGGGCGCGCTGGTTGCACGTGGTCGATCTCGACGGCGCCCGGATGGGTGTGCCGGCTCAGTTGCCGCTGGTGCGCGCGATCGCCGCGCTTGGGGTGCCGGTCGAGCTGGGCGGTGGGCTGCGCACGCTGGACGATCTGCGGGCGGCCATCGACGCGGGCGCCGGCCGCGTGGTGATCGGCACCGCCGCGGTCGAGGATCCCGCGCTGCTGCGCGAGGCGGTGACGATCTTCGGTGCCGAGCGCGTGGTGCTGGGGCTGGACGCGCGCGCTGGGCAGGTGGCGCTGCGCGGCTGGCGCGAGCAGTCGACCGTGCCGGTCGAGGCGGTCGTGAGCGGGGCGCGCGAGGCCGGCGTGCGCCGCGTGATCTTCACCGACATCGCGCGGGATGGCACGCTGAGCGCGCCGAACTACGCCGCGATCGCCGCGGTCGCCCGGCTGGGACTGCCGGTCATCGCCTCGGGGGGTGTTGCCACGCGGGAACAGCTCGCGCGGCTGGCGGCGATCCGCGGTGTCGAGGCGGCGATCGTCGGCAAGGCGCTCTACGCCGGCGCCATCACGATCGAAGACGAGAGCGAGTGGAACGTCGTGGCCGAGGGGGATGATGAGCGCTCGCAGTGATTTTCGGGACTCCGCGCGTGACGATGAGCGGCGCAAGCGCGATGAAGCCAAGGTGCAGGGCCTGCAGACGCAGCTCGACGAGCTGCGCGCGCTCAGCCGCGAGCTGGTGAGCCGGCAGGCGCGGCTGGAGGACCAGTTGAAGACCAGCGAGGCGAACGTCGCGCAGCAGCGCCTGCTGCTGGAGCAGCACCGCCACGAGGTCACCCAGTCGGCGCAGGCGCGCCAGCTGGAGGAAGGCCGCTTCCGGCAGCAGTTGGTCGATCTCCAGGCGCGTATCGATGACTCGACGCGCCCGATCCGCTCGCTCCAGGCGCACGTGTCGGAGCTGCTGGACTCGATGCGGCGCCAGAAGGACGACGTCGGACAGGATTCCAAGCGCTTCGACGAGCTGCGGGTGTTGATCGATCACCTGGCGGCGCACGGCGAGCGGCAGATCGCGGTCTCGCAGGCGCTGCGCGACTCGATCGAAACGGTGCGCGTTGAGGTGGAACAGGCGCAGCGCGACCTGCTGCGCACGGACGACAGCGTCAAGATCGTCGACCAGGAGTCGCGCCGGCGCGTGGCCGAGGTGGGCCAGCAGATCCAGAACCTGAGCACACGCCTGGAATCGGAACTGGGTAATCTCGTCTCGATGAATGAGCATATCGAGGCGCTGGGCGAGGCAATCACCATCTTCCCGCCGCAGTTCAGCGAGCTTCGCGAGGCGATCGAGCGTACCAACGGCGAGCTGGAGCGCGTGCGCACCCAGGCGCAAGAGCGCGACGAATTGACCGCCGAGCGGGTGGAGGAGCTGCGCCAGCAGTTCGACGCCCAGCTGAAGGATATCGGCGAGATGCTCGAGCAGCGGCTGGAGCGATTCACGGCGCGCGACGAGCAATTGGATGAGTTCGACCGCGAGATCAGCTACCGTTTGTCGCTGCTGGAGATGCGGGTCGACGAGCTGCGGCAGGTCGACGAGCGGGTGCGCCGCGAATTGTGGTACCTGCACGAGCAGCGCGCCCGGTTGCACGCCGAACACGCCCAGCAGGAGTTAGACGCCGCCATCGAGGCACGCCGCGCCGCCGAGCAGCGCAGCCTCAGCGCACCCAAGGAGTAGCCGGTGCTCTCGCGGCGCATCATTCCGTGCCTCGACGTCACGGGGGGTCGTGTCGTCAAAGGGGTCAACTTCGTCAACCTGCGCGACGCGGGCGATCCGGTGGAACTGGCCGCGCGCTACGACGCGGCCGGGGCCGATGAGCTGATCTTTCTGGACATCACCGCCAGCGTGGACGGGCGCGAGACGATGCTGGACGTGGTGCGCGAGACCGCGCGCCAGGTCTTCATCCCGCTCACCGTCGGTGGCGGGGTCCGCAGCGCGGACGATGTCTATCGCCTGCTGCGCGCGGGTGCCGACAAAGTCAGCCTCAACAGCGCCGCGGTTGCGCACCCCGAGCTGATCGCGCAGAGCGCCGCGCGCTTCGGTAGTCAGTGCGTGGTGCTGGCGATCGACGCGCGGCGCACGACGGCCGGCAACTGGGAGGTGCACACCCACGGTGGGCGCACGCCGACCGGGCTGGACGTGGTCGAGTGGGCGCGGCGCGGCACGGCACTGGGGGCTGGCGAGATCCTGCTCACAAGCATGGACGCCGACGGTAGCGCCAGCGGCTACGACCTGGCGCTGACGGCGGCGGTGGTAGCAGCGGTCGGCGTGCCGGTGATTGCCTCGGGCGGCGCGGGCGAGCTCGATCATCTCTACCAGGCGCTCGCGGTGGGCGGCGCTCAGGCCGTGCTGGCAGCCTCGATCTTTCACTACGGGACGTACAGCATTTCTGAGGCAAAACAATATCTTGCTGCTCGTGGGGTTCCCGTTCGCGCAACTCACCCATGGCCGCTTCGTCCTGATCTACGCGATTCTTGACGCCATTTCAGTCCAGATAGTTGACAGACAAGGAACGCCTGTGCTAGCCTGCCGGTAGCCAGATGAGCCAACGGCGTGACGGGGGACCGTGCGCTGCTGGGTGTTCGGGCAATCGCAACTCGCCGTCAGTGATCTCGCCCTCGTCTTGGGGGACACCGGGAGCGCGGCAGAAAACGGCCGCATCGACTCCCAGTTGGGTGGATCGCGCGGCGCGCGAGCCAGTAGGTCAGTTGGACAAATCTGCGCGACGAGTGGGGACCTCGGCGTGTATTGGGCTGTCCCGCCGGTCGGTTTCAGGCGACTTTGGCCGCCGCGACCCGACGGATGCGCTGACCGAGCGAAGAGAGAGGGAAGGACGATTGGGCGAAGCAAAGGGGCGATGCCGCCTGGTTTGCGGATTGCTGCTCGCCACAGCGTTGTCGGTCGTGTGGGTTGCGCCCGCGGCCGCGGACACGAACCTCGTCATCGGCGGCCAGGGAGTGGTCGCGCACACGAACGGTGACGGCGTCAATTTCCGAACCTCCACCAACTTCTCCAGCGACGTGATCAAAGTGCTTCCTGATGGGACGACGGTCAAGGTGCTTGACGGTCCACAGGATGCTGCTGGTATCCAGTGGTATCACGTCGACTACGACGGCTCGCAGGGTTGGATCGACAGCGACTACCTGGCGCAATCCGGCTCCAGCGGCGGCAGCGGCGGTAATACGGCCGCCAGCGGCACGTTGACCGTGAGCGGCACGAACGGCGATGGCCTGCGCCTGCGCGAGTCTCCGGGCGGCACGGTTCTGACCGTGATGCCCGAAGGCGCCAGCGTGACGGTGGTCGGTCCGGACAAGAGCGACGGCTCCGGCGCTGCCTGGGCGAACATCGGCTACAAGGGCACCAACGGTTTCGCCTCCCGCGAGTATCTGGCGGCCGGAGCGACGGCCGCGGCTCCGGCGACGGTCGCGGTCGCCAAGACCGCGGCGCCGGCCCCGGCTCCGGCAGGTCTGGTGGCGGGAGACAACGCCGAGGTGGTGAACACCAACGGCGACGGCCTCAACCTGCGCTATGACGCCAGTTTCAGCTCGGGCGTGCAGGCGGTGGCCCCCGAGGGTTCGGTCGTCCAGGTGGTCGACGGGCCGAAGAATGACGGCTCGACCGCCTGGTTCCAGGTGGACTACGCGGGGGTGCGCGGCTGGATGAGCGGCGCATTCCTGACCAAGACCGACAAGCAGCCGAGCCAGGCCACGGCGTCGAAGGCATCTACCGATACGAGCCAGCAGGCGCCGGCCGCACCGGCGGCCAGCTCCGTCGGCCAGCAGATCGCCTCAACCGCGCTGAAGTATCTCGGCACGCCGTACGTCTGGGCCGGGACGACTCCCGCGGGCTTCGACTGCTCAGGGTTCGTCTACTATGTGGTCAACAAGGTCATCGGCGGCGGCTTCCCGCGCGACATGGAGAGCCAGGCGGCCAGCGGCAGCTACGTTGCGCAGGGCAATCTCCAGCCGGGAGACCTGGTCTTCTTTCAGAACACCTATAAGTTCGGCCTGTCGCACGCGGGGATTTATATCGGCGACGGTCAGTTCGTGAACGCGGCCAACGAGAGCACCGGCGTGATCATTAGTAGCATGCATGACTCGTACTGGGCATCACGCTACTACACGGCGCGCCGTATCGGCGGATAGCCTAGCCGCGTCAGGGGAAGGGTGAATGGGCCCGCACAAGCGGGCCCATTCGTTTTTGTGCCGGACGGGCCCTCGCCGCTGGGAGAGGGGGGTACGGAGGCATGCGGACTGCCGATGGAAGGGATCGGGTGCCTG
>DASSHC010000222.1:0-19171 GCA_035693105.1 Thermomicrobiaceae bacterium | reverse complement strand
CGAGGCCGGCGCCGCCCCCGGCCGGCGCGCCGGCAAATTGGATCGCCAGGTAGTGCGCCAACCGGCTGGAGAGCACCGCGCCGAAGACCGCCGTGCCGATGGCGCCGCCCAGCGTGCGGAAGAAGCTGGTGGCGCTGGTGGCGGTGCCCATGTCGCGCATCTCGACCGCGTTTTGCACCGCCGTCACGATCGTCTGCATGGTCAGTCCGAGCCCGGCGCCGAAGGCGAACTCATAGACGCCGAGCTGCCAGAAGGGCGTGCTGACCGACAATCTGCCCAGGAAGACGAGCGCGACGATGATGATCGCCGCCCCGAGGATCGGGTAGAGCTTGTACTTGCCGGTGAGTGTGATCAGGTAGCCCGAGAGGATCGACATGACGAAGATGCCGACCACCGCCGGCAGCATCGCCAGCCCGGAGCGCGTGGGCGACATGCCGCCGACCGCCTGCAGGTAGAGCGGCAGGAAGATGAGCGTGCCGAACATCGCCACGCCGGCCATGAAGCCGTAGATGTTGCTGACGCTGAAGACATTGCCGCGGAAGAGGCGCAGCGGGATGATCGGCTCGCTGGCGCGGTACTCGATCCAGACGAAGGCCGCGCTCAGCAGCAGGGAGATGGCGACCAGCGCCAGCGGGCCGGGCGCGAACCAGCCATAGGCCTCGCCGGCCCAGTTGAGGTAGAGCAGCAGCGCGGTGACAGCGGCCACGATGGCGGTCGCGCCGAGGTAGTCGATGGCGTGGTCGCGCTTGACCGCCGGCATCTTCAGCACCACCGAGGTGATGCCCAGCGCCAGCAGGCCGATCGGCAGATTGATGTAGAAGATCCAGCGCCAGCCGGGGCCATCGGTAAACCAGCCGCCGAGCAGCGGCCCGGCGACACTGGCCACGCCCCAGACCGCGCCGAAGTAGCCCTGGTAGCGCCCGCGCTCGCGCGGCGGGATGATGTCGCCCACGATGGCGAACGCGATCGCCATCAGGCCGCCGCCGCCGATCCCCTGCAGCGCGCGAAAGAGGATCAGCTCGGGCATGTTCTGGCTCAGGCCGGAGAGCGCCGAGCCGATCAGGAAGACGCCGATCGCGATCTGGAAGATCAGCCGACGTCCGTACAGGTCGGAGATCTTGCCCCAGAGCGGGGTGGCCGCGGTCGAGGTCAGCAGGTAGGCGGTGATGACCCAGGAGAGCTTGTCCAGCCCGCCGAGGTCGCTGACGATGCGCGGCAGCGCCGTGCTGACGATGCTCTGGTCGAGCGCCGCCAGCAGCATGCCGGCCATCAGCCCGACCAGCACCACCAGGATCTGGTCGTGGGAGAGGTAGGTCGATGCCTCGGGGGCGGGGGTGACGGTGGGCTGCGGCGGCGAAGGCGATCGCTCGCTCGTGGCGGTATTGCGCTTCATTCAGACTCCATCTGCCGGGTGCCGCGCGTGGAAGCCCCGGCGCCGTGTGCAACTCGCGGGTGACGACCGCGCCAAAGAATTAGAGCGGATCGAAGTATATCGATTTGGCGGCTGGGATGCTGGCGCTCAGGCGCGCTCCAGGATAATGACCGGGATGTCGCGCTCGGTCTCGTGCTGGAAGAGGTCGTAGCGCGGGTAGCGCGCGGCCATCATCGCCCAGAGCGCCGGTTTCTCCTCGCCGGTGGCCGTGCGGGCGCGGGCGGCGAAGCGCTCGCCGCGAATCTGCACCTCGACCGCGGGGTTGGCCAGCAGATTGAGATACCACTTCGGGTGCTTGTCGGCGCCCGCGTAGGACGCGACCAGGATGTAGCGCCCGTCATCCTCGCCATAGTAGAGCGGGGTGGCGTAGGGCTTGCCCGTCCGGCGCCCGATGGTGGTCAAGATCAGATTGGGCATGCCCGATTCGGGGCTGATGTAGCCCTCCTCGCCGCCGGTCGCCAGGTAGCGTTGCAGGTGCTCCGCGGAGGTGCGGCGGAAGCGCTCATCGCGCTGGCGCGCGATCTCCGGCGTGTCCCTGGGTGCCACGTGCTCGCTCCTTCCTGCCGAACGTCATTCCTGGTGATGGTGAAGAACAACGAGCCGGGCCGGATTCATTCCCGTTATGACTTCGGCGCCGCGGACACGAGAAGCGGTGGGCGCTGACGAGGAACATGGGATGCTCGTGAGGACGGATCCCTCGACTGCGCTCGGGATGACAGGGGTAGGTAGGGGCGAGCGACAACGACGAACGTCATCGTCCGCCACATCCTCTCCCCTGTCATCCTGAGCGCAGTCGAGGGATCCAAGCCGCACGCGGCACCCAACGTCTTCATTGGGCAGCACCCCTTCACCAAGCTCCGGGCCCTGCGCCTCCCGCCGCGGCTGTCCTATGCTAGCGTACGATAACGCGGCAGACCCGGCACGTACCGCGATCGCCGCGTCGAGCAGAGAGGGAGTACGGTGGAGCGCGATTGGCTGAACGCCGTTGACCAGGAGGAGCTGGCCGAGCTGACGGCGCGGCTCGTGTCCTACCGCAGCTATCCGGGCCAGGAGGGCGACGTGCAGCGGGCGATCGCCCGCTGGCTGCGCGCTCACGATCTGGAGCCGAGCTTCCAGGAGACCGAGGGCGACCGCCCCAACGTGCTGGCGCGCGTCGAGAACGGCTCCGGCCCGACGCTCCTGCTCAACGGCCACGTCGACACCGTGCTGGAGGCGGCCGGCTGGTCGAGCGACCCCTGGTCGGCGCGGCGTGAGGGCGACCGGCTCTACGGGCTGGGCGCCTGCGACATGAAGGCCGGCGTGGCACTCAACATGGTCGTGGCGCGCGAGCTGGCCCGGCACCGCGACGACTGGCGTGGCACGCTCATCTTCACCTCGGTCGTCGACGAAGAAGCCTATTCGATCGGGGCGCGCGCGCTGGTCGATGCCGATCTCCAGGCCGACGGCTGCGTCGTCACCGAGGCGTGGTACGACCAGCCTGACATCGGCGGAACTGGCAAGGTGCTGGTGCGCGGCGAGGTGACGGGCAAGGCGGCGCACGGCTTTTGGCCGGAGCAGGGAGTCAACGCCGCCGTCGAGGCCGCCCGGCTGGTCGCGCGGCTCGACGAGCTGCCGCTCGGGCAGCACCCGCGCATCACCGCCTCGCAGTGCCTGCTCTCGCTCGAGAGCGGCAGCGCGCAGTACGTCATCACCGTGCCCGAGCGCGCCCGCTTTCTCGTCAGCCGCCTGATCGTGCCGGGCGAGACCGGCGAGACGGTCCTGGCGGGGATGGACAAGCTCGCCGCTTCGCTCGACTCCCCCGCCCGCTTCGAGTTCGCCATCGACCCGCCCTACTACCCGCCCTGGGAGATGGCGCCGGACCACCCCTTCGTGCGGCAGTTCGCGGCGGCCTATCAGGCGGAGCTCGGGCGCGCGCCGGACTTCGGCACCATGACCGGCGTGGCCGATACCAACTACTTCGCCGCCGACCTCGGCCTGCCGACGGTGATGTTCGGTCCCCGCGGCGGCAATTTTCACCAGGCCGACGAGTGGGTCGACGTGCCCAGCATCGCCAGCGCCGCGCGCGTCGTGCTACGCCTGGCGCTGGACGTGCTGCGGTAGGGCTTGAAGAGAACCAAGCCCATCGTTTGTCAACGTGTCTAGGGGAAAAGGGCGGACCCCGTGCCCGCCCTGAAGGAAAACTCCCCGTTCGTGATGGCGTTAGCTGAGCCGAGGGCGACGGCGGTTGGCGTAGCCCACCAGGAGCAGGCCGCCGAGGAGACTGAGGCCGGCGCAGAGACCGGTCCACTCCAAGACGCCGGCTCGCGCGTGCTGCGTGTGCCCGGTCGCCGGCATAACCGTGGCGGGCGCGCCGATGCCCTTGAAGCCGGCGGCGATCGTTTCCGGGGTAAAGGCGACGGTCTGCGCCGTCATCAGGCCGTTCCGCACCGTGAACGTCAGGTCGGCGTCGATAGACTGAAGCCCGGCTTTCTGGATACCGGGGCCGGTCTGGCGCACGCGGCCGGTCACCGTGTCGCCACTCACCTGCAACGCCGTCATCGGCTCGAAGTGTCCCTGGCCGGCCACCAGGCTGCCGTAGGCCATGCGAATGGCCGCTTTCCCGCTGCAACAGTTGTTGGGCGGGCCGTACTGCGGCGGGTCGTAGCGGATGGTCGCGTTGTCCGCGACCAGCGCCATGGCCCCGTCGAGATTGCCGGCGTTGAGCGCCGCCAGCAGGCTCTGCACCACCGCCTGCGGGTCCTGTGACGCGGCCAAACTGGGCGACGGCGCCAGCAGCAGCGCCACGATCGCGAGCGGGATCCCCACACGCCCGAGGCGTGCCCATCGTTCGAGGAGCATAGCGCTCTCCCTTTCTGCTCGTCTGTGTCACGGGTTTCCTGGGGCGACTGGCGCTCGTCTCCTGATCCCAGCCGGCCGGCTCGCTCGCCGCACCCGCTCCTACTCTAGTCAGGGGTCGGGCACGTCGCATCGCTAGACGTAGTGGTTTTCTGAGCGCGGAACAGGATGACGATCTCGCGAGAATTAGGGATGGCAGTCGCCGCGGCCGGGCCTAGGTCAGACCGTGCTCAAGGGCGTAGCGGATCGCGGCCGCGCGGCCCGGCAGGGCGAGCTTGCCGTAGATGCTGGTCAGGTGGGAGTTGATGGTGTGTGGGCTGACGAAGAGGCGCTCGGCGACCAGGGCATTGGTCAGCCCGGCGGCGACCAGCCGCAGCACCTCCACCTCGCGCGTGGTCAACTCGGGCAAAAGAGGGGCTTGATCCGTCCCGGGGGTGATCCCCTGGGGCGACGTCTCGGGCTGAGCCGGCGCGGCATCCATGTCCGCGAGCGCGACGGCCTGCTCCAGCGAGAGCGCTCGTCCTTCGGCCCAGCCGGCCGCCCAGCGCTCCGGGTCCAGCCGGGCTTGCGCGAGCGTGCGAAAGCGCTCGGCCATGGGGCGGATGGGGTGGAACGGCGGGCCCGCCGTTTCGCTAAGGCGCTCCGCGGCGCCGAAGAGCAGCCCTGCTCGTTCGGACCGGCTCCCACGCGCCTGTCCCGCCACCGCTGCCAGCCCGCGCAGGCAGTCGGCGACGTGGGACCAGGCGCTGCGCTCGTAGGACTCCGCCAGGCACTCGCGGAAGAAGGCGACTGCCTCGGCGTGCGCGCCACGCTGCGCGCACACCCAGCCGAGGCCAATCAACGCGTCCGCGATGCCCTGATAGTGACCGATGGTGCGAAAGAGCTGCAGCGCCTCGTGCAACAACTCAGCCGCACGTTCGAAGTCGGCGGCGAAGCTCGCCAACCAACCGAGGTCGATGAGGGCTGCACCGGTGGCGATCTCATCGCCGAAGGCGCGCCCATAGCGCAACGCCTCCTCCAGCAGCCCCGCGGCGCGTGCCGCCTCGCCGCGTTCGAAGAGCAGCATCCCCAGATGCACCAGGGCGAGGCCGTGAAAGCCGATCCCCTCCGCTCCGCGTCCTTCGGGCCAGGCCAGCGCTTCCTCGAAGAGCTCGCTGGCGTGCTCCCAGGCGCCGCGATACCGCTCCGCCTGGGCGAGGCGAAAGCAGGTGAACGCAACCCAGCGCGGCTCCGCCAGCGAGCGGAAGAGCGCCAGGCTCTCCTCCAGCAGGGCCGCCGCGCGCTGGTGGTCGCCCTGCTGGATCGCCAGCCCGCCGAGGTGGTTCAACAGCCTGGCCCGCGTGCCGGCCGGTGGGTTGCCGTCGAGCGCGCGCTCCAGCCAGCGGCGCCCCTCGGTGGGATACCCGCCGATGAACCAGAACCAGCCGAGCGCGCTCGCGAGACGCTGCCCCAACGCGTCGTCGCCGCTGTCGCTCGACCAGTCGAGCGCGGTGCGGAGGTTATCGTGCTCGCGCGCCAGCAGCGCCAGGGCGTCCTGCTGACGTGGCCGGCCCCAGAGCGCGGGCTCCAGCCGCTCCGCCAGCGAGAGGAAGTAGGCGGCGTGCCGGCGGTGTGCCTCGGCCGCCTCGCCGGCGGTCAGCCGCTCGCGGGCGAATTCGTGGATGGTTTGCAACATGCCGACGCGCGGGACGTCCGGCGCATCCTCCTCCAGGCGGAGGAGCCCTTTGTTCGCCAGCGACTCGACCACATCGAGCACGAGCGACGCCGGCCTGCCCGGCAAGCAAACGCCGGCGATGGCCTCGACGGTCGCGCCACCGGCGAAGATCGCCAGCGTGCGAAAGAGGGCCTGCTCCGCGGCGTCGAGCAGGTCATAGCTCCAGGCGATCGCCGCTCGCATGGTCTGCTGCCGCACCGGGTGGTCGCGCGCCCCACCCGTCAAAAGCTCAAGCCGGTTGCCCAGGCGGTCGAGCAGCGCGGCGGGGGACAGCAATCTGACGCGCGCGGCCGCCAGCTCGATCGCCAGCGGCAGGCCATCCAAGCGGCGGCAGATCTCGGCCACGGTGGCCGCGTTCTCCTTGGTCAGTTGAAAGGCGGGCGAGGCTGCTCGCGCCCGGTCCACGAAGAGCTGGACGGCGGCGTACTCCGCTGGGAATGCTCGCCGGTTGGGCAGCGCGAGCGGCGCGACCGGCCACACCCGCTCGGCCGAGAGCGCGAGCGGCGACCGGCTGGTCGCCAACACCTGCAACCCCGGGCAATGCTCCAGCAGCCCGCTAAGCAGCGGCGCCGCCGCCACGACGTGCTCGAAGTTGTCGAGCACCAGTAGCAGCCGCCGGTCGCGCAGGGCCATCGCCAGCGTCTGCGCGGGCGGCTGGCCGCTGACCTCTGCCACGCCGAGCGCCTGCATGATCGCCGGCGCGACCAGCACCGGATCGCTCAACGGGACCAGTGACACCCAGACGACGCCATCGGCGAAAGCCGCATCAAGCTCCAGCGCCAACCGCAGCGCCAGCCGGGTTTTCCCCACACCCCCCGGCCCGGTGAGCGTGAGGAGCGCCGTGACCTGCTCGCGCAGCAGTCGCCGGCAGTCGGCCACCGCATCGTCCCGGCCGAGTAGCGGCGTCCGGGGAATGGGAACCTGCCAGCGGCGGGCCGGCGTGACCGGGACCGCCGACAGCCTGCTCTGATTCAGTCGACTCCTGGCGCGATTCTCCGCCACGGCATGCTCCCGCGCTGGCTGAAACGCCTCAGACCTCGCTCGGGACGCTGACGAGCAAGGCGTCGAGGTTGTCCCAGGTCATGGCTCGCTGGCCGCCTTCGATCTCGTGGGTCACTTGCAGCACCGCGGCGTTGACCGGCGTCGCGATGCCGTACTCGCGCCCGCGCTCGACGATCGGGCCGACCTGCGCGTCGATCTCGGTCTTGCGCTTCTTGACCGCGAGATCGCGCCAGATGCCCATGTGCTGCTTGATCGAGGCCGCCATCTCGGCCGCCAACTTGTCGAACTCGGCGTTGCCGGCCGCCGTCCAGCCGGGCTGTGGCAGGAAAGCGTTGGGGTCGAAGCCGCCGATGTGCTCCAGGGTGTAGCCCTGAGCGTGACCGACGCGCGCCGCCTCGGCGCTGGCCGCCAGCGCCACCCGCCGCCCGCGCGGGTCGGCGAGCACCTCCGGCACCGGGGCGTCCACCGTCGAGACGGCGAAGGCCATGGCCGCGTAGACCAGCTTGCCCCAGAGGTAACCCCAGATATTGGCTGTCAACTCAACCGGCATGACGTTGCCGAGCACCTGCCGCAACTCCTCCAGCCGGGGCGTCAGCCGGCCGTCCAGCTCGCCCAGGTGGATCGTCTGCTCCTGGCCGAGCTGGATCAGCCCCGGCTCCAGGTAGTCCGCGCCGAAGTGGACGAAGCAGCCGACGGTGCGGTCGCGCCCGACCAGGCGCGCGATGATCTCCTCGTTGAGCCCGTTCTGGATCGAGACGACGTAGCCAGCGGGCGCCAGCAGCGGCGCGATCTGCTCCATGGCCTGCTCGGTAAAGTGCGCCTTGACGCAGAGGAAGACGACCTCCAGCGGGCCGGTCAGTTGGCTGGCGAGTTTGGCGTTTACCGGGTAGACCCGGTCGCCGCGGATGCCGGTGATGCGCAGGCCGCGCGTCTGCATCAAGCGCACGTGCTCGGGCACGATGTCGACCAGGGTGACGTCGTAGCCGGCCTGGGTGGTGAAGGCGCCGATGGTGCCGCCGATGGCCCCCGCGCCGACGATAGTGATCTTCATTGGCTGCCTCCCGTGTTCAGCTCGTGGTTGTCGCCCGGAGTGTAGTGGAGCGGGCCGGCGCGCGAAAGCCGGCTGGCATCGCCTGCCCGGGAGTCGTATTATCCAGCCTGTTCCCCGCGCACCGCCGTCGGTGCCGCAGGTCAGGCGGACCCCGGGCTCAGCGTGGGTTCGCACGGCGCGGGGAGCCGGTGCGGAGCGCGCGGCAGCGCTCCATCCACCAGGGAAGGGATCCGTTCGCTCATTCACTGAGTCCGTCACGTTCACCCACCCCAACATGATCCAGCCGAGGCGGCGCTCAGGTTGCAGGTTGGAGAGTCCATTGCGTCCGCAGAGCCCACGCCCACCCCGGGGAGGGTTTGTCGTTCTTGTCGCGCTGGCGCTGATCGCCGCGCTCGCCGCCTGGCCGGGCGCCGTGGTGGCCGCGGGGCCGCCTGTCGCCGGGCCATCCCCGACAAAGGCCAGCGGCTGGATCGTCGGGCTGGCGCCCGGCTGGGGACGGCAGCAGGCGCTGCGGGCCAGCGGTGACGCCCAGGTCAAGCCGCTCGCGGTGGGTGCGACCGAGACGCTGCGCCTGAGCTTCACGGGGCAGACGAAGGCGGACGATGCTGTCGCGAACCTGCTGCGCAGCCCGGCGGTGGCCTACGTCGAGCCGGATACGCTGCTGCAGTGGTACTGGACCCCGAACGATCCGTATTATCCAGAGCAGAGTTGGGCGCAGGTCGATCGCCTGCCGGACGCCTGGTCGGTCGCGACCGGGCAGTCCGCGACGATCGTCGCGGTGCTCGACACCGGCGTGCGGCCCGATCACCCCGATCTCAAGGGCAAGCTCGTCGCGGGCTACGACTTCTTCGACGGCAACGACAACCCGCTCGACGATGTGGGCCACGGCACCGGCGTGGCGGGAATCGCGGCGGCGCGCGGCAACGACGGGGTGGGGATCGCCGGCGCGGCGATGAACGTGCGGATCATGCCGCTGCGCGTCGGCAACGGCGACGGCGCGCCGATCAGCGACGTGGCGCAGGCGATCCACTACGCCGTCGACCATGGCGCGGCGGTGATCAATCTCAGCCTGGGCGAGGTGCAGCAGAGCGCCACCTTGCTGGATGCCATTCAGTACGCCTACGACCACAACGTGGTGATCGTGGCCGCGGCCGGGAACGACCCCAACCAGGCCTCCTTCCCGGCCAGCTATCCCCAGGTGATCTCGGTCGGGGCTACCACCGCCGACGGCAAGGCGGTGGCCAGCTTCACCTCGCAGATCAGCCGGGTGGACATCGGCGCGCCGGGCCAGGGCGTGCTGACCTCCTGGTGGGACGCGGCCTCGCAGCAGAACGGCTGGGCCTGGGTCGAGGGAACCTCGTTCGCCACGCCGATGGTCTCCGGCACGGTGGCGCTGCTGAAGTCGATCAACCCGAAGCTGACCGTCGAGCAGGTGCGCGCCATCCTGACCGGCACCGCGCACTCCCTCGGAAAGAACCAGGGCGTGGGCGCCGGGCTGCTCGATGCCGGCGAGGCGGTGCGCCACGCGCTGCTGCCGGACTACGCCGCCGTCTGGCAGCCGGCCGACCGCCCGGTCGCGGCCGGGGCGGCGACGCGTACCTGGGAGTGGGGGCCGAACGCCTGGCAGGTGGGCACCGAGCCGTACGCCGACGCGCAGCAGGGGCAGCGGCTGGTGGCGTACTTCGACAAGGCGCGCATGGAGGTCAACAACCCCTACGGCGACGCCAGTAGCCCCTGGTACGTCACCACCGGCCTGCTCGTCACCGAGATGATCAGCGGGCAGATGCAAACAGGGAATGACACCTTTCAACCGCGCGGCCCGGCGCACATCCCGGTCGCCGGCGACCCCGACGACAGCAGCGGCCCGACCTACGCCAGCTTCACCGCGTTGACCCACGCCCAGCCGCTCGCCGAGGGCAGCACCGTGGTGGAGACGCTCGACCGCTCCGGTCAGGTGGGCAGCGACCAGCACTTCGCAAGCTACGGCGTGGTCGCCACCGACTACGTGCCCGACACCAACCACCGCGTCGCCAGCGTCTTTCGCGACTATCTACAGAGCAGCGGCGTGCTCTACCAGAACGGGCAGTTCTTGAGCGGCCAGCTCTTCAGCCCGGCCTTCTACGCCACCGGTTTCCCGATCACCGAGCCGTACTGGGCGCGCGTCAAGGTGGGCGGCACGGTCAAGGACGTGCTGGTGCAGTGCTTCCAGCGCCGCTGCCTGACCTATACACCGTCGAATGCGGCCGGCTGGCAGGTCGAGATGGGCAACGTCGGCCGCCACTACTACACCTGGCGCTATGGCTCGCCGCCGCCCGCCTCCTCGCCCGACGACCCGACAAAGCTGGCTCGGTAGCACGCGGTGCGGCGGTTGGGGCTGTCCAGGAGGACGTGACGCGTGTGACGACGGATCCCTCGACTGCGCTGGGGATGACAGGGTAGAGGATAAGGCGTACGACGACGGCCAGTCGTTGTCGTCCGCCTCATATAAGCCCTGTCATCCCGAGCTTGTCGAGGGATCCAACGTGGAGCGGCACCCGACGTTCTCGGAAGCCTCGAATCGCCGAATTCCTCTACGGCGCGGTCGGCGGCTCGGTGACGTTGAAGGCGAGCACGATCAGCTTGAGAATCCCCCAGCCCAGGATCAGATAGACCAGCATCGCGATCAGCGAGTTGATCTCCAGGATCGAGTTGCCCGAGGTGGGGTCGCTGACGATCCCCAGGAAGGGCGCCACGAAGACGCCGCTCAGGCTGTAGATGAAGCTGACGAAGCCGTTGCCGGCGTTGGCGCCGATCAGCTTGAGGATGACCCGGAGGGCGATGAGCGCTTCGATCAAGCCGATGATCGTCCAGACGACGTTGGAGATCTTGGAGTAGAGGATCTGGCGTTCGAGGTAGGGATCGTGCCGCTCGACATACTCATTCTCGACCGTGCGACGCGGGCGCGCGGAGCGCACCGTCTCGACCTCGCGCCGCCGGTACTCGGGGTCGGCTCCGTCCGCGACGCGACGCTCCTCGACCCGCTGCTCCTGATATTGCAGCGGCTGCGTCGCCTCGGCGTCGGGCGTCTCGACCTCCGTCTCGCGGTGGACACGCTTATATTCCGACATTGTTCATCTCCCCGTTGGCGCGTCATGCGACGCTCGATTGGGTGAGCGACCGGCGCTCGCCGCCCGTAGATGCAAGACTCCTGCCGCGAGCGCCAGTGGCGTACGATCTGCGCTGCGAGTCTGTTTGGGTGTTGCACGTCGAGCGAGACGGGGGAGGCACGATGCAGGGGCAGAATCGGGTGGATCAGCCGGGCACGATCGCGCTCGCCGAGCGCATGAGCCGCCTGGGGACCGAGAGCGCCTTCGACGTACTCTCGCGCGCCCGCGCGCTGGAGGCCGAGGGGGTGGATGTCATTCACCTGGAGATCGGCGAGCCGGACTTCGACACGCCGCCGCACATCGTCGAGGCGGCGGTCGAGGCGCTGCGCCACGGGCAGACCCACTACACGCCCTCGGCCGGGCTGCCGGTGCTGCGCGAGGCGATCGCCGACTACGTCAGCCGCACGCGTGGGGTGGTGACCGGCGCCGACCGGGTGGTGGTGACGCTGGGCGGCAAGCCGGTTATCTTCTACAGCATCCTGGCGCTGGCCGGTCCCGGCGACGAGGTGATCTACCCCGATCCCGGCTTCCCGATCTACGAGTCGGTCGTCAACTTCGCCGGCGCCAAGCCGGTGCCGTTGCGGCTGCGCGAGGACAAAGACTTCGGCTTCGATCCGGACGAGCTGCGCTCCCTGGTGAGCGAGCGCACCAAATTGGTGATCGTCAACTCACCACACAACCCGACCGGCGGCATCATCGGCCGCGAGGCGCTCGCCGAGCTGGCCAGGCTCGCCGTCGAGCGCGACTTCCTGGTCATGTCCGACGAAATCTACTGGCGCATCACCTACGAGGGCCAGCCGGTCAGCGTCGTCGCCTTCCCCGGCATGGCGGAGCGCACCATCATCCTCGACGGCTTCTCGAAGACCTACGCCATGACCGGCTGGCGGCTGGGCTTCGGCGTCTTTCCGACGGGGCTGGTCGAGGCGGTCAACCGCCTGGTGGTCAACAGCACCTCCTGCGCGCCGGCCTTCACCCAGCTCGCCGGGGTCACGGCGCTGACCGGGCCGCAGGAGTCGGTCGACACGATGGTCGGGGAGTTTCGCGTGCGGCGCGACACGATCGTGGCCGGGCTGAACGAGATCCCGGGCATCACCTGCCGCACGCCGGCCGGCGCCTTCTACGCCTTTCCCAACGTCAGCGCGCTCGGCGCCAAGAGCGATGTGGTGGCCGACCGGCTGCTCAACGAGGCGGGCGTGTCGCTCCTCTCCGGCACGGCCTTCGGCCGGGGCGGTGAGGGCTACCTGCGCCTCTCCTACGCCAATTCGCTGGAGAACATCCAGCAGTCGCTGCGCCGCATCGCCGACAACGTGCGCCAGTATTACAAATAGGGCGTCGGTCGAGCAATCAAATAGCCAAGGATTCGATTTAGGGATGTTGGGACTCGACGCAAGCCTCGACAAGCGACAGCGGAGCACTTTGATGCGACTAGACTTTCTAATTCATTAGCGGGGCTGTGTGCTACGCAAGACTGAGGAAGATGCGCAGACGATCATCGACCTCCCGCATGACTATGTCAGACAGTTTGCCGAACTGTTTTGACAGGCGCTCAACCGCGATCGTTCGCACGTCATCACACTTGATGTAGCTTCGTGTGGTCAGGCCGCCCTCCGGTGGGTCGACAGCCACGTGAAGCGGGATTCCTTTCGCCTTGCTGGTAATTGGAACGATTGCGACCATCTCGGACGGGCCGTGGTTGTAAACATCGTCTGAGACGATGACGCAAGGCCGGACACGTCCTTGCTCATGTCCGCGGACAGGTTCCAGATCGACGCGCCAAACTTCGCCTCGGGACGGCTTGCCAGCCAACTATTCGTCCTCTTGACCATCGGTGAGGGTCTCTTCCCACTCCCGCCTTTCGTCCAACTCCTCCTGCCATCGCTCTGGATCAGCGCGCATGGCAGCATAGGCCGCATTTGTCATCTCTAATATGCGCTTGCGGCGCATTGCCTCGACTGCCACTGCGATCAGGTCCTGCATTGGTTCACCTGTCTCCTGCGAGAGTTGATGCAGAACACTGTGTGTCTGGGCAGAGATGCGTACCATATTCCTGTCGCGCTTTCCAACGACCCGACTCGGCTTGTTCCCCTTCTTGCCGCTCGCAGCAGTAGACACTATGCGCCTCCTCCGACTTGACCCGCCAATGTGACATCATCATACAACAAATCTGTGACGAACGGGTAAACCAAATGGTCACAGATCGTGGAGCACCGCACGATACCAACCGTTGCTGACCAATCACGCCGCACCAGCCGCAATGCAGCTAAACGATGCCTGTCGCTAGATTGCAAAGCCAACTCGAGGGATTGGGAAGGCGTCGCATTGGGCGAGCGACACGCATCGAGACGAGGAACTGGCAGCGAGAATCGCGTGCGCATCTATGCGCTCGCAGAGGCTCTTATGGACTACGCGGCATCGCTCAGTGACGCCGACCTCGCCTATCTGATTCTCGGGTTCAACGAGTTCATCTGCGACGATCAGCCGGGACACTCGATGTGCCAGCAACTTGCCTCGGTTGAACTTCGGCTCCGGCGATCTGCGCAAGGTAAGCGCTGACGTGCCGGACAAATACTGGTGGATCGAAGGTTGATGGGGCGGAACGGGCCAAATCTGTCCGTTGGGCGAGCGATTGATCCGAAGAGAGGCTGTTCTGAGCACTCCGTACTGGCATCCTCCGGTCGAGTGATCTGCGACCGAACAGATCCTCGTGCGGCGCGCCAAGCTGCGCCAAGGGGTGGCAGTCGAATACAGCGAGACCTACGTTGGATCCAGGCGAAGGAACAGCGACGGCGACTGCGGTGTTGGCAAGAACCTCTGCTGCTTCCGTCGCATGGGAAGTCATTCCAAATTTAAATGTGGCGGCTCGCACAATCCGGAGGCCTCGCGATTACGAAATTGGCGCAGGAAGTTTAGCCAGAGAATGCGCCCGCGCGTTTTCCTGGTGCCGCGCTTCTAATCCGCCACGTTGAGCGGCTCCAGGGCGCCGGGCTGCTCGAGCGAGAAGGAGCCCGCGCGGTAGAGCCGGCGCAGGGCCGGGCGCAGGCCGCTGAAGGCCAGCAGGAGCACGATGAAGCCGAGCGCCGGTAGGCCGAGCACCGCCGCCGAGCCGTAGCGCGCCGCCAGGTAGCCGGCGCCGAGGTTGCCGAAGGACATCACCCCGCTGGCGCTCATCAGGTAGATCCCCGAGATGCGCCCGCGCAGCCCGTCCGGCACGGCCTCCTGCATCATGGTGTTGGCCAGCGTCATGAACCAGGTGGTCATCATGCCTACCAGGAAGATCGCGCTCAGCGCCAGCAGGTTGTTCATCGAGATGGCCATCAGCGCGGTCGCCGCGCCGCTGCCGATCCCCCCGATCAGCAGGAGCGCGCCGCGCCCGCGCTGCGAGTGGATGCTCGCCAGCAGCAGCGCCGCCACGATCGAGCCCAGCCCCATGGCCGAGACCATAGTGGAGTAGATCGCGCCGTCGCCGTTCAGATTCTGGCTGGCGAAGAGCGGCAGGGTGGAGTCGAACGACATCGTCAGGAGACAGTGGAGCACGACGACCAGCAGCAGCAGACCCAAGGGGCTGTGGCCGGCGATGTAGTGCGCCCCCTCGGCGACCTGCTGCCGCAGATTGAGCTGGCTGACGTGTGTTTGCCGCATGCGAGGCACGCGCACGACCTGGCTGAGCGCCAGCAGGTAGAGGAGCGCGATCACCAGGAAGGCCGGGGCGGGGCCACGCAGCTCGAGGAGCGTGGCGACCAGCGCCGGGCCGACGAAGCGCGAGCCGCGATTGGCCAGGTTGTTCAGCGAGAAGATGTTGAGCAGCTCATCGCGCGGCACCAGATTGGGCAGCACCGTCTGCACGGTCGGCATCTCGATGGCGCGCGCCACCCCGGTGAGGAAGACGAGCACGACGAGCTGGGCGAGGCCCATGGCTCCGCGCCAGGCCAGCACGGCGATCACGAGCGCGAGCACCCCCTGGGCCGCCTCGGCGGCCAGCACCAGCCGGCGCCGCTCCTGCCGGTCCGCCAGCACGCCGCCGGCCAGCGTCGCCAGGAAGAGCGGGATCATGGTGGCGAAGGTCACGATGCCCACCGCGCCGCTGCCGCCCAGGCGGAAGGCCAGCCAGCTCGACGCCACCAGGAAGGCGGCCTGACCGATGCTGGAGAACGACGTGCCGATCCAGAAGACCCGGTTGTCGCGGTAGCGCAGCGACGACAAGGGGTTGCCGCCCAGGCTTGCCACCTCGTGCGGCGGGTCGAACTCGGCCATGCCGTTCCTCTCCTCGAACCGGAAGCCGTCTGGGGCGCTGGTGGATCACCGACCGTAGCATTCTAACCGCCCAGGCAGGAGCCGTGCCCGTTCGATCGCGCCACGATCGAATCGTCGTCCCGCTGAAGCGCCGTCAGACGACCCAGTACCAGCGCACGAAGAGCGCGGCCAGGAGGAAATTCGTGGGGAGGAAGACGGCGGTCAGGAGCGCCAGCGTGAGCCGCTGCCTGGCCCAGCGCGCGAGCTGCACGAAGAGCGGAAAGAGGACCACCACGAAGCGCGCCAGGCTGGTGCTCGGGTTGGTGCTGGGCGGGAAGGCGAGCGGAACCGCGATGCTGGCCAGCACGAAGACGGCGGCCGCCGGCTCGCGCCCAAGGAGCGCCAGCCCCAGCACCAGCGCGAGCAGTACGGCCGCCGTGTTGACGACCACCATCAGTTGCAGGTTCCAACCGCCGCCGGACTCGATCAGATCCAGCGACTTTGTGAGCGTCCACCAGGGTGTGGCGCGGGTGCGCGTCCAGGAGCCCTGCGCCGAGAGAAAGACGAGCGGCTGGCCGAAGCGCCACCAGAAATAGCTCATCAGGAGGAGCGGCCCGAGCGGGACCAGCAAGAGCGCCGTGCCGCGCCGGGCCAGCTCCGAGATGCCGGCGCGATGCCGCCGCCACAGTTCGACCGCGATCGGGAGGGCGAGCAGGATCCCCGGCGGCCGCGTCAGGCTGGCGAGCAGGGCGCAGCCGCCGGCCAGCCCGTAGCGGCCGCGCTGGAGCGCCAGGAAAACGCCCGCCGCGGTCAAGAGGAAGACCGACTCACTGTAGGCCGCCGCGAAGAAGAAGCTGCCGGGGAAGATCGCCAACAAGTAGAGCGTGCGCCGCGCCAGGCCCCGGCCACCGGTTCGCTCGACGTAACTCCAAATGGCGACGAGCGCGGCCAAGAAGGCGAGGTGGTTGACCAGCACGCCGGCCAGGTACATCCACTTGAGCGAGAAGGGGAGAAGCGCGAGCCGCACCAGCAGCGGGTAGAGCGGGAAGAAGGCGACGTTGTTCTGCCCCGGCACTAGTCGGTAGCCGTGGGCGATGATCGTGCCGTACCAGCCGGCATCCCAGCGCCAACTGGCGTCGATCAGCGCGGGGGACGGCGTGTGCCAAGGCACGTAGGCGCCGGCGTGGTACTCCGGCAGCGCCCAGAGCGCCACCAGGGCGGCGGCGTAGAAGATGAGCCGGGAGAGGAGGAAGGCGAGGGAGACGTCGACCAGCATCGGTCGCCGGTCGCCGGCCCAGCGCCGGACGATCGCCCCACGCCGCTCGGCGTTGAGGCGTTTCGTCAGCGCCAGGCCGGCCACGTCGTCTCGGCGGCGGCGCGTTCGGAAGTCTCCTGAATGCCCCACTCGACGCACTGGCGCATGGTCGCCTCGTCCGAGGGGAAGTAGTAAATGACCCGGAAGCGCGCGTCGAGTGCGAAGCGCTCGGCCGAGAGCCGGAAGAGGAGCGTGCCGGCGCCGGGCACGTTCAGCCGCAGCGGCATTACGGCGCGGGTCTCGGTCACCGGCGACGGCTCCTCCTCCAGCAGCGTCCAGTGGTGGCGGAAGCGCGGCAGGGCCAGTAGCTGATCGAGCAGGCCGGCGTACCAGGTCTCGCCGCGGAAGGGCCGCATCTCGTAGCGCATGGCGCGGATCAGCGCGGGCAGGAAGGAGTCGGGCTCGGCCACCAGCCGTGCCAGGGGCGAGGCGGTGTCGAACCAGGCGGCCTGGATCGACCGCCGCGCCAGACGCGCCAGTTGCGGTCCATCCGGCCGCAGGCCGAAGAGGCGCGGCACGAGGCGATTCCAGGCGATCAGGCGGTGGGTGCAGTCGAGCACGTAGGCGGGGAAGGGGAAGTCGTCCAGCTCGTGCCGGGAGACCAGGAGCGCCCAGGCGATGTCGTCTTCGTCCGGCAGCGGCGTGGCGACCGCGTAGCCGAAGAGCTCCAGCACCTCGCGCCGCTCGCTGTAGCGTGCCCCGAGCGCGTCGAGGATGCGCTCCAGCGTGGCGCGCACCGGCAGGCGCACCCGGCCCGACTCGATCCGCTGCAGGTAGCCGGTGCCCAGCTCGGCCTCGGCCTCGACCCAGAGCTGGGTGCGCCCAGCCCGCTCGCGCACCGCGCGCAGCCGCGCGCCGCCCGGAGTCGGCGCCGGCTCCCGCTCGCGTAGGCGGCGGCGACGCGCGTTCAAGTTCAAATTCGACTTCGATGACGATGACATGTCGCCTCCTGCTCCCTAGCATAGCAGTAAGCGGAATCAGCACTTCGGCACGGCGGGCGGGTGGCGATGCGCGGCGCGGCTGGGAGCGACGAAAGGGGCCGGTGGCCGGTGCAGCGGGGAACCTCGCCCAGCGCACGGGGAGGATGTGGACCGGTATCCTCGGCGGCATGGCCCGCCTCTGGCTGCTGCGGTTCGTCTGAACGGAAGGAGCGGGGACCGACGATGAGCACCAATTCACCGGTGACGCTGCGCTGCGAGCTGTGGCCGGGCGACCTCGGCCGGCTGACCGAGCTGCACGGCTTGCTCTACGGCGAGGAGTACGGCTTCGACAACCGCTTCGAGGCCTACGTGGCCGGGAGCCTGGGCGAGATCGTTCAGCGGACGACTCCCGCGCGTGACCGGCTCTGGCTGGCCGAGGCGGCGGGCCGGCTGGTCGGCTCGGTCGGGATTCTCGGGCGGGAGAACGACGAAGCGCAGTTGCGCTGGTTCCTGGTGCACCCTGACGCTCGCCGGCGCGGTCTGGGGGGCAGGCTGCTGCGCGAGGCCCTCGACTTCAGCCGCGCGGCCGGCTTCCGCTCGGTCTACCTCTGGACGGTCAGCCCCCTGGCCGACGCCGCCCGGCTCTACACCGGCGCCGGCTTCCATCTGACCGAGGAGACGCCCGAAGCCGCGCCCTGGGGCGTCCGGCTGCGCGAGCAGCGCTACGACCTGGAGCTGTGAGGGCAACCCCGTTCACCACGCCAAATCTGTGAAGCCGCGTTCGAAGTAGACCAGTGGGTCGCTGGCCGGTCCGAGAGCGAGCCCGTGGGCCTGGCCGACGACGATGGTATGGTCGCCGCCATCGTACGCCGCCCAGCGCTCGCACTCGACATGCCCCACCGTGCCGTCCAGGACCGGCGCTCCGAGTTCGCCCAGCCGGTGTGGCAGGCGGCTGAAGCTGGGATCGGCCAGCGGCGTGCGCCCGGCGAACTGCTCGGCCAGGAAGGACTGGTCGCGCGCCAGCAGGTTCACCACGAAGGCGGACGCATTCGTGATCAGGTCGTGGCTCTGAATCGCCTTGTCGATGCAGACGAGCACCAGCGGCGGTTCGAGCGAGAGCGAGCAGAAGGCGGAGACCGTGACACCGTGGTAGCCGTCCGGGCTGGCCGTCGTCACCACCGTCACACCGCTGGGGAAGCGGGCCATCACGTCGCGGAACTCGTCAGGCTCGAGCATGAACCGTCCTCCCTCACCCGTATGTCGCGAGTATACGCAGGCGACCCGCTTCCGCGGCCGGCGCCGGGCTGGTACCGTTCAAAGCCGACGAGCGGCGAGGCGGAGGAGTGAACATGCAGGAGCGGATCTTCACCCGGATCGAGCGGCCGGACCCACAGATCGTCGCCGGGTTGGCGCGGCTGGGCGTCTCGACGGTCTACGAGGCGATGGGGCTGTCGCTGGGGGCGCGCCAGTTACTGGAGCCGGCCATTCACGCCCTGGTGGCCGACAAGCAGATCGCCGGCCCGGCG
>DASSHC010000221.1:0-9104 GCA_035693105.1 Thermomicrobiaceae bacterium | reverse complement strand
TGACGATGAACGAGTGGACCTCCGCCTCGGCTGGTTGCATGCTGCCCTCGACGTCCTGCACGGTCGGCCGGTCAGGGGTGTGCCCTGCTGTGACTGTATGGTGCAGGGTGTCGCGCCGGCGTCTGCCGTGCGTCCGCGCGAGCGTCTTTTGGGCGGGGAAACGCCGCCCCGCGACGCCAATCGGGCGGGCGAGAGCGAGGCGGCGCGGGGCGGCCGCGGCGACAGCTCAGCGTCGCCGCTCGGCGCCGGTGATCTGCTCCTGCAGCCGGGTGAGCAGGACGTGCATCTGGTCGAATTGCTGCACCAGGTGATCCATCGAGGCCGCGGCCCGGCCCGGGAGGCCGAGATCCAGCCGCGGCGCGACCCCCGCGACCAGATCGCGGCGGATCTGCTCGTAGAGCGCGACGGTGCCGCGGGCCGGCGCGACGCCGAGCTCCGCCTGGAGCAGGGCGGCGCACTCGTGGTACTGGCGCAGCGCCGCCGTGCGGTCGCCGGCCAGATAGTGCAGGCGCATCAGCCGCCGGTGCGTTCGCTCATGCGCGCGGTCGAAGCGGAGCATGTGACGTCCGTGTTGCACCGCTTCCTCAACGTGTCCGTGAGCTTCGCAGTAGTCCATGAGCTTGTCGAGGAGGCCGAGATAGAGGTGCTGGAGCCGCTCGCGCTCGAACAGGCACCAGTCCTGATAACAGGCCTCGAGCAGGTCACCCCGATAGAGGCGGACGGCACGCCGAAGCACGTCGGCCCCGGCGCTGTCGAGCGCGGAGCCCGCCAGCGGGGATGTCAGCGACCAGGCGTATTCCAACTGGGCGACATCGGTCTGGAGCGCGGTGTTGGGGTTGATGCCGATCCAGTCACCGTCCGTGCAGAGCACGTCGGAGGCCGCTCCCTCGGTGCCGGTCTCCAGCGCGCGTTGAAGTTGCCACAGGGCCTGTCGCAGATACTTCCTCGACTGCCCCTCGCTGTCGGCCCAGAGAATATCCGCCAACACCTCGCGCAGGTGCGGACGATCCCGGTGCAGCAGCAAATAGGTGAAGAGCTCCTGAACTTTGGCCCCCTCGAAGCAGGCCAGTACCCGATCGTGGGCCACGACTCGGAACCTGCCGAACAGTTGGACTGAGAGCGTAGACACGCCGGCATTCCCCCCCTCGGATTCGCGCCCAGCATCTCCGTCTGCGCCGGTGTTCGTCCCTCCCCCGCGGTGCGCTATCCTGCCCCGCCGCGCAACGCCGAATCCTTCGAAGCGGTCGGCGTGACAGACTACCAATTGGAGCTCAAACCGCATGCACAGTCGCGCCGTCCATGCACCTACGATTCGAGAGACAGCGCTTTCACAATCGCTGCAACCGCCGAGGCGCTTGCAATTCGTTTACGCGCTCGAGTCGTCATTGGCCGAGTGGGTCTAATCTACCCTCAATCAGGGACAAATGCAACACACGCGGACCCCCGGCCCTCGGCATCGCGCTCCGCTGAAGCGTGGAGCGTGTGCGGTGACGGCGAAGCGCGGTGTCCACGTCTCGTAGTCTCGGCCCCAGGGGGAACGAGCACCATGAAGAGATGCCACAAACACCCACGCGATTGACCCACGCGATTACGCCTCGGGCGCTCATCTTCGTCGCGGCGGCCAGGGGGACTCATCCTGGTGCTCCCGCTTCTGGGGGGTCCTCGTTTGGCGCCTGGCGGATGAGGAGCGATATCCAGCGGAACACCTTCGCGGGTACCATGAGCACCGTCCCACAGTCGCTCGCCTGGAGGGGGACCGAGCCCCTTGGGCCAGCGCTCAGGTTCTATGGGATACTTGCAGGGGTCGGGACGGTCCTATGGGACTGGTGAACGGCGGATTCGCGGGGCGAGCGCTTGCCGTGGCCCGCCGAAACAGCGAAGCGGCATTCCACGATCGGGAGGTGTCAGCATGACGACCACGGCACCTTCTCAGGTGCTCACGCGCTACCGGTTCAGCGTGGACGACTTCCAGCGCATGGGCGAGGCGGGCATCTTCGGGGAGGATGACCGGGTTGAGCTGCTCGACGGCGAGATCGTGGCGATGAACCCCATCGGCGTGTACCACGCAACCTGTGTCAACCTGCTCAACCAGTTCCTGGTCCTGGCGCTCGGCCGGCAGGCCATCGTCAGCATTCAGAACCCTATCGCGCTTGGCGAGCACGACGAACCTCAGCCGGACGTGGCCGTGGTACAGCAGTCCGTGCGGCAACATGCTGGCCACCCCGTCCCGTCCGACGTGCTCCTCCTCATCGAGGTCGCCGACAGCACGCTGGCCTACGACCGCGACGTGAAGCTGCCGCGCTACGCCCGCGCCGGCATCCCCGAGACCTGGATCGTCGACCTCCCCGGCCGCCTGCTCACGCGCTACAGCGAGCCGACCGCCGAGGGCTACCGGGTCGCCACCATCTTCCGCCCGGGTGAGACGATCCCGTCCACCACCCTGCCCGCGCTCCAGCTCGTGCCGAGCGACATCCTTCCGTAGCCGGTCGGGCACAGCCGGCGTCACACGCCGGCAGCGGCTCCCGGCAGTTCCGCGTCTCGCTCCACCAGCCAGGCCAGCTCGCGCTCCAGCAGCTGCGGGTTCTTGCAGACGTGGAACCGCCACCGGCCGAGCTGCCCCCAGTGGTTGACAGCCTTGATCCAGCGGCCTGCCGCCTCGTGTTTGGCGCGGTCCTGCTCGTCCTCGTGGCCCTTGATCTCCAGCACCAGCGTGATGCCGCTGCTGAGCTTGACCAGGAAGTCGGGCTGGTAGTGGTGCAAGACGCCGAGGTAGTCGTAGGGGATGACGAACTCCATGCCGTCGCTGCGGGCATAGCACGACACGACGCGGCTCTGCTCCAGCCGGAAGGTGGCGGACTGCTCCCAGGTGCCGGTATCCAGCACGACCTGGTTGATGTGGCTTTTGCGGGTGCCGAAGCAGGGACGGGTCGTGATGAAGTCGACGCCGTCCGTGGAGCCGATGGGCTTGTAGCGGTTCAGGAGCGGCAGCAGCGGCGGCTCGCCGGCCTCGTCGTTGGGCTCGATGGCCGCCGTCAGCCGCTCGACGACCTGCTCGGCGTAGACCTGCAAGCCCAGCTCCGCCGGCTCGCAACCGTTGAGCACGACCTTCGCGCGGATGTACGCATCGACCAGCCGGTAGACCTGGGGGAAGAGCTGGTTGCGGGCCACCAGCAGCTTCTTCAAGCGGTCATTCGCCGCGCCCTCGCTGAGCCGGCCCACCAGGGTGCGGGCGATCTCGAAGGCGATGGTCTGCGGGTGGACGCTCTCGTAGTAGGCGTGCCGGTCCTGAGAGACACCCTCAAAGGCCCCGGAGACGGTCGGCTTGCCCTCCTGCATGCCGATGCGCGGCTGGACGAAGACGGCGGTGGGCCGCTGATCCGGTTGCAAGACCGTCGGCTGCATGGCGTCGATGTCGGCCTTGATCAGATTCCGGTGCAGGTCGAAGACGTACCCCTCCACCACGGGGAAGCGCAGCTCCAGGGCCGCACGCTCATCCAGCGCGCGCACCCGGTTCTTCGGCTTGTCTCCCGGCTCCGGCTGCTTCGTCTCACGGCCCTTGAAGGGGATGACGCTGAAGGGCACGCCGTAGACATCGACGTACTCCTCGGTCAAGAGGCCGGTCTCCGGGTCCGGCGTGTAGTTCATGCGGCGCAGGCCGCGCCCCACCACCTGCTCGCAGAGGAGCTGGCTGGTGAAGGCGCGCAGGCCGAGAATGTGGGTGACGTTGTTGGCGTCCCAGCCCTCATTGAGCATCTGCACCGAGACGACGCAGCGCACCTGCTCCCCCGGCTGCCCGGCGCGGCCGATGGTGTTGAGCACCTCGCGCAGTTGGTGCGCGCTCTGCTCGCGGGTGGCCTCGCCGTCGCTCTCGATCTCGCTCAAGAGCTTGGAGTCGATGCGCAAGGTGTGGCGCGTCCCCGGCTCATTGGCGAACTCGGGGAAGAGCCGGCTGTTGCCGTAGACCGTCCGCGTCTTCGGCTTGCCGCGCCTCGGCCTGGGGCGCGATTCCTCCGCGTCCTCCTCATCCTCGCCGTCGAGCTCGCCGGCGTCGAGGGCCGGGACGACCTCCTCGCCGGAGATGTTGCGGTAGAACAACTCGGCGGTGTCGGTGTTGTCGCAGACCACGATCAGGACCGGCGGGGTGTGCTCCTGGCCCGGCGTGGCCTGCTGGATGTAGCGGAAGCGCTCCTCCCACTGGCTGGCCAGCGTCAGCAGCGCGTCCTCGGCCTCGCGCCAGACGACCTCGGGCTTGGGCTTGCCGCCGGGGAGCTTCTCGCCGGGCTGGAGGTTGCCGGCGATGTTCTGCCACAGGCGGAAGTACTTGGGCTCGGGCCGGCCCGTGGCGTCGCTGACCGGCAGGCGCGGGATCTTGACGATGCCGGACTCGATGGCGTCCACCAGGCCGAAGTCGCTCACCAGCCAGGGGAAGGGCGCGCCCTCGATGTAGCCGCTGCCGTGGAGGTAGAAGGGCGTGGCCGAGAGGTCGGCGCAGAACTGAACGCCCACCGCCTGGTTGATGCGGTCCAGCCCCGAGACCCAGACCGTGGCCTCCTCGCGCTCCGCCTTCTCGTCGGCGCTCATCTTCTTGGCGTCGCGCTCGTCGATGGGCGCGGGCCGGTAGGCGTGGTGTGCCTCGTCGTTGAGCACCAGGATCGGGCCGCGATCCGCCAGGTCGCCGAGGATGCGCTGGGCGAAGGCCGCCGGGCTCTCCTCGCCCTTGTCCACCACCAGATAGGTCTTGCCGCCCTCGGCGTGGGGGCTCTCGGGCCGGAAGCGCTGCCAGTTGGTGATCAGCACCTTGCCCTTTTGCAGCTCCGGCATCAGCGTCGCGGGCACCAGGTCGAAGGCGGCGTAGTAGCTCTCGCTGCTGTCGGGCCGCAGCACCTGGAGCCGCTCCTTGATGGTCAGATTGGGGCAGACGACCAGCACCGCCGCGGGGAAGCGCGTGTCGCCGGGCACGCGGCCCCGGTTGCAGAGCGACCAGGCGATCAGCATGGCCATCACTACCGTCTTGCCCGCGCCGGTGGCCATCTTGCAGCCGTAACGCCGCAGGCTCGGCAGATCCGCCTCGTTGGGCTGGTCGACCAGCGTGGGGCTGACCGCCTGGGCCAGCCGGGTGGCGAACTCCGGCATGCCGCCGCGGCAGAGCGTGGCGAAGTCCTCGGGGCTGACGGCGGTTCTCCAGCGCGGCCGGCGGCCCGAGCCGAGGATCTCGGTCAGGTAGATGATGGTCTCGACGGCTTCGAGCTGGCAGAAGAAGAGGCGCCGGGGCCGGTCCGCGCGCGCCCAGTGCGCCAGCAACTGCCGGGTGATCGGCGTGGCGCCCTCGTGGTTGCGCTGCCGCCAGCGCGTGACGTCCTCGCGCAGCAGGTTGATCAGCGGGATGTCGTCGCGCTCCTCCTCGGCGAACAGCGAGAGCTGCGCCCTGCCGGTGCGCTGCGTCTTGTACCAGTAGCTGGCGGGGCGCCGGCCGGGGGTCCGCCGCCACTCGGCGAGGTCGCGGTCGAAGCTCCAGTGCTCCGCCGGCTCGACGTAGGGGCTGGCCAGGATCGGCTTGCCGACCGGCTGCACCGGCAGGGCGGCCTGCGCGCCTGCCGCGCTATTGGCCGCCATAGCGCACCTCGTCGTCCAGCCGGTGGACCCGCAGCACCTCGTTGCCGCGCGGGTCGATCACCTTGACCGCCGCCTGCCGGTGCCGGCCAGGGGGGAAGGGGAGGCTGACGCTGCCGGCGAGCTGGGCGAAGCGCTCCTCGTCGATGGCGCCTTTCAAGGCTCGCGCCAGCTTCTTCCAGGCGTCTTTGTCGGGGAAGAACGCCTGGGTGATGCAGAAGGTCTGGCCGTCGTAGTCGCTATCGAGGAACCAGGCCGCCACCTTGTCGGCCCTGGTGGCGTGGACGGTGTTGGCCACGGGGTCGTAGATATCGACTCCCTGCATCTCGACGGTGAAGCGCTCGCCGGCGGGGTGGAGCACGGTGCGGGGCAGGCCGAAGACGGTGAAGATCTGGCTGTTGGGCACGGTCTTGAGCAGGCCGTCCATGTTGACATCGGGCCGGATCAGGGCCAGGTGGCTGCGGACGCGCGGGTGGGGGTCTTCCTGGATGATGGCCTGGGCCGCGGCGTCGAAGGTGAAACCGGCGAAGAGCAGGTCGTCGTAGCCGCGCCGGTTGGCCATGCGCAGCGTCTGCTCGACCTGGTAGCCCGTGACCGGGCCGAACTCGGGCCCGAAGGAGACCGCCACGCGGTGCTCGGCGCCGTCGTCGCTGCGCCACTCGCCCTCGGCGTGGATAAAGTCGCCGCCGGCCAGCGGCTCCAGCCGGGCGAAGCTGAGCACGCGGTTGTCGGGGAAGCGCACGCCGTCGGCGCGCAGGTAGCCGATCATGCGGTCGAGATAGGCTTCGCCGTTGGCCGCCTCGACGCCGCCGTGCGCCTCGAAGCTGTCCAACTCCTCGGGCGCGCCGCCGATGGGCGACGCGCCGTCCAGCGACTCCTCCTGTGGGATGACGGCCTCGACGCTGAACGGCCCCGAGACGCGGGTGACGCCCTTGACGATCTCCGGCTGATCGACCAGCTCCTCCTGCTCGGCGTGGGCCGCGATGCAGGCGTTGACCTCGTCCATCTTGGCGCGCCAGGCGGCGCGGTAGTCTCGCAGCGCCTGCTTCAGCGGCTCGGGCCAGTCGTCGTCGGCGTCGTAGGGCGCCTGCCACTCCTGCCAGCCGTCTTTGGGCAGCAGCCAGCGCCGCCGGTCCGCCTCGCTGACGGCCCGCTTCCCCTCGGCCTGCTCCTTATGGGCGAGTTTGGCGAGGAGGTCGCTCCGTTGGGCGGGGGTGACGCGGGCCAGCGCCTGGTTGAGCGCGGCGAGTTTGGCGTCGAGGATCGGCTGGTGTGTGGCGAAGATGGGATCGAGCGCCACGTTCTGGGCGATGCTCTTGAGGGTGATGTGCGGCACGGTCTTATAGATGAAGCCCGCTGCCGGGTTGCCGGCGTCGTCGCCCCGCACCCGGTACATCGGGAAGCTCGCGGTCAGGATGCGCTCCCGCGCAATCGCGTTGGCGACGCGGCTGGTGTCGATAGCGATCCAGCGCCGGCCCCACTGCTCCGCGACGTAGGCGGTCGTGCCGCTGCCGCTGGTTGGATCGAGGACGAGGTCGCCGGGGTCGGTGGTCATGAGCATGCAGCGCGCAATCACCTTGTCCACTGTCTGGACCGCATACAGGCTTGCATCCCTATAGCCGCTGGATCCTGTGTCCATCCACACGTCAGTCAAGGGAATCACGGGAAAGTCATCAACATACCGAACATAACGCAACTTCGAGGTCGCCTCGTATAACCGGTTGGCCGAGGCTAGCCTACTTAAACCGGTCAGATTCGACTTCCATCGTTGGCGGTATTCGGCATTTTGGTACGAGAATCCAAACGTCGGATTGGCTGACTCAAGGGAAGTGGACTGGAACACTCTGGCTTCGGCATGTAGGGTTGAAAGGTCCTCTGCTTCCAGCCGGTTGAGCCGCCGTCGCTCGCCTGAAACGAGTGAAACAAGCTGATAGTCTGAGCCGGCTCCTGCTGCCTTGGGCGCGAACAAGGGATAATACTTGGTCAGGGTCTTCTCTTTGCCATACCAGAGTAGATGATCGTAGGTCGCCGGCAAGAAACTTTGGATCAGACCGCCGGTCTTTAAAAAGCAGATATCATCAATGAAGTTCTCTTGGCCGAGCACATCATCCAAGACACTTCGAACCAAATGAGCATTCTCCTGGCCAATCTGGACGAAAATGCTGCCCGAATCGGTCAGCAACTCGCGGCAGAGAATCAAGCGATCCCGCAAGTATGCCAGGTAGGAGTGAACGCCGAGGGTCCACGTATCGCGATACGCCTTGACCATCTCCGGCTCGCGGGTCAGGTCGCTCTCCTTGTCCTTGACATCCCGCTTGCCGATCTCGGTCTGGAAGTTCGATGCGAACTTGATCCCATACGGCGGGTCCATGTAGATCATCTGGACCTTGCCGGCCAGGTCTTCGCGGTAGGCGAGGCTGGTCATCACCTGGAGCGAGTCACCGAGGATGAGGCGGTTGCTCCAGTCGACGTCGTGCCGGTAGAACTGCACGGCCTCGCGGTAGTCCAGCTCGGGGTCGGCGAAGAGCGAGCGCTGCACCGGCTGCCGCGCCGCGACCTTGAGGATGGCCTGCGCCGAGACGCGCTCGTGGATGTTCAGGGCCAGCGGCTCGACCTCGAAGCCGCGCGCCTCGCGCTTGCCGGCCCACTCCAGCCAGGGTTGGTGGTCGCGCAGCGCGGCGGTGAGGGTGCGCACCTCATCAGCGGTCAGCGGCCGAGCCAGGGCCTCCGCGAGCAGCGCGGGGATGCCGTCTTCGCGGCCCGAGGCGTCGAAGCGCAGCTCGGGCGGCCGGTGCGGGTCGTAGCTGAAGGGGCGCCTGGGCGCGTCGTGCAGCGTGCCCTGCGCCGCGTTGCCCGCCGACGGGATGTTCTTGCGGCTGGCCTCGTCGTAGCGGTAGTCCGCCACCTCCGGCGATCGCTTCGCCCGCTGCGCCATCGCTTCCACCCCCCTTGCCAGCCGCCGCGGCGTGGTTCACAACGCGGCCGGTCTCCGTGCCCTCGGGCCGGACTGCTGTACATCGTGCGATAAAGCGTACTGACGACAGTCTAACAGTTCACCCGCGGTGGTCTCAATGCGGTGCGCGCCTTCCGGGACGCGGGCCGGCGACCCGGCCTGGTGGACGGGCCGCCGGGCGACACCAGGCAGCGACGCGCCGGCCGGACTGAGGCGTCTTGAGCACTTCGCGGAAGTATTGACCGGAGCAGGGAGATCCCTTCGGCCGCGGCCTGCGTATTCGGACCATCATCAGTTGTCCGATTTGGAACGGACTATGGTGGCCCCGACGGTAGCCGCGTGCCGGGGGAGAGCCCTGGGCTGAAGCCGCCGCGCTCGCAGACGAAGCCTGTTGATGGCGTTTGCGGAATTATCGTGGAGTGCCGTCACCGGGGGGCGCGCGGGGTTAAAACCACCGCGCTAGCAGACGAAGCCTGTTGAAACAGGCTAGGAGCGAGATGGCGTACGCCAGATTAATTCCTCAAACGCCATAAACAGGCTG
>DASSHC010000220.1:0-22169 GCA_035693105.1 Thermomicrobiaceae bacterium | reverse complement strand
AACTGCTGGCGCGCAAGCTGGACAACGCGCTCTCGACCGAGGCGGAGCTGATCGTCTCGGCCAACCCCGGCTGCATGCTGCAGCTCAGCGCCGGTCTGCAAGCACGGGGGATCGAGCTGCCGGTCGTTCATCTGATCGAGTTGCTTGACCGGGCCTATCAAGTCAAAAGCACGCGCCCCCTGATCGAGCAAGCGGCCGACTGAGGGGCGCGGCCGAGGTGCTACACTTCGCGCGCCGGTCCACGCGTGAGGACAGCCGGCAAGCAGCAAGAGGAGCGAGAAAAGCGATGGTTCGCCGCGTTCTGTGTGTCTTGATGTTCCTGCTCGCACTGGGGCTGCCGGCGGCGGCGCTGGCGGAGGGGCAGACCGGCACCATCACGGGAACCGTCAGCAACGCAACGCCGGGGGGCGGCAGCGTCGCCGGGCTGACCGTGACGCTCGGCCGCTACAGCGGCATGGACCTGCAGCAGCAGTACACCGCGACGACGGATCAAGCCGGCAAGTATAGCTTCAAAGACCTTCCGATCACCGATGGCGAGGCCTACATCGTCCACGTCAGCTACCAGAACGTGGACTACAACGGCTCGATGATCCAGCTCACGCAGACCCCGCAGGCCAGCTCCGACGTCAAGGTCTACGAGACGACCACCGACGGCTCGAAGGTCGCGCTGACCTCGCGCGGCGTGGTGATCGCGGGCGCGGACCCCGGGTCGCGCCTGATCGAGATGCTTGAGATCCTGTCGATCGACAACACCGGCGACCACACCTATCTCGGGACCAATGGCTCCGTGCTGCGCATCGGGTTGCCTGACGGCGCGGCGCAGATCGAGCCGCAGCCGGGCTTCGATTTCGGCGACGCGCGCATGGATCAGGGCACGCTGGTGACGACCGGGGCCATCCCACCGGGCAACAGCACGGCGCTCCTGGCCTACGGTGTGCCCTACCGCGGCACGAGCGCCACGCTGACGATCCCCTCGGCCATGCCGACCGGGACGCTGCAGGTGCTGGTGCAGGTGAACTCGTTCACCATCAACTCGCTCGGCATGAACGACAACGGCACGGTCAACGTCAGCGAGGTCAACTACCACGTCCTCTCGGTCGATCGGCCGATCGTCGGCGATAGCGTCACGGTGCAGGTCACTGGATTGCCGAAAGCGGTAGCCAGCGGCAATTCGACCCACGGCCCGTTGTACGCGGCGATCGCGGCCATCGCGGGGCTGCTGGTAGCCGCCGCGCTGATTTTTCAGCTGCTGCGCCGCCACCGGGCCACGTCGCCGAAGCTGGCGTTGGCGGGCGTGCCGGTCGAGCCGGAAGACGAGCGGCTCTCGCTGGCGGCCACGCTCAATGTGCTCGACCAGGAGCGTGCCGCCGGGCGCATCGACGAGGCGGACTACCAGGCGCGACGCAACGAGGTAGTCGGCCAGCTGAAGGCGATGACGCTCCGCCTGCGCGGCCTGGAGGAAGCGGAAGACTGAGGCCGAGGACCGACGACCAGGCACCCTCTCCCGTGGACTCTTCGTCCTGTGCTACTATCCCCACATTGCCGGCAGGCTTCGATTTGGGCGCCGCAAGCGAATATCGCCCGCCCACGGTAGGACGCCGCGGGTGGCTGTGATGGGGAGGTTCCGATGGCACAGGCCGAGGAAACGGGCAAGCGTCATCTGACTGCTGATGACATTTACAATATTTTGCTGGTGAATGACGCGCAAATTTCTCCGGACGCTCAACAGGTTGCCTACGTTGAGACGCGGGTCGACCGTGAGAAGAACGACTACCGCTCTTCGCTCTACCTGGTGCCGGCCGCGAGCGGCCAGCCGCGCCGCTTCACCACCGCCGACGCGCAGGACAGTTACCCGCGCTGGTCACCCACGGGCGATCGGCTCGCTTTCCTCTCCAATCGCGCGGGCAAGAAGCAGCTCTGGGTTATCCCGGCGGCGGGCGGCGAGGCCAGCCAGTTGACCGATCTGCCGCAGCCGGTCAACGCCTTTACCTGGTCGCCGGACGGCACCACGATCGCGTTCGTCTCGAAGGCCGACTCCGCCGACCTGGAGAAGAAGGACGGGGACGAGAAGGACAAAGAGGAGAGCGATGCCGTCCGCATTACCCGGCTGCGCTTCCGCTCGGACGGGGTTCCCGGCTTCCTTGACAACAGGCCGGCGCACATCTGGTGTGTCGCCGCCGAGGGCGGCGCGCCCTGGCAGGTGACCAGCGCCGAGCAGTCGGACGGCCAGCCGGCCTGGTCGCCGGACGGGCAGGGGATCGCCTTCGTCTCCAACCGCACCGAGGAGTGGCAGGCGAACAACGCCAGCGAGATCTGGGTGACGCCGGTGCGTGGCGGCGAGGCGCGCTGCGTCATCGGCGGGCCGAACGCTAGTTTCCGCCAGCCGGCCTGGTCACCGGACGGCAGCCAGCTCGCCATCGTCGGCCACCAACAGGCGGGCGAGGGCGGCTCCCGTAACGCCAACGTTTGGGTCGTGGCGGCGGGGGGCGGCGAGCCGCGCAGCCTGACCGCTGGGCTCGATCGCCCAACGACAGCCTCGGTGTCGGTGGATACCGCCAGTGGCGCCGAGGAGGGAATCGTCTGGAACGAGCAAGGTATCTACTTCCCGGTAACCGACCAGGGGAGCGTGCACATCTACTGTGTCACGCCAGGGAACGAACCGAAACTGGTGGTCGGCGGCAAGCGGCGTGTCCTCTCCTACAGCTTGAGTGCAGACGGCTCGCGACTGGCGTTCGCGGCCTCGACTCCGATCGATCCCTGCGAGGTCTACATCTGCGATGCCAACGGCGCACAGGAGGAGCGGCTGACCGACGTCAATGGCGACTTTATGCGGAGCGTCGCGGTCAGCGAGCCGCAGGAGTTCCACGTCCCGAGCTACGCCGAGGACAAGCGCCCGATCCACGGCTGGCTAATGAAGCCGATCGGGTTCCAGGAGGGCCAGAAGTACCCGCTGATCCTGGAGATCCACGGGGGCCCGCACTCGTCCTACGCCAACGCCTACTTCCACGAGTTCCAGCTTCTCGCGGCGCAGGGCTACGCGGTGGTCTACACCAACCCCCGGGGCAGCCAGGGCTACGGCGAGGAGTTCGCCGGCTGCACCCGCGGCACCTGGGGCGAGAGCGACATGCCGGACGTGATGGCGGCGGTCGACTATGCCATCGCGCAGGGGTTCGTCGACGAAAGCCGCTTGGGTGTCACCGGCGGCTCGTATGGCGGGTTCATGACCAACTGGGTGGTGAGTCACAGCGACCGCTTCAAGGCGGCGGTGACGCAGCGCTGTGTCTCCAACATGCTCAGCTTCTTCGGCACCAGCGACATCGGCACCGGGTTCGGTATCTTCGAGACCAACGCGATCCCCTGGGAGAATCCCGAGCAGTTCCTGAAGATGTCGCCGCTGACCTACGCGCACGAGATCACGACCCCGCTGCTGATCATTCACTCGGAGCAGGACTACCGCTGCCCGATCGAGCAGGGGGAGCAGCTCTACGTGCGGCTGAAGAAGCTGGGGCGCGAGGTGGAGTTCCTACGCTTCCCCGGCGAGAGCCACGGCCTGTCACGCGGCGGCAAGCCGAAGCACCGCGTCGAGCGTCTGAACGCGATCACGGGTTGGTTCGAGGGGCATTTGTAGGCTGAAGTGCCCTCACTACCGACCCCTCCCCCAGCGCGCTGGGAGAGGGGTCGGTGCCCATCGACGACGATGGATGCCACTCCACGACGGATCCCTCGACTGCGCTCGGGATGACAGGGTTAATTTTGGGGCGAACGACGACGTTCTATCTCGTCCGGAATGCCCCGTACTCCCCCTGTCATCCCGAGCGGAGTCGAGGGATCCGTCTTAGCGTGGCACCAACGCTTCGGGATGCGCGCTACGTATCCGCGCGCTCGCGCAGGGTGCGAATGAGGCCGACGCCGAGGTCGCGGACCTTGTTGCGCTGCTCGTCGGGGAGCTGGCGGGTTCCCAGCCAGCGCGCCAGCATCGTTTCCGGATTGAGCGCCTCTTCGTCGCGGATGTCCACCCGCGGCCGGTGCTGTACCTCAACGTCGCGCACCACGCGGGCGACCCAGGACGCGCCGGCGGCGTGCAGCAAGCGACGCACCTCATCGACGCGCACCAACTCCTCGCGCTCGGCCGGCACGGCCACTGAGAGGCGCACGACGGCGCCCTCGATGTCGGCGGCACGGCGCTCGATCAGGCGCTCGATCTCGGCCATCGGGTCTTCGCTCCTGGCCGTGAGCTTGAGCGTGCGGAATGGCCGCGCCGGTAGCGCGTGAAACGACCAGTCGGGCTTGCGCGGCGAGACCGTCTGGTCGATCTCGACGATGACGTAGCCTTTGTCCTCGCGTTCCTCGGAGAAGTCGATCCGCTCCGGGCTGCCGGCGTAGACGATCGGCGGATGCTCCGAGATAGCCTGGTGCTGGTGAATGTGCCCCAGCGCCACGTAGTCGAAGCGGTCGGCCGACAGCTCCTCGCGTGAGAGAACCAGCTCGTGGCCGAGCATGATCGATTGCTCGGAGCCGAGCCGCGCGCCCTCGACGCTGATGTGGGCCAGCAGCACCGCCGGATTCGCAGCGTTCAGCTCCTCGGCCAATTCCTTGAGCGAGCTGGAGATCAGCTCAGCCACCCGGCGCTGCAGCTCGCTCGTCTCCAGCTCACGCAGTTCCTCGCGGGTCAACAGGTGGCTGCGAGACACCCAGGGGAGGGCCACGATCTGGAGCGTGCCGCTCTTGGTCTGGACCTCGAAGGCGCGCGTCGATCGCGCCACATGGATGCCGGGGATCTCCAGCGCCTCATAGATCTCGATGGCGGTAGCGCGCGCGCTGATGCTGGGGAGGTCGTGGTTGCCGATCAACAGAACCGTCGGTACCTGGGCAGCAGCCAGGCGCCGAATGCGCGAGGCGAAGGCGCGCTGCAGCGTCGGGCTCGGATCCCGGTTCTTGAAGGCGTCGCCGGCGAAGAGGACCGCATCAACCTCTTCAGCGATGGCCACGTCGATGATGCGGTCGAGCGCCGCCAGGAAGTCGTCGACGCGCGTGGACAGACCGGTGCGAGGGTTGATCGCGCCGTAGTTCTCGATGCCGAGGTGGAGATCGGCGAAGTGCAGCAGCTTCATCGTGTCCTATTCGTCGTCTTCGTCGTTGAGCAGTCTGAGGCTGGCGCGGCCATTGGGCGACCCGATACCAGCGGCGCGCGCCTCGGCCATCAACTCGTCATAATTGTAATCGCGCGTGCGCAGCACGATCGGCATCGGAATGGCGTGGCCCAGGATCAGGCACTCCTGGCGCGGGCGCAGGCTGGCCAGCAGGCCGCGCATGCGGCTGCGGTCGGCCGCGCCGGTCAGCACGGCGTCGATGTCCTGGCTGTCGGTGAGGAGACCGGTGATGCGCGTGCCGAGCTGCGAGAGGACCTCGGGGTCGATGCCGGAGGGGCGTTGGTCGACCACCAGCAGCGTCACGGCGTACTTGCGCATCTCGCGGGCGATGGTGCCGAAGATCGACTGGCGGGCGGCCTCGGGCGCCAGGAACTTGTGCGCCTCCTCCAGCACGACCAAGAGCCGGCGCGGCTCCTCGCCGTGGCCGCCCGAGCCTTCATAGCGCAACACCTGATCGGTGTAGCGCTGGTGGATGCGTCGAGTCACAATATTTGCGACCAGCATATAGTCGATCAGCGACTGGTAACGGCCGAAGGTGAGAATGACATGCTCGCCCTTCTGCAGGTGGACCAGGATGTCGTCGATGGCGCGAGTCTCGGCGTTGCGCAGGAGATACTCCTTGCGCTCCAGCACCGCCAGTTTCTGCTTCAGCGCGGCCAGCGCGCCCTCATGCGTGCCGGTCTCGGCGCAGAACTCCTTAACCTCCTCCATGTCCATCTGAAGCAGCGTCGCCAGCCACTTCTGATGGAACTTCGACCAGAGTTGGTGCGTGGTCGCGCCGAAGGTGCCGGTCAGGTTCAGTTCGCCGGCCAACAGTTCGATGTCCTCGGGCTCGATCTGATTGAGACCAATCTGGAGGCTCATGCCGGAGGCCATGGTCGGGTCGAGCGAGTATTCGCGGATGCGGCTGCTGCCGAGGAGATCGACCAATCCGGCCAGCTCCGGCGATCCAACCGGCCGGCGGGCGTACTCACCGTGCATGTCGAACAGAAGGACCGAAGCGGTGCGGCTCTTCATGATGCCGAAGAGGAGGAGGCGGGTCAGCACGCTCTTGCCGGTGCCGCTCTGGCCGAAGATGCCGTTGCTGCGGGTGACAAACTCTTCGAGGTCGAGCGGGACGCGGATGTCCATCGCGGGCGGCGAGCCGAGGGCGAAGCGCGTCTGGCTCTCGGAACCGAAGACGAGATCGAAGTCTTCTGGGCGGGCGAGCCGCATCTCGGCGAAGTGCATCGGGATGTTGCGCACCGGCCCGGGGCGGGCCGTGTCGGTGATGTCGTGGACGTTCTCGAGCATGAGATCGGGGCGAACCTCGGCGGTGGCATAAGTGTGGCTGCCGGCCAACACACGCCGCAGGAAGGCGGATTGGCGCTCGGGCGGGCTGGCGGCTAGCCCGGCGTCGGTCATGCGCAGCCGCAGATCGGTGATCAGGCTAAAATAGCGGTTGTTCTCGCCCTCGAGCACGACGAAGCTGCCGACGCGCAGCGACTCGGTCGGTGAATCGGGGGTGAGGCGAACGGTGAGGCCGGCGGCAAAGCTTCCCTCGGTGACGACTCCGAGCGATCGCGCACGCTCGTCCATGCGACCCCTTCCGGCCGTTCACGCCAGTACGGACAGGGTAAGTTTACCATGAGTGATGAGGTTCAGGCGCCGGAGTGGCTCCTCGCGGGGCAGCGGGCAGCAGGCGATGGCGGGGCGCCGGAGCATCTGGATCAACTGGCGACGCTACACGGCGCGCGGGCTGCCGCGCGGGGCCGTGCGCTAAGCGAGGTTTATGCCGAGCTGCTGGCCTCGTGGGCGGCGGCCGGCGAACCGGCGGACCCCGAGGTGCTGGCGGCGGTGGCGCAAGGGTACGTCGAGGCGCGCGATCTCGGTGCCGGCGGCGGTCATCCGCTCTCCGGCGCGCTGACGCGCCTCACCGCGCTGCACCGCATCAGCCGCGCGGCCACCGCCAGCCTCGACCTCGACGGCATGCTGCGCACCGTTGTCCACGTCGTGCGCGAGACGATGGCGGCCGACTCCGGCTCGATCTTCCTCTACGACGCGGGCTCGAACACCCTGGTGCTGCGCGCCTCGGTCGGCCTAAATCCGGAGGCGACCGGGATGGTGACGCTGCCGCTCGGCGCCGGCATCACCGGCATCGCCGCGGTCAAGCGCGAGATCGTGGCCGCTCCCGACGCTGCCCGACATCCGGCCTACCTGAGCTACCCGTTGATCGGCGACAACGTCTACACCTCACATGTCTCGGTGCCGCTGGCGCTGCGCTCGCCAAGCCGTCTGGTGGGGGTGCTGAACATCCTGAGCCGGCAGCGGCGCGTCTTTGACCGCGACGAGCTGGCCTTCTTGCAGACGGCCGCCGACGAGATCGCCATCGCCATCGAGAACGCGCAGCTCTACAACCAGGCGGACGCCGAGCTGCAGCAGCGCATCTCGCAGCTTGCCCTGCTCCAGCGGCTGACCAAGACCCTGGCGGCCACGCTCGACCTGCCGGAGCTGCTGCGCCTGGTTGGCGAGCAGGCGGTCGCGCTGACGCGCGCGGTGGCGGTCGAGATCTACCGCGTGCCGCGCGACGGAGCGGCTGGACTTGACCTCTTGAGCCGCTTTCCGGAAGAGCGTGCCGGCGAGCTGGAGGCGGCCAATGAGGCAGTGCGGCTGCTCGTGGACGACGCGATGGAGTCGGCCGCACCTCGCCGGCGTGCCGGTCGCGAGGACGAGCTGCTGGTCGAGGTACTGCCGCTGCTGACCGGGCGGCGACCGGTCGGCGCCATCTGTCTCTTCTTCGCGACTGAGATGTCCGCGGCGCCGGAGTCGCTGCTGCACGCCTTCAGCGACGTGGTGGCGATGGCGTTGGAGAACGCCGAGCTGTACCAGGAGGCACGGCGCGGCTACACGAGAGCCTCAGTCCTGCTGCAGGAGATGCATCACCGCGTGCGCAACAACCTGCAGACGGTGGCCGCGCTCCTCTCCATGCAGGCGCGGCACGCGGGCGACGCGGGCTGGTCCGAGCCGCTGCGCGAGGCGGTCAGCCGTATCCAGAGTATCGCCGCGGTACACGACGTTCTGACCGGCGAAAACCTGCGCGAGACGACGCTGGAGACGCTGGCGCGCCACGTGGCCAAGGAGGCGAGTGCGACGCTGATTCCGACCAGCAGCCGGATCGAGCTGGTGGTCGAGTCGGCACCGGTGCGCGTCAGTTCGCGAGAGGCGACCGTGCTGGCGCTGCTGATCAATGAGTTCGTGGCGAACGCGGTGCTGCACGGGCTGGCGGGCCGGGAGCGTGGGCATGTGACGATCGGGGCGCGCGTCCGCTCTGGTAGGGTGGAGCTGATCGTCGCCGACGACGGACGCGGGCTGCTACCTGAGTTCGCGCTCGATCGGGCCGGACTGGGGCTGCAAATCGCACGGGGGTTGGTGCGCGACGACCTCGGCGGGGAGCTGGAGGTGAGCGGCAATCCCGAGGGAGGCGCTACCGCGCGGGTGATCTTCCCCTCCTCGCTGCAGGGCTGACGCGCGGCGCCCTGTTCGTACACTTGAATCAGCGCTGGCCGCTCGGTATCATTAATTCGGTCGTGCTAAGCGGGGAACTAGCGGTGCCCTATACCCGCAATCCGCTGTAGCGGGGCTGAATTCCCTTTAGAGGTCCGACTCTGTGGGACTGTTCGGGCCAAGTGGCGAGGATGGTTGGGTCCCACGCGGCAGCGGCCCGCGAACCCGGTCAGGTCCGGAAGGAAGCAGCCGTAAGTGGTCACCGCTGGGTGCCGTGGGGTCGCCTGGCCGGAGCTAACTAGCTCGATACAAGCCGGAGGGTCGGCATCGACGAAGGGTGCACGACCTTTATCGCAAACGAGAGCGGGCGGTCATCATGACCGCCCGCTTTTGTGTCCGCGCCACCGTCGCGCCCACGCCGAGCCCGGCCAAGGGCTTCGCCCGCGCGGCTGAGTCCTCAGAAGCTCCCGCCCGCGCCACCACCGCCCGCCGCGGCGCCGCCCGCGGAAAAGCCGGTACCGGAACTGGTTGGCGCCATGGAGCTGGTGAAGGCGATCCAGGCGGGGTAAAAGCCGTCGTAGTGCTGGTCCGGCCGGAGCGATTGCGACAGCCAGGCGGGGCTGAAACCGGCCTTGCTGGCCTCCTCCAGGCGCTTATTCAGGATACCGGCGCTTCCCATCGCCAGGAGATAGGGCAGCGCGACGTCGAGATCGATATCCGCTTGCAGGCTGGCGGGGGAGCGCTTGCCGAGATCCTTAAGTCCGGCCAGATAGCCGCGCCAGGCTGCCGCCTCTGTTTCGCCGGCCTCGGTCGTCTCCGGGTAGCCGTGGACGGCAAGGATCGTCCCAAAGCCGGCGACGACCAGCGCGGCGACACCGAGCACACCCCAGGGCTCGCTCGACGCGATCGCGAGGATGCCGAGCACAGTTGCGCCGGCGAGCGCGGCGGCCCCGGCGATGTAGCCGGGCCGCCGCCGGGCCGCGGCATCCGTGGCATAGAGACCGGCATCCACGAGCTGGTCGTGTAGCGTCTCCTTGATCCAGCGCCACTCGCGGGGCAGGCTAGAGAGCTCCTTCGGCTGGACCACGCCATCCGGCCCGGCCAGCCGCGCCAGCTTGTCCCAGAGCTGCGCTTCGACTTCAGTTCGGGCAGCGGCGCGCTTGCCCAGCTTGATCCGGACTTTGCTCTTGCTTTCCGGTTCGACACTCAATCCACCACGTCGCCCGAGTTCGAGGATCGCCCCGGCCAGCTCCGAATCAGCGACGCGCCCCTGGACCAGGGCGCCCACCGTCGCCGGCGGCGTGCCGGACGGCGGAGTGATGGTCGCGACGACGGGCTGTGACGTTCGCGGCCGCGAGCGAGCGATGCGCCAGGCGATCCAGGCAACGAGCAGTGCCACGGCCAGCGCCAGAACGTTCAGCGGAAGCCGCACCCAGCGGGCAAGCGTCTCCATGCGTGGGCTGCGCACACCGACCGGCGTGGGATTGGTGATCTGCTGGGCGGCCGCGTCGAGCCCGTCCGCGATCCCGCCCGCGATGTTGCCCTGCTTCAGTCGCGGCAGCATGGCATCGTCGATGATGCGCTGCAAGGCGGCCTGGGAGAGCGGGCCGTCCTGGTAGAGCGCCGCGCCGGCGAAGAGGGCGACCTCGCCGTGTTTGGGGTCATTCGGCTTGAGGTTGAGAAAGACGACCAGGCCGTCGTGCGCGTTCGGCCGAGACTCGACGTTCCAGGCTTCCATCAGCGCGGCCGCGTCGGCCTGCGTCTGCTGGTTGCTGGCCGACTTCTGTTGGATGTAGACAATCGTCGGCGTGCCGGTCGCTTCAACCCTGGCGACATGCTGCTCCAACTCCGTCAGCTGCTGCGCGGTCAGCACGCCGGCCCGGTCGTAGACGTGTTGCCCTGGGGTCGGCGTGCCGAAGTTCTGAGCGGCCCAGGCGGTCTCCGCGCCTGCCAGGGTCAGCACGGCAAGCGACAGCAGCACGAGCGATACGATGCCGGCGCGCATAATGGACCTCTCCGCGACGAACCGGACAACGCCGGCGCCGCTACTCACCCCGCACCAAGTTAAGCACGCTGATGATTGTTGTGTCGAACCGAGCGCACGCGCGAATTGCTTCCGAGTGTGCAGCTAGCTCTTGCCGGCGGTGACGCGCTTGCGCTTGCGCGCTCGCTTGCGGCGCTTGCGATCGGCCGAAGTGGCAGCCGGCGTCGCGGCCAGGTACCTGCGCTTGAGCAGCTCGGCGTCGCGGGCCTTGACCTGGGCGGGATAGACCCGCATCAGGTAGTAGAGCGCGTAGGCGCCCAGGGCCAGCAGCAAAAGCGACGAGAAGTAGAGCCAGACGCGCATGCTGAGGGTGAAGGCGCTGATGCTGAGGTAGCGCATAGCGAAGAAGAAGAGACCGATGGCGAAGACCGCGATGCCGAAGCCGGCGAAGCGCTGCACCATCGCCGCGACGAGCCGGTCGGTGTGCTTGCGCAGCAGCCGCCCCAGGTCGTTGTAGAGGACGATCGAGGCAACGAAGCCGAGCCCGAAGACCGCCAGAAAGGCGATCGAGAACGGCCCCCAGGTCGGCACCTCGAACGTCGGTGCCGTCAGATAGTGCCAGAAATCGTGCATGTTTCCCCCAAGCGCGAATCATGCCGCTCGACGAACGATGATGCGCGGGAATTGTAGCAGAGCGCGCGGGCGGACATGACAAGCGCCGGGTCAGCAGGCTGACCCGGCGCCAAACGTGCTTGGTCGATCACTCGTGGTCGTAGAGGATGGTGCGCTTGACCTGCTCGATGGCGCGCGTGACCTGGATGCCGCGCGGACAGGCGTCGGTGCAGTTGAAGATCGTGCGGCAACGCCACACGCCCTGGCCGTCGTTCAGGATGGCCAGGCGCTCCTCGCCGGCCTGGTCGCGGCTATCGAAGATGAAGCGGTGCGCGTTGACGATGGCGGCCGGACCGACCCACTCCGTGGTCCAGATGATTGGGCAGGCCGTGGTGCAGGCCGCGCAGAGGATGCACTTGCTGGTGTCCTCGTACAGCTCGCGCTGCCCCGGCGACTGCAGCCGCTCGCTGGCCGGCGGTGTCTCGTCGTTCACCAGGTACGGCATGATCTTGAAGTACCTCGCCATGAACGGCTCCATGTCGATAACGAGGTCCTTGATCACGTCGAACGCCAGCAGCGGCTCGATGGTGACTTTGTTGCCGACATCCTGAATCAGGGTCTTGCAGGCCAGCCGGTTACGGCCGTTGATGCGCATGGCATCGGAGCCGCAGACGCCGTGGGCGCAGGAGCGGCGGAAGGTGAGCGTGCCATCCTGGTGCCACTTGATCTGGTTGAGGGCGTCGAGCACGCGGTCGTCGGGCGCGGCGTCGACCGTGTAGTTCTCGTAGTGCGGCTTGCTGTCGACGTCGGGGTTGTAGCGCTGGATACGGAGTTGCACTTCCATCAGTAGACTCGTTCCTTCGGCTCGAAGCGGGTCAACACGACCGGCTTGTAGCGCATCTCCAGACCGCCCGAGGTACGATAGGCCAGGGTGTGCTTGAGCCAGTTCTTGTCGTCGCGGTCCGGGAAGTCCTCGCGCACGTGCGCGCCGCGACTCTCCTCGCGGCGCAGGGCGCTCTCGGCCATGATCTCGGCCAGATCGAGCAGGTAGCCCAGTTCCAGAACCTCGAACAACTCGAGATTGAAGGTCTTGCCCTTGTCGCCGGTGGCGACGCGGCCGAAGCGATTGCGCAGCTCGGTCAGCTTCGACTTCAGGGCGTTCAGGCCCTCGCCGCTGCGGAAGATGCCGCAATCGTCCCACATCACGCTCTGGAGCTCCGTGCGAATATCGGCCGCGTTCTCCTCGCCGGGCCCTTCGAGGAGCGCGGCGACCTCGGCGCGGGCGCGGAACTCCGGCTCCTTGGGCAGCGAGTGGAGCTCGCTCTGCTGCACGTACTCGAGCATGTGGCGCCCGGCGCGGCGGCCGAAGACCACTAGATCGACCAGCGAGTTGGTGCCGAGCCGGTTGGCGCCGTGAACGCTGACGCAGGCCACCTCGCCCGCGGCGTAAAGGCCCGGCAGGATGGTGTTGTTTTCGTCGATGGTGACGCGCCCCTCCACGTCGGTGGGGATGCCGCCCATGGCGTAGTGCGCCGTCGGCTGAATCGGGATGAGATCCTTGATCGGGTCGAGTCCCTGGTAGGTGCGCACGAAATCGGTGATGTCGGGCAGCTTGGTCTCGATGACCTCGGGCGGGAGGTGGGTGAGGTCGAGGTGGACGTAATCCCGGCCACCGATGCCGCGGCCGGCGCGGATCTCCATCTCGATGCTGCGCGAGACCATGTCGCGCGGCGCCAGGTCGAGCAGGGTGGGCGCGTAGCGCTCCATGAAGCGCTCGCCGGCGTCGTTGCGCAGGATGCCGCCCTCGCCGCGGCAGGCCTCGGAGAGCAGGATCCCCTTGTAGGCGATGCCGGTGGGGTGGAACTGGTAAAACTCCATGTCCTCCAGGGGCAGCCCGCGCCGCGAGCTGATCGCCATGCCGTCGCCGGCCAGCGTGAGGGCGTTACTGGTGGTCTTGAAGACGCGCCCGTAGCCGCCGGTGGCCAGCAACACGGCCTTGGTGTGGAAGACGTGAATCTCGCCGCTCTGCACATCCATCCCGACCAGGCCGGCGCAGGCGCCGTCGTCGGTGATGAGGAGGTCGAGCATGTGCATCTCATTGAAGATGCGCACCTGATGCTTGATCGCCTGCTGGTAGAGCGTGTAGAGGATCATCTGGCCGGTGCGGTCGGCGGAGTAGCAGGAGCGGCGTACCGGTCCTTCGCCGAAGTTGCGCGTGTGGCCGCCAAAGCGGCGCTGGTCGATGCGCCCGTCGGGCGTGCGGTTGAAGGGGAAGCCCATGTGCTCCAGGTCGTAGATGGCGTCGACCGCCTCGCGGGCCAGCACTTCGGCGGCGTCCTGATCGACCATGTAGTCGCCACCCTTGACGGTGTCGAACATGTGCCAGACCCAGTGATCTTCTTCGAGGTTGCCGAGCGCGGCGGCGATGCCGCCCTGCGCCGCGCCGGTGTGGGAGCGCACCGGGTAGAGCTTGCTGATGACGGCGACGTTGGCCTTGCCGGCCAGCTGCGCTACCGCCATCAGGCCCGCGCCCCCGGCGCCGACCACGATGGCGTCGAATCGGTGATACATCGCCTTTCTCCTATCGACCGGCGACGGTGCTGAAATTCGCCGGGTTGAACGTGACGATCGCCACCGAGCCCAGGACCAGAAAGATGATGGCCGCGCTCCACAGCGCCGAGAGGGCGACGATGCGCCAGCCCCGCGCGTGAATGTAATCATCCACCGCGATTCGCGCGCCATTGAGCCCGTGCAGCAGCGCCAGCGTCAGCAGCAGCCAGTCGAAGAAGCGCCAGAATGGGGAGGTCCAGCGGTTGGCGACGAAGTTGTAGTCGATGTCGCTGACCTGGTGGATGACGTGCATGATCACGACGTGGACCACCGCGAGGAAGATCAGCAGGATGCCGCTGACCCGCAAGAAGTACCAGGAATAGAGCTCGAAATTGCCGCCGCTGGGCCGCTCGCGACCGACCCGAGGAATGGCTACCACGATCGTATCCTCTCTCGCTGTCGCGCTAGAACATGCGGATTGTGGTCGGGATCATGGCGATCACGAAGACGATCCAGACGATCCACCAGAGCTGCCGCTCATAGCGATAGGCGCTGCGCCAGAAGTCGATCAGAATGATGCGCACGCCATTGGCGGCGTGGTAGTAGACGGCGGCGACCAGGATCAACTCGCCTACCTTGAAGATCGGGTTGTGGTAGAGGAACAACAGGTCGTTGAAGTTCTTGGGGCCGTAGCCGATGATGAAGATGTCGATGATATGCAGGAGCAAGAACGCCAGGATGCCGATGCCCGAGAGGCGCTGCAACGCCCAGGAGAGCATCCCCTGCGGCGCGCGGTATCCCCGGTAGCTGGAGACCACTCCGCCCGATCCCTTCGCTAGGCAGAACCAGACGCGACGTCCTTGTCGCGCCAGCGGTCATTGTATTGCACGCCATTTTTGTGTCAACAGCGGCACCGTCGCCCTCTGTTATACTGCCGCGGGAAGTGGGAACGACGACGCGGGGACGGTCACACAGCCGGGAATGCTTCGGGTGCCCTCCAGAACTCGTTCCGCCGGCACGCACGAACCACGCGCGTTGCCGGGGAGCCGCCGGTTCCACTCGCCAGGAGACATGACATCGGCTAGACTGGTGTCCAGCCCACCGCGGAGCAACCCGAGTACTAGAAAGGCCGGCCAGGTGAGCGGAGTCTACGTCGCGCTCGATCTGGAAGCGACGGGGATGGACCCCGAGCGCGACGAAATCATCGAGGTGGCCGCGATTAAGTTTCGCGATGATCGCGTCCTCGATCGCTTCGAGAGCCTGGTGCGCCCACAAAGCCAGATCCCATTCAACATTAGCAGCCTGACCGGCATCGGCGCCAAGGACGTGCGGCGCGCGCCGCTCTTCAACGTGGTCGCGCCACGACTGCGGGACTTCGTGCGCAACTTCCCGATCGTGGGCCAGTCGCCGCAGTTCGATGTCGAGATGCTGGTAGGCGCCGGCCTGGCGCTGCAGAACCCGCTCTACGACACCTTCCAGCTCGCCACCATGCTGATCCCCGATCTGCCGGCCTACAACCTGGCGACCATCGCCTCTCGGCTCGGTATCTCGGTGCCGGCGCAGCACCGCGCCATGGCCGACGTGGAGACGACGATGGCGGTCTTCCTCGGGCTGGTCGACCTGCTGCGCGGCTTCGATGCTGTGACGCTGCGCCAGCTCGCCGCCTACGCCCGCGTGGCGCAGACGCCGCTCGCCCGTCTCTTCAGCGATACGGAGCGCGAGCTGATTGGATTGGAGGGCGCGGCCGGCAGCTCGATCGCCGAGCAACTGATGGCGAAGGTCGGCGCGGTGGCGGCGCCAGCGCCCGAGGTGATGTTCCTGATGCAGCGCGAGCGGCCGGAGCGGCTGGAGCCGAGCGGCAGCGCGCGCGCGATTGACCTGGAGCGGTTGACCGGTTGGGCGGAAGCGGATGGCGCGCTGGCGCGGGCCTTTCCGCAGTACGAGCCGCGCCCCCAGCAGATCGCGATGATGGGCGCGGTAGCCGAGACCCTGAATGAGGGCGGGCAACTGCTGGTCGAGGCTGGTACGGGCACCGGCAAGTCGATCGCCTACCTCCTGCCGGCGATCCTGCATGCGGTCGAGCGCGGCGAGCCGGTGGTGATCTCGACCAATACCATCGCGCTACAAGATCAATTGGTGCGCAAGGATCTGCCCGATCTGCGCCGGGCGCTGCAGGCGATCGCGCGGGACGAGCCGGGGCTGCGCCAGGCAGCCGAGTTCGATGCGGCGCTCTTGAAGGGCCGCACCAACTACCTCTGCCTGCGCCGCTGGTTCCTGGCGCTACGTGAGCCGGCGCGCACGCCCGAGGAAGCGGCCCTCTTCGCCAAGGTGCTGACCTGGGTGCAGCAGACCGAGACCGGCGACCGCGCGGAGCTGCACCTGCCGCCTGAGCAGCAGGGCTCCTGGGCGCGGCTGGCCGAGGAAGAAGGCGCCTGCGTGCCGAACCGCTGCCTCTTCCACCGGCGCAACCAGTGTTTCCTCTTCCGCGCGCGGCATCAGGCCGAGAGTGCGCACGTGGTGGTGGTCAACCACGCGCTCCTCCTCTCGGATATGCTGGCGGATAACCGCGTGCTGCCGCCCTACCGGCACCTGATCATCGATGAGGCGCACAACTTGGAGGAGGAGGCCACCCGCCAGCTCGGCTTCCGCCTGAGCCGGGGCGCGATTCTCGATCTGGTGGAGCGCAGCTTGAGCCAGGAGGGTGGCGGCGGTCTGGGCGGCGCGCTCGGCGAGTTGTGGCGCGGGCTGAGCAGTTCCAGCGGCGGCGCGGCCAGGGCTCTGGCACGGGAGCTGGAGCCGCGGCTGCAGCCGGTTTTGCAGGCCGGCAGCGACGCCGGTGGGCAGTCGGAGCAGTGCTTCAAGGCGCTGGGAGCGTTCATCGAGCGCTACCAGGAGGAGCGAGGCGAGCAGGAGCGCCACCTGCGCCTGACCGAGGCAGTGCGGCATGACCCCGGCTGGAGCGAGCTGGAACTCAGCTGGGATCAGCTGGCCGGCACGCTGCGCAGCCTGGTGGGCACGCTCGAGTGGGCGGCGCGCGAGCTTGAGAGCCTGCCCGAGGAGGATTTGCCGGAGCGTGATGATCTGGCGACCGAACTGGATCTGCTGGTGCGCTCGGGCCATCAGATTCTCGAGCGCGGGCTGGGAGCGATTTCACAGCCGGAGCCCGCGATGGTCTATTGGCTCACGCGCCAGCCGAGCGGCGAGGTTGTCCTGGAGGCCGCGCCGCTGCACGTCGGTGACGCGCTGCGCGAGAACCTGTTCAACCGCTGCCGTTCGGTCGTGCTGACCTCGGCCACGCTCACCACCGAAGGCTCGTTCGATTTCATCCGCGACCGGCTGGGGATCGAAGACGCGGCCGAGTTGCGGGTCTCGTCGCCGTTCGACTATCCACGCTCAACACTGCTCTATATGGTGAACGACATCCCGGAGCCGGGCCAATCGGGATATCAGCGAGCGTTGCAGGAGGCCGTCATCGAACTGTGCCGCGCGACGCGCGGCCGGGCGATGGTCCTCTTCACCTCGCACAGCGCGCTGCAGGCCACCTACCGCGCCATCAAGCGGCCGCTGGAGGGCGAGGGCATCCTGGTGCTCGGCCAGCGGCTCGACGGCAGCCCGCGGCAACTGGTGGAGCGTCTCAAGCAGCAACCGCAGACAGTGCTGCTGGGCACCAATAGCTTTTGGGAGGGCGTCGACGTGGTCGGCGACGCCCTCAGCCTGCTGGTGATCAGCAAGCTCCCGTTCTCGGTGCCGAGTGACCCGATCTTCTCGGCGCGCAGCGAAGGATTCGATAACCCGTTCAATGACTACGCCGTGCCGCAGGCCATCCTGCGCTTCAAGCAGGGCTTTGGCCGGCTAATTCGCAGCAGCGCCGATCGCGGGGTCTGCGTCATTCTCGACCGGCGCATCGTCAGCCGGCGCTACGGCGGCGCGTTCGTCCGCTCGCTGCCGGAGTGCACGGTCGAGGTTGGTAGCGTGCAGCAGTTGCCGGCGCAGGCCGAGCGCTGGCTGGACCGTTCACGGTTGGACACGATCATGCGGTAGGGGCTCGCGGTCGGCGAGCAGGGAGGCAGGCCATGAGCTACACCATCGATCGCAACCTGGCGCTGGAGCTGGTGCGCACGACGGAGGCGGCGGCGCTCTCGGCCTCGCGCTGGATGGGGCGCGGCGACAAGATCGCGGCCGATCAGGCGGCGGTGGACGGCATGCGCCGGATGCTTAGCACAGTCCAGATCGACGGCGTGGTCGTGATCGGCGAGGGCGAGAAGGACGAGGCGCCGATGCTCTACATCGGCGAGGAAGTGGGCGCGGGCGGCCCCTCGGTCGATATCGCCGTCGATCCGATCGACGGCACGACGCTCCTCTCCAAGGGGATGCCGAACTCGATCGCGGTGATCGCGGTGGCCGACCGGGGCTCGATGTACTCCTCGCCGCACATCGTCTATCTCAACAAGATCGCGACCGGCGCCGAGGCGGCGCGGGCGATCGACATCAACGCCTCGGTGGCCGACAACCTGACCGCGATCGCGGCGGCCAAGCACATGAACGTGCGCGAACTGACGGTGGTGGTCTTGGAGCGCCCACGCCACGAGCAGTTGATCGCGGAGATTCGCCAGGTGGGCTCCCGCATCAAGCTAATCACCGACGGCGACGTCGCCGGCTCGTTGATGGCCGCGACACCGGGCACGGGGATCGACGTGCTGATGGGGGTCGGCGGTTCACCGGAGGGCGTGATCTCGGCCGCGGCGATGAAGTCGCTGGGTGGTGCGATTCAGGCGAAGCCCTGGCCGCGTAACGAAGACGAGCGGCAGAAGGCCGAAGCGGCCGGAGTCGATTTGAATCGGGTACTGAAGACCGACGATCTGGTTCACTCCGACAACGTCTTCTTCGCGGCGACCGGCATCACGGACGGTGAGGTGCTTCACGGCGTGAAGTACTTCAGGGACACGGTCACCACGCAGTCGCTGGTGATGCGCTCGCGCTCGGGCACGGTGCGCATGATTGACGCGACGCACCGCTGGACCAAGGTGCGCACCATCTTCGGAGAAGCTTGACGCCATTTCGGACCCGTGGTATAGTGGATGCGGTGTCATTGGATGTCGCCGCAGCCCCTTCTGCCGCTAGAGTTCATGCGTGACTACTTTCTAGCGGTGTTCTCAAAGGTTTCTTGATGCGAACGGACCCGCGTTTCCTCAGCCACGAGTGTGTCTCTGCGCGTCAGGTCAGTATCGCATCGGTACGAGGAACGAGAACGGTCACCAGCCAACGATGAACCAACTAAGAGACGGAACGACGCATCGCGTGCGTGTACGACCGTCCGGCGCGGGGCCGCCATTCCCCAAACGCACCCCGAGCCCACGATGTCGACGGCGTCCTTACCTCACGACAGTCTGGGAGATCGGCCAAGCGGCTATCACCCTTTCACCGATCACCAACCGGAACACTCACTGACCGCGTTCTACCATCCACGGGCGCGCTGCCCCGGCGGGGAAACGCGAAACACAAAGGAACGACAATGACCGTAACCATCTCGGAGCTGGAGCACAAAACGCTACCGGAGCTCCAGGATATCGCCAAGGAGCTCGATGTCTCCGGCTACTCCCGCCTGCGCAAGCAGGAGCTGATCAACCGGGTGCTCCAGGTGCAGACCGAGCAGTCGGGCAACATCTATGGCGAGGGTGTTCTCGACATCATGGACGATGGCTATGGCTTCCTGCGCGGCGAGCGCTACCTCCCTGGGCCGAACGACGTCTACGTCTCCCAGTCGCAAATCCGGCGCTTTGGCCTGCGTACCGGCGACTGGATCTCGGGCCACGTGCGACCACCCAAAGAGAGCGAGAAGTATTTCAGCCTGTTGCGCGTGGAAGCCGTCAATGGCATGGACCCGGAGACCGCGCGGCGCCGCCCGAATTTCGATAACCTGACGCCAATTTTCCCGCTCGAGCTGATTGACCTGGAAACCGAGCCGAATATTCTCTCCACTCGCCTGCTCAACATGGTGGCGCCGATCGGGCGCGGCCAGCGCGGTCTGATCGTCTCGCCGCCGAAGGCCGGCAAGACGTTGCTCCTCAAGGCCATCGCCAACGGCATCACCACCAACTACGCCGACGTGCATCTGATCGTCTGCCTGATCGGCGAGCGGCCAGAGGAGGTGACCGACATGAAGCGCTCGGTCGCCGGCGAGGTGGTCAGCTCGACCTTCGACGAGCCGGTCGAGGACCACACCAAGGTCGCGGAGATGACGCTGGAGCGGGCCAAGCGCCTGGTCGAGTGCGGCCGCGACGTAGTCATCCTGCTCGACTCGATCACGCGATTGGCGCGCGCCTACAACCTGGCCGTGCCGCCGAGCGGCCGCACGCTCTCCGGTGGCATCGACCCGGTGGCGCTGTATCCGCCGAAGCGCTTCTTCGGCGCCGCGCGCAATATCGAGGGCGGCGGCAGCCTGACGATCGTCGCCACCTGCTTGATCGACACCGGTTCCCGCATGGACGACGTGATCTACGAGGAGTTCAAGGGCACCGGCAACATGGAGCTGCACCTCGACCGCAAGCTGGCCGAGCGGCGCATCTACCCTTCGATCGACATCCAGCGCTCGGGCACGCGCCGCGAGGAACTGCTGCTCGACGACCAAATGCTGCGGCAGGTCTGGACGATGCGGCGCATGGTCTCGATGCTCGGCGGCACCGAGGGGACCGAACTGGTGCTCGGCCGCATGGCCAAGACCGGCAATAACGCCGAGTTCCTGGCGACGCTTAACAAGGATCTGTAGCCGGGGGCCCTCACCCCTGACCCCCTCTCCCAATACCGGCGGAGGGGGAGCAGGCACGCTTGTAGGGGCGGGTTTTGAACCCGCCCTTTTTCCTGCCGTGCGAGCGGTGCCTGGTTAAACGGAATCCGGGCCGGTAGGAGTGCACGGAGCCGGTGTTCGTACCTTTCGGTTGATTTTTGGGTAGCCAGAATGGCGGAAGCAACTGCGGCCTCCCGGGCCGAGAGGGCCGGCCAGGGCGTCGGCAATGGCGGCCGCCAGGACCGTCTGGGGGCGGGCTGCACGCTTCTCAGCGCACTCCGGCGCTCGCATGACTCTGAGTCTGAATCGGTGCAGCGTTAGCGCGGCCGGCCGAGGCGCGAGCGCCGCTCGCGGTAGTCGCCGGCGCTGATGTAGAGGTGGTGCCGGCAGATGGCGGTGTCCTTGATGCGCGAGAGGATGCGCGGGTCGAGCCGGTCGAGATCGCGGTTGGTGGTGATGATCGTCGGCTTCCGCTGGTTGTAGCGGTAGTTGATGATCTGAAAGAGCTTCTCGTTGGCCCAGGGGGTAGCGTTCTCGGTGCCGAGGTCGTCGAGCACCAGCAGCCCGGCCTCGCGGATCTGGTGGAAGCGCTCGTCGTAGGTTGTCTCGCTATCGGGAGCGAAGGCGGCGCGCAGGTGGTCGAGCAAGTCGGGCACCACGGAGAAGAGCGGAAAGGTGCGCTGGTGGCGCATGACGTAGTTGGCTACGGCGGCGGCCAGGTGGGTCTTGCCGCAGCCGTACGGTCCCTTGAGCAGGATCCAGCCGTCCGGGTTCTGGGCGAAGTCGTAGCAGATCTCGTAGGCCTCGCGGACTCCGGGCACGTTGGCGTCGAACTCCTCGAAGGTCCAGTGCTCCAGCAGGTCGAGCCCGCTGCGCTCGCTGAAGGCCTTGATCCAGCGCGCCTCGCGCTCGGCGACCTTGCACTCACAGGGGATCAGGCGCGCGAAATTAGGGCTGCCGACCGCGGCGTCCATGCGCAGGAAGCCCGCGCCATGGCAGAGCGGGCATTCCTCACTCACGGTGGCGGAAGAGCCAGGCGTACTTGCCGTGGAGGTGCTTGTCACGGTCCGCAGCCTGGGAAGGGCCTTGACCTCGCTGATTGGTTTCATCGCCGCGCCCTCCGGTAGCCCAGCGCTCCAGGATGCGCTGGATGTAGCGCCAGTTGCGTCGATTGTAGCTCACGGCCTCCTCGATCGCCGCCTCGATCCACGACTCCGGATAGAGCTCCAGCGCCTCGATCAACTGGTCGGCGATCAACGGTGTTACCAGGCCGATGTTCTGCTCGTAGAGGCGGAAGATGTTCGGCCGATCCACTTCGATCGCACCGTGGATCGTGCCGCCGTGCGGCAGGCTGGTCTCGCCGCGCTGGAGCTGGGCCAGCCGCCGCCGATTTTCGGGGCTGGCCAGCGCTAGCCAAAAGGTCGGGTCCGTCTCATCACCGCTGCGGAAACGCAAGAGCGTATCGTGGGCGAGACCCAGCTCGATGCCGCATAAGATATCGTCGTCTGGCGGGCGGGCGGCCCCGCGCAGGCGCAGCCCCTGGATCAAGTCATGGTCGGTGAGCACCGCCAGCTCCTCGAGGAACGGCTGCGGCGCCGCGGCTGCC
>DASSHC010000219.1:0-13006 GCA_035693105.1 Thermomicrobiaceae bacterium | reverse complement strand
CGCGCCGTTTCGCGCTGGTGGCTGCGGGGATAGACAGTGGCGTTCGAAAACACGCCGTCCAGGGCGACGAGGGCGGACACAGAGGTCCGCCCCTACCACATCACCACCGCGTGCTGTTCCTGTAGGGGCAGGCCCCCGTGCCGGCCCTCGCAGCCCGCCGCAACGCCTTGTCGAGGGCCACATACGGCCCACCCGCGCAGCGCCGAAGTCGTATACTTACCGCTCACGGGAGCGCATTGGTGGGCGCTCCCGTTCGACATAACGATCTGGTCCGGTGTTGCAGGAGGAGAGTACCTGGGTGGGAAGCGCAGCGAGCGTCCCGGAGCCTGGAGGCTATAGCGTCATCGGGCGGCGGGTCGCGCTTGGGCCGCTCCGCCGCGAGCTGGCGCCGCTCTACGAGACCTGGCGCGGCAATTTCACCACGCTGCGGCCCCTCTTCGAGCTGGGCGAGCCCGACGAGCTGGATCAGCCCGAGGGCTGGTACGAGGAGATGACCGCCTCCGACGAGCATGTCTGGTTTACCATCTACGAGCTGGCCGGCGGTAAGCCGATCGGCATGGTCGGGCTGATCGACATCGACTACCAGGAGCGGGCCGCCGAGTTCTTCCTGCACGTGGGCGAGGTGGCCAGCCAGGCTGCCGACCTCGGCAGCGAGGCCGGCCGCCTGATGCGCGACTACGCCTTCCACGCGCTCGGCCTCAACAGCCTCTTCTCGATGGCCTACGAGTACAGCCTCTCCGAGCTGCGCTGCTGCGAGACCGCCGGGTTTCGCGAGTTCACCCGCCAGCGCCAGGCGCACCTGGTCGGCGGCCGGCTCTGGGACGTGATCTACCTGGAGTGCCTGGCCGGCGGCCCCACAGCCACCGGCCCGGCTTCATCCTGCTAGTCGCGCGAGCGCGTCCATACCCACATTTACGAGTCGGCCGGACGCTCCGCGAGCGTGACCGGCACCTGCATGGTCTGTCCATTGCGCACCACCGTCAGTGTGATCGTGTCGCCCACCTTGTGGCTCTCGACGGCGTTGGCGAAGGATGAGTCGGTCGTCAGTTCCTTGCCGTCGACCTTGGTCACGATGTCGTCCTTCTGCAAGCCGGCTTTCGCGGCCGGCGAGCCGTCCACCACGCTCTGAATCAGCGCGCCCTTGGTGGCCGTGACATTGAGCTGCGCCGCGATGGCCGGCGTCAGCGGGATGTAGGAGACGCCGACGTAGGGGTGGCTCGCCTTGCCGGTGCTCACGATCTCGTCGGCGATCTGCTTGGCGGTATTGATCGCGATGGCGAAGCCGATGCCCTCGGCCTGCACGCCCGGCTCGGCCTCACCGGCCACCAGCGTGTTGATGCCGATCACCTGGCCGTCGAGGTTGGTCAGCGGGCCGCCCGAGTTGCCGGGGTTGATGGCGGCATCGGTCTGGATCACGTCGGAGAGCGTCGGGCCGGATTGGGTCTGGCGCGAGAAGGGACTGCCACTGCTGTCACCCGGCTCCTGCACCGAGCGGTTCAGCGCGCTGACCACACCCGCCGTGACCGTCGGCTCACCCTCCAGGCCGAGCGCGTAGCCCAGCGCGACCACCCACTGCCCGACCTCGAGCTGTGAAGAGTCGCCGAGCTGCACCGCCGGCAGGTTGTCGCCGGTGATCTGCAGCACGGCCAGGTCGGTCAGCGGATCGGTGCCGACCACCTTGACGTCGTTGTCCTTGAAGCTGCGGCCGTCGGGCAGCGTGACGACCAGGCTCTGCGCGCCCTCGACCACGTGGTTGTTGGTCAGGATGTGCCCCTGGTTGTCATAAATGAAGCCCGAGCCGGTGCCGACCGGAATCGGCTGCGAGAGCTGCGAGACGCTGGTCTGCTCGTTGGTGATCTCGACCACCGCCGGCTTGGCCGTCTTGGCGACCTGAATCACCGAGTTGGTGAAGTCGGCCTGCGAGGGCGCGTCGCTGGTAGTGGTTTTCGTGGCGCTGCTGGCGTCGCTGGCCAGCACCAGCGGCTTGGACGTGCTCGTCGCGCTGCCGGCCGTGGCGGTGCCGGTGGCGGCACTGCCGCTCGCCGCGGTACCGCCGCTCAGAGTGCAGGCGGCGCCGACCGAGACGATCAGCACCAGCGCCAGGAGTAACGCGACTACCCGCTGGCCGCCGCGCCAGAGGCCGCGCGCGCCGTGGGCTCCGAAGGGAAGCATGAAGATCCTCCTCAAATAGGCTGAACGGCCGTCCGGCCGCGAATCGGGGAATCGGTCTCGCCGATTCGACGTAACTGTAGCGGCTGAACCTGAGTGCAGACTGAGACCGACCTGAATCCTTTCTCATGAAGCTTCAATGTTGGGTCGCGGTGGACGTTGGTGGAGACTGGCGCGCGGAGGTGAGGGACAGGGTGACGGCCATCGTGGTAGCTGGGCGTTGCCCCACGCGCCAGGACAAGGCTGTGACGATGGGATGAGGCCGCCGTTCGGCGCCGATCGGCACACTTTCTGCAGGCGATCCGGCAGTCCGCGGTGTGGTTGACGACTCTGACCGCTGCTGACCGAGACTGACGCACCAAGCACAGCGAGGAGAGGCCGTGATGGCATGGCAACCGATCCTCACCGGTCCCCCTGGCGCGCGCCGGGGACGGCCGGCGGGCGTCGACCAGATCGACGTCGGGGCGCTGATCGACGTGCTGCGGTCCGCGGTGCGTGGTGAGGTGCGCTTCGGCGACGGCGACCGCGCGCTCTACGCCACCGACTCCTCGAACTACCGCCAAGTGCCGCTCGGCGTGGTCATCCCGCGGAGTGTCGACGACCTGGTCGCCACGGTCGCCGCCTGCCGCCGCTTCGGCGCGCCGATTCTGGCGCGCGGCTGCGGCACCAGCCTGGCCGGGCAGAGCTGCAACGTGGCGGTGATCATCGACTGCTCGAAGTACCTGAACCGGGTGCTGGCGATCGATCCGGAGCGCCAGCAGGCGCGGGTGGAACCGGGCACGATCCTCGACGATCTCCGCCGCGAGGCCGAGCGCTCCCACCTCACCTTCGGGCCGGACCCGGCCACCCACGACCGCTGCACCCTCGGCGGCATGATCGGCAACAACTCCTGCGGGGTCCACTCGGTGATGGCGGGCAAGACCGACGTCAACGTCGACGAGCTGGAGGTGCTGACCTACGACGGTACGCGGCTGCGCGTCGGGCCGACGAGCGAGGAGGAGTTGGCGCGCATCATCGCCGCGGGAGGCCGCCGGGGTGAGATCTACGCCGCCCTCAAGGCGCTGCGCGACCGCTACGCCGGCGAGATCCGCGCCCGCTTCCCGGACATCCCCCGGCGCGTCTCCGGCTACGGGCTGGAGCAGCTCCTGCCCGAGAACGGCTTCCACGTCGCGCGAGCCCTGGTCGGCACCGAGGGCACCTGCGTCACCGTGCTCGAGGCGACGGTCCGGCTCGTCCACAGCCCGTCCCAGCGGGTGCTCCTGCTGCTTGGCTACCCCGACATCTACACGGCCACGGCGCAGGTGCCGGAGATCATGCGTCACGGGGTGATCGGCCTGGAAGGCTTCGACGACGGACTCGTCCGCGACGAGCGTCAGAAGGGACTCAACCTCGACACGCTCCCGCTCCTGCCGCACGGCGATGCCTGGCTGCTGGCCGAGTTCGGCGCCGACACGAGCGAGCAGGCGGTCGAGCTCGCCCAGGGTACGATGGAGGCGCTGCGTGGCCGCGCCGCGATGCGGCTGGTGCGGGACCCGGCCGAGCAGGCGCGGGTGTGGCGAGTGCGCGAGGCCGCCCTCGGCGCGCTGGCGATCGTCGGCAACGACGAGCACACCTGGCCCGGCTGGGAGGACTCGGCCGTCGCGCCGGAGAGGTTCAGCGATTACCTGCGCGACCTGCGCGCCCTGATGGACCGCTTCCACTACAGCGGTGGGTTCTACGGGCACTTCGGCCAGGGCTGCCTGCACACCCGCATGAACTACGACCTCGTGACCGAGGCGGGCATCGAAACGTTCCACGCCTTCATCGAGGAAGCGGCCGACCTGGTCGTGCGCTACGGCGGCTCGCTCTCGGGCGAGCACGGGGACGGGCAGTCGCGGGCGGCCTTGCTACCGAAGATGTTCGGCCCGGAGCTGGTGCGGGCCTTCGGCGAGTTCAAGGCGATCTGGGACCCGGACAACCGGATGAACCCGGGCAAGGTGGTCGATCCCTATCCGCTCACCAGCAACCTGCGCCTGGGCACCGGCTATAACCCGACGCGCGTCCGCACGCACTTCGCCTATCCGGAGGACCGGGGCAGCTTCGCGCGGGCCGCGCTGCGCTGCGTCGGGGTCGGCGCCTGTCGCCGGCTCGGGGGCGGCACGATGTGCCCGAGCTTCATGGTCACGCGCGAGGAGGAGCACTCCACCCGCGGCCGGGCGCGGCTCCTCTGGGAGATGATGCAGGGTGAGACGATCGACGAGGGCTGGCGCAGCGAGAAGGTGCATCAAGCGCTCGACCTCTGCCTGGCCTGCAAGGGCTGCAAGAGCGACTGCCCGGTCCACGTCGATATGGCAACCTACAAGGCGGAGTTCCTCTCGCACTATTACGCCGGCCGCCTCCGCCCCCGCACGGCCTATTCGCTCGGCCTGATCTACTGGGTCGCGCGGCTGGCGGCCCACGCCCCCGGCCTCGCCAACCTCTTCACCCAGACGCCGGGTCTGCGTGTGGTCGCCAAGACGCTGGCCGGCGCGACCCGCCGGCGGCCGCTGCCGGCCTTCGCGGCGCGGACCTTCAAGCAGTCGTGGCGACCGCGCGCCACCGGCCAGGGCGAGCGGCGCGTCATCCTCTGGCCGGATACCTTCAACAACCATTTCCTGCCCGAGACCCTGCACGCCGCGGTCGAGGTGCTGGAGACCGCCGGCTTCCAGGTGAGCCTGCCCCGGCGCTCGCTCTGCTGCGGGCGCCCGCTCTACGACTACGGCATGCTCGACCTCGCCAAGCGTCTGCTCGCCCAGATCCTCGACGAGCTGCGGACGGAGATCCGGGCGGGGGTGCCGCTGGTCGGGATGGAGCCGAGCTGTGTCGCCGTCTTCCGCGACGAGCTGCCCGGCCTTTTCCCGGACGACGAGGACGCCCTGCGTCTGAGCCGGCAGAGCTTTCTGCTCGGCGAGCTCCTGGAGCGCTACGCGCCGGATTTCCAGTGGCCCCGGTTGGAGCGCGCGGCCGTCCTCCACCTGCACTGCCATCACAAGTCGCTCATGGGTACGACCGCGGCGCAGCGGTTGCTGGGGCGGCTCGGCCTCGATGCGACGCTGCTGGACGACAGCTGCTGCGGGCTGGCCGGCGCCTTCGGCTACGAGCCCGGCGACCACTACGACGTCTCGCTCAAGGCCGGTGAGCGGGTACTCCTCCCGGCCGTGCGCGCCGCCGAGCCGGAGACGCTGATCGTCGCCGACGGCTTCAGTTGTCGCGAGCAGATCGCCCAGTTGACCGGCCGCCGCGCCCTGCACCCGGTCCAGGTGCTGCGGATGGCCCTGCGCGAGGGGCCGGACGGACCGGCCGGGCCGAACCCCGAGCGTTCCTATCGCTCCGAAGCGGCGAAACTGCATGCCGGACCTGCGGTTCTGGGCGGCGCGCTCGCGCTCGGCGCGGCCTGGGCATTGACCCGAGGGAGGCAATGATGAAGGCGAAGCTGTTGGACAGCGGGCGCGAGCGGACGTTCGCCATCGTCTGCGACACCGGCGACGAGGTCATGGACGTCTTGATGACGTTCGCGCGGGAGCACAAGCTCGACGCCAGCCACTTTACGGCGATCGGCGCCTTCAAGTCGGCCACGCTCGGGTTCTTCGACTACAACACCAAGGAGTACCGCAAGATCCCCGTCAACGAGCAGGTCGAGGTCCTCTCACTGATCGGCGACATCACGCTGGACGACGGTCAGCCCAAGATCCACGCGCACGTGGTGGTCGGCCGCGCCGACGGCACCACGCGCGGCGGCCACATCCTGCAGGCCACCGTCCGCCCGACGCTGGAGATCGTGCTCTCCGAGTCGCCGGCCCACCTCTATCGCAAGACGGACCCGGAGACGGGCCTGGCGCTGATCAGCATCGAGCAGCCTAGCGGATGACCCGGCAGCCCTATCAGGCGGTACCGCGCTACGGTGAAAATAGCGCCTCACCTGCCCGACACGCCGCCATGGCTGCACGATTTCCATGCCGCGGTGGCGCGCCGTGAGCGCATGAGGACTCAGGATGACAGTGAGAGGGAGGTAGCGTACGACTACAGCATATCGCTTTCGTACACCACCTCCCTCTTCCTGTCATCCCGACCGAAGTGGAGGGATCCGTCCTCACCCGGCACGCAACCTGCTCGCCGGGCAGCCGTCGTCCCGCGCACACCTGTTGGGGACGGCATCACACCGGCCCAATTGATCCCGCTTCGTCAGAAGCCCCGCCTCAGATCACGCCCAGCTCCTTGCCGGTGCGCGCGATGATGTCCACCGCCTGCTGCAGTTGCTCCTGCGTGTGCGCCGCGCTGACGATGGTGCGCAGCCGCGCCTGGCCGTGCGGCACGGTCGGGAAGCCGATCCCCTGGGCGAAGACGCCGCGCTCGAAGAGCGTGTTGGAGAGCGTCATCGCCGTGTCGGCGTCGCCGACGATGATCGGCGTGATCGGCGTCTCGCTGCGGCCGGTGTTGAAGCCGAGCTGCTGCAGTTGCTGCTTGAGGAAGCGCGCGTTCTGCCACAGGCGGTCGATCAGCTCCGGCTCCTGCTCCAGCACGTCGATGGCCGCGATGCAGGTGGCCACCACGCTCGGCGGGTGCGAGGTGCTAAAGAGAAAGGGCCGCGCCATGTGGATCAGGAAGTCGCGCAGCACGCGCTCGCCGGCCACGTAGCCGCCGACCGAGCCGATCGCCTTGGAGAGCGTGCCGAGCTGGATCTGGACGCGCCCCTCCAGCCCGAAGTGGCTGACGCTGCCGCGCCCGTTCTTGCCCAGCACCCCCGAGGCGTGGGCGTCGTCGACCATCACCACCGCGTTGTAGCGCTCGGCCAGATCCACGATCTGGGGCAGCGGCGCGATATCGCCGTCCATGCTGAAGACGCCGTCGGTCACCACCAGGCGCACGCGGGCGTCCTGCGTCTCCTTCAGCGCCTGCTCCAGCCCGTCCATGTCCTTGTGCGGGAAGATCTTGCGCTTGGCGCGCGTCAGACGGATGCCGTCGATGATGCTGGCGTGGTTGAGCTGGTCGGAGATGACCACGTCCTCCTCGTGCAGCACCGACTGCAACACCCCCACATTGGCGGTGAAGCCCGACTGGAAGGTGAGCGAGGCCTCGGTCCCCTTGAAGGCGGCCAGGCGCTCCTCCAGCTCCTGGTGAATCCCCATCGTGCCGGCGATAGTGCGCACCGCGCCGGAGCCGACGCCGTACTCGCGCGTGGCCGCGACCGCCGCCTCGATCAGCCTGGGGTGCGTCGTCAGGCCGAGGTAGTTGTTCGACGAGAGGTTAATCACGCGGTGGCCGTCGACGGTGAAGACCGCCTCGTTGGCCGTCCCCACCACCCGCAGCGGGTGATAGAGCCCCTGCGCCTTCAGCTCGTCGATCTCTTCAGCCAGGAAGCGCATGTTCGGCCGCGTCTGTGCCACGGGCGGCTCCTTTCTGGTCTTTCGGCGCTCAGCCCGCGCCGAGCTCGTGATTCTCCGTGGGATAGAGGATGACCTTGCCGGCCTGGCTGTGCAACAGCAGCTCGAAGCCCTGCTGGAACTCGGTCAGCGGCAGGCGGTGAGTGATGATCGGCGCGACGTCGACCAGCCCGCGGCCGAGCAGCGTGCTTGTCTGGCGCCAGGTCTCGAACATCTTGCGTCCGAAGATGCCGTGGACCTCGATCCCCTTGAGCACCAGCAGATTGCTGAAGTCGAACTCGAAGGGCTCGCCCGCCAGCCCGAGCATCGAGATGCGGCCACCGGGGCGCAGCGCGGCGAAGGCCTGGCGCGTGCCGATGGGCGAGCCGCTCATCTCGAAGGCCACGTCGACCCCCGAGCCCAGCTCGCGCCGGATCAGCGCGACCGGATCCTCCTGGCGTCCGTTGATCACCCTGGTCGCGCCCATCTTGAGCGCCAGCTCCAGGCGGAAGTCGTTGACGTCGACCGCGTAGATCGGGGCGGCGCCGCCGGCGCGCGCGATGCCGACCGCGAAGAGCCCGATCGGGCCGCAGCCCATCACCAGCGCCGAGCGCGCGGTGACCTCGCCCGAGAGGACGGTGTGCACCGCGTTGCCGAAGGGCTCCTGGATGGCGGCGGTGTCGACCGGCAGGTCGGGCGGGTTGACCCAGGCGTTCTCGGCCGGGATGCAGATGTACTCGGCGAAGCAGCCGGGGCGGGTCACGCCGACCAGTCCCATGCGCTCGCAGAGGTGCGCCTGGCCCTCGCGGCAGCGGTCGCAGACCCCGCAGCCGATGTGTGTCTCCCCCGAGACGAAGTCGCCCACGCGTACGTGACTGACATCGCGCCCAACCTCGACCACCTCGCCGCAGTATTCGTGGCCGAAGACCATCGGGGTGGGGCCGAAGTGCTCCTCGGCCCAGGGGTCCCAGCGGTAGATGTGGAGATCGGTGCCGCACATCGAGGTGGCGATGACGCGGATCAGGGCGTCGTGGTCGCCGGGGCGCGGCACCGGCACCTCGCGCAGCTCGGCGCCCGGCGCGCGGGCCGGCTTGACGATCCCGAGCATGGTCTCGGACATGGCCGGGTCACCTCCTCCGTCGCGGCCCCACCATCACGCTCGCTCGCCCGCACCGCCCGGCTCGCCGGCGCGGCCGGGACGGCGTCGCTGCGAACGAACTGGTGCCCTCTCTCCGCAGCTTCCGAGCCACCGCCGGCGTGTACGCCGCGGGCTGGGCGGTTAGCCTCGCTTTTTGACCACCGTTAGGCTCTCGATCCGCGCGCAGAAGTCGCTTCACCGCCGGCCCCTTGACCGGCTCAGCGATGGCCCGTCCAATGACGGTGAGTTTGCCGTTGTCATAACGCTCATCGCAGGACAAAGTCGTCCTTCCCACTTGACGGCCTGTCATGCCCCTGCCAGTTTGATCTCGCGCGATTTCCCGTCACTGCGTTGTCAGAAAGCTAATAACTGCGGTTGTGTGTAGACTCGCACGGCGTCTTGCCGTGAGTGGTCTCGGGGTCGGCACGCCGGGTTATGAGAGGGGCCGTTCATGCGTGGCCGGGCACTCGTTCGCCGCGTGCTCCTGGCGCTCATCTTGCTCGCGCCCGGCACACCCGCGATCGTCGCCCAGGATGTCGCCGCCCACGCTGCGGTCCAACCTCAGTCTGTGCCCGCGGTATCCGCGCCGACCGCGAGCGCGCCGCCCGACGATCGCCTGCACCTCGCCGCCCTGCCCACGCCCTCCGGCGCTGATCCCGCCTATCCGCTCAACCACAGCTTCGATGGGCAGCTTCGTTCGCTGGGTGGCCTGGCCGCCAACGCCGACTTTGAGGCTCCCGGTTCCAGCGTGGGCACACCGCCGACAAACAGTGACCTGTCGGCGGCCTCGACCACCGTGGGCACCCCGCTCACGAACGCCGACTTCGCAACCGGCGATCTGAGCGGCTGGACGGTGACGTTCACCCGCTACTACGTGGCGCAGTCGGACCAGTACGGCGAGCTGGGCTATCGCTGGACCCACACCTACGACACGCACCTGGTACTCGATCAACAGGGCAACGCCGGGGTGGAGTTCGGCTCAGGGGCCGAGGAATTCTTCAACTGGAGCGTCGCCTACCACACCTTCGCCGCGGCCGACGCCCGCGTGCACGATACGCTGGTCACGAACGGCGACGGCAGCTACACCTTCAGCACCAAGACGAATCTGAGCTATCACTTCGAGGCCGACGGCCGGCTCACCAGCATCGCCGACCTCGACGGCAACACGCTGACGCTGACCTACGACGGCAGCGGCGCGCTCAGCAGCGTGGCCGACCCGGCCGGCAACAGCCTGATACTGGCCTATGACGCCCAGGGGCGACTCGCCTCCGTGACCGACCCGCTGGGCGCGGTCATCAGCTACGGCTACGACGCCAACGGCGACCTGGCCACGGTGACCGACCCGCTCGGCCACGTGCGCAGCTACACCTACGACCAGCACCGGCTGACGAGCGTCATCGACCAGAACGGCAAGACGCTCGTCAGCAACACCTACGATGCCGTCCAGCGCGTCACCAGCCAGACCGACGCGCTCGGCACGACCATCACGCTGGACTACGACACGCCGGGTCTGGGCGCCACCCAGGTGACCGACCCCAACGGCGCGCACGCCACCTACTACTTCGACCAATACCAGCGCACCACCGACCAGGTCGATCCCCAGGAGCACGTCATCTCGTACCGCTTTGATGCGGTCGGCAACCTGCAGACGGTCATCGACCCCGCCTTCAACCAGTGGCAGTTCGCCTACGACGCCGACGCCGATCTGACCAGCCAGACTGACCCGCTCAGCAATCCGATCCAGATCAGCTACAACCCGCAGCACCTGCCGACCACCATCCAGGATGCGCGTGGCAACGTCACCACCCTGACCTACGACGCCGCCGGCCACGTCCTGACCCAGACCGACCCCGAGAACCAGGTGACCAGCTACTCCTACGACGCGCACGGCTTCCTGGCGTCCATGACCAACCCGCTCAATCAGACCGAGACCTACACGAACGACACGCAGGGGCATCGCCTGAGCCGCACCGACGCGCTGGGCCACAGTTGGCAGTGGACCTACGACGCCGCCGGCCACCTGACCAGCGAGACCGACCCCAACCAGCACACCACGACCTATGTCTACGATCTCTTCGGGCGGATCATCCTCATCCAGGACGCGGCCGGCCACGAGCAGCACTTCCTCTACGACTTCGTCGGCCACCTGCTCATGGCCGAGAACCAACTGGGCCAGCAGACCTTCTGGGGCTACGACGACCGGGGGCTGGTCAGCAGCAAGACCGACCCGGCGGGCAAGATCACCAGCTATAGCTACGACAACAACCGCAATATGACGGCGGTGACCGATCCGCTGGGCCACACCACCAGCTACGGCTACGACGCCCTCAACCGCTTGATCGCCGTCACCGATCCCCTGAACCACACCACCAGCTACAGCTATGACGATGCGGGGCGGTTGGCCAGCGTGACCGATCCCCTCAACCGGGTCACCAGCTATGGCTACGACGCGACCGGGCATCTGACCAGCGAGACGCTGCCGAACGGCGGGATCTCCAGCTTCAGCTACGACGCGGACGGCAACCGCGTGACGGAGACCGACCCGCTCAACCACACGACGACGTACAGCTACGACCAGCTGAGCCGGCTGGTCGGCGTGACCGACGCGCTGAACCACACCACGACCTACGCCTACGACGCCGCCGGGCGGCAGCTCCAGCTCGTCGACGCGCTCAACCAGGTCACCGGCTACGGCTACGACGCCGCCGGCCGGCTGACCTCGGTGACCGATCCCCTGAGCCACGTCACCAGCTACGCCTACGACGCGGCCGGCAACCGCACCACCATCACCGACCCCAACAACCACACCACTGCCTACGCCTACGACGCGCTCAACCGGCTGATCTCTTTGACGGATCCGTTGAACCAGACCACCACGTATAGCTACGACGATGCCGGTCGGCAGACCTCAGTCACCGATCCGCTCACCCACACCACCAGCTACGCCTACGATGCTCGCGGCCTGCTCACGAGCGTCACCGATCCCTTGAACCGGGTGACCCACTACGCCTACGACGATGCCGGACGGCGGATCAGCCAGACCAACCCCCGCAACGCCAGCACCCGCTACGGCTACGACGCGGCTGGACGCCTCACCACCATCACCGATCAGTACAACGGGGTCGTCAGCTTCAGCTATGACGCCGCCGGTCAGCAGCTCGCGGTGACCGATCCCCGGGGCAAGGTCACCAGTTACAGCTACGACGCCCTCGGCAACGTGCTGACCAGCACCGATCCGCTCAACCGGGTCCAGAGTTCGAGCTACGATCTGGCCGGGCAACTGACCGGCACCACCGACGCGCGCACCGTCAGCGTCGGCTACAGCTACGACGCGGCCGGCAACCTGACCGGCATCAGCTATCCCGGCGGCAGCATCAGCTACGGCTTCGACGCGCTCAATCGCCAGACCTCGCTGACCGACCCCACCGGCACCACCAGCTACGGCTACGACGCGGCCTCGCGCTTGATCTCGGTGGCCGCGCCCGCAGGCACGCTGGGCTATGGCTACGACGCGGCGGGGCAGCGGACCAGCCTGACCCTGCCCGGCAACCAGACGGTCAGCTACGGCTACGACGCCGCTGGGCAGTTGACCTCGCTAACCGACTGGAACCAGCAGACGATCGGCTATGGCTACGACGCGGCTGGGAAGCAGACGAGCATCACCCGCCCCAACGGCGTCGACACCGCCGAGAGCTACGACGCGGCGGGGCAGCTGACGGAGATCACGCACAGCACCGCCAGTGGCACGCTGCAGCGCTTCGCCTACACCCTCGATGGCGCGGGCAACCGGGTGGCGGTGACCTCGACCGCCGGCACTGAGACCTACACCTTCGACCTCCTCGACCGCCTGACTGAGGTGGTCGAGCCCAATGGCGACACGGTCGACTACGGCTACGACGCGGCCGGCAACCGCCTCACGCAGACGGTCAACGGCGTCGCCACCAATTACAGCTACGACGATGCGGGCGAACTGACCAGCGCCGGGGGCACGAGCTACCGCTACGACGCCAACGGCAACCTGACGGCGGCGGGCGCCGATAGCTACAGCTGGGACTGGCATAACCAACTGACCAGCGCCAGCGTGGGCGGCACCACGGCCAGCTACACCTACGACGGAGCGGGCACGCGCGTCGGGGCGATCGTGGGTGGGACGACGAGCACCCAGCTCTGGGATACGGCGGGCGACCTGCCCGAGCTAGTCAGCGACGGCACGACCAGCTACCTCCAAGCGGGCGGCCTCCAGGCAACAATCAACGGCAGCGGCACCAGCTACCCGCTGACGGACGCCCTCGGCTCGGTGCGTGGCCTGACCGACGCCGCG
>DASSHC010000218.1:0-7992 GCA_035693105.1 Thermomicrobiaceae bacterium | reverse complement strand
TACGGCGCGGCCAGGGGAGACAGGGCAACGTGGGCGGCGTTGTTGTGGGTAAGTGCCAGGGCGACGAGGGCAGACACAGGGGTCTGCCCCTACCGGTTTGGTGACCAGCCTTCCGGCGTGTCGACGAAGCGCACGTCGTCGAAGGCGAGGCGCCGGCGCATGACGCGCAGGGCCTCGGGGTTGTCGTCGATCAGCAAGAAGCGGCGGCCGAGCGCGCGGGCGGCCGCCCCGGTGGTGCCGCTGCCGGCGAAGAAGTCGAGCACCAGATCGCCGGGGTTCGAGGAGGCGGCGATGATCCGGCGCGGAATCGCCAGCGGCTTCTGGGTCGGGTAGCCGGTGCGCTCGCGCCCGCCCGTCGGCACGATGGTGTGCCACCAGACGTCGGTGGGCCGCTTGCCGCGTGCCGCCTTCTCCGGTCCGACCAGCCCCGGCGCGAGGTAGGGGATGCGGTCGATCGCGTCGGCGTTGAAGGTGTACTCGGCCAGATTCTTGACATAAACCAGGATGTTGTCGTGCTTGGCGGGCCAGCGGCGGCGCGAGCGCCCGCCGAAGTCATAGGCCCAGATGATCTCGTTGAGAAACGAGGCGCGGCCGAAGATGCTGTCGAGCAGCACCTTGACGTAGTGGACCTCGCGCGGGTCGAGGTGGACGTAGAGCGTGCCGTTGGCCGTGAGCAGGCGATGGGCCTGGCGCAGGCGCGGCTCCAGGAACCCGAGATAGTCGTCGAAGTCGTCGGCGAACTCGCTGGTGCCAAGCGGGGTCGCGCGGTAGCTGCGCCCCTGGAAGCCGGTGCGGCTCCCCTCGGGGTCGCGCTCCATGCGCAGCCGCGTGTGTGACTGGCGCCGGCCGGTGTTGAAGGGCGGGTCGATGTAGATCAGCGGGACGGAGGCGTCCGGCAGCCGGGGCAGGATGGCCAGGTTGTCGGCCAGGATGACGGTGTCCGGCGGGCAGGGGCCGACGTGGGCTGCGGTACAATCATTGTTCGAGGCAGAGGAGTCGCCCACGTGTTCACACCCGGCTTCGCACTCATCACCAGCCTGCTGATGGCGATCATCTCCATCCGCACGCTGTACGTCGTCGCCCGCTCATGGCGGCAGCTCTTCGACCAACACTTTACCCCAGCCGAGCGCCAGGTCGTCAGCCAGGCGGCCTTCTTCCTCTTGCTTCCCCTGAGCGTGCCGCTGCACGAGGGCGGGCACGCGCTGGCGGTCAAGCTCTTCGGCGGCCAGATCACCGGCTTCGGCTGGTACGTCTTCTACGGCTTCGTCGAGTACATCGGCGTCAGCAGCGCGAGCGCCATCTTCTGGATCGCGCTGGCCGGCAATCTGGTGAGCGTCTTGCTCGGCGCGGCGGCGATCGCGGTGGCGCTCTTCCGCCCGCGGCGCGCGGCGATCAATTACCTGCTGCTCGTCTTCGGCGCGCTGAGCATCCTCAACGCGCTGGTCTTCTACCCGCTGCTCGACCTGATCGGCGGCTTCGAGGGCGACTGGTCGCAGATCTACAGCGGGCGCACCCCGGCGCTCAGCCTGGGCACGGCGGTAGCCCACGGCGCGATCCTGCTGGCGATGCTGCTGGTCTGGCGCAGCGACCGCTTCCGCCGCCTCTACGCCGAGCGCACCGGGCTTCGCCCCGACGCGATGCGCCGCGTCAGCCGCACCCAGGCCGCCGGCGAGCTGCTGTCGGCGGGCGAGCAGCTCTCGGCCAGTTGGCGCCACCCGCTACGGGTGGTGGCCGAGGCGCCGGAGCATGCCGCGGGGGTCTCGCTCCACTGGATCAGCAACGGCTACGGGCGGGTGGTGGCGGCGGTGGCGGTGCTCGATGGCCAGCGGCGCATCGAGCTGTACGGCGGCCTCAAGCTGCTCGACGGCTCCGGGCGCCACTTCGAGCGCCCACTCGGCTACGTCCAGGGGATCCCGGCGCCCGATCAGGTGACGCCCGTGCTGGTGCGGGCGCTCGATCTGGTCGATGCCTGGGACGCACGCACCGTCGAGCAGCCGATCGAAGGGTAACCCTCGCCCTAGTTCAAGGAGATCCGATGCCGTGGTGGCGATTTGGACGAGCGCGCGAGCCCGAGTCCGCGCGCGAGCCGGCAGGCCGGCTGCCGGTCGTGGAGGAGCGCGGCGGCATCGCGCCGGTGGTGCGTGAGGCCGAGCGACGCAGCCTGAAGCGCCTGCTCGAGCGCCGGCGCAACCTGGCGTACGACATCGCGCAGTCAGAGACGGCCTTCCTGCCCAGCAATCGCTGGAGCGAGCGGCTGGCCGAGCTGGACGATGCCATCCAACAAGCCGAGGCCGATCTGGCCGCCCTTCGGCCCGAGCCGGGGGCCACGCCGCCGCTACAGCTCGCCGAGCAGCCGATCGAGATCGTCGAGGTGTCGCCGCGCGAGCCGGCAGCGGTGCGGTTGCGTGTCGGTGAAGCAGCCTTCCGCTACCGTGAGGAGGTCGACTGGGCCGAGCGCGGCCACCAGTTGGTGCTGCCGCAATTGGCGTTGACCGAGGGCGATGTCGAGCGCCTGATTCCGTCCGAAACCCAGGGCGCCGAGCGCGCCCGGCTGGCCAATCACCTGGAGAACGGGCTCTCGATCGTGGCCAACGAGGCGCTGGAGCGCGCGGTCGATGGCGAGCCGCCGCCGGCCGTCACGCTGGCCGAGCTGGCGCGGCCCTGTCCCGCCTGCGGCGGCTGGCGGGACGTCAAGGGGCGCTGCCCGGCCTGTGCCGCGCTGGCGTGGCGGCGGGATGAGATCCGCGAGGCGCTGGTGCGGCTGATCAAGGAGCGCGACGACGTCGGGCGGGACCTCTCGCGGGCACGCGACCGCCTGCCGGTCTTTCGGCGCCAGTTGGCCGACGTGGAGCAGGACATCGAGAAGCTGCAAGCCAAGGGAGTCGAGCCCCGTTGAGCGCGCCGCCCGATCCGCTCGATGTCCTGGCCGCGCTGGGGATCCACGACGCCCGCGTGGCCACGCCGATCACCGAGGGCTTGGGCGACACCAGCCTCTGGCGAGTCCAGCGGGACTCGTCCAGCGCGGTGCTGCGCCTCTTCCCGCCGGGCTGGGAGCGCGTGGCCGAGCGCGAGGTGCTGGCGCAAGCGGCGGCGGCGCGAGCCGGCGTGCCGGTGCCGGCCGTCGAGGCGCGCGGTGCCTGGCAGGGCCGCCCAGCGCTCGTCCTCGCCTGGCTGCCGGGCCAGACGCTGCTCCAGGCGCTCGACGCGCGCCCGGGCCAGGCTGGGGCGCTGGGCCTGCGCTTCGGTCGGATGCAGGCGCGCCTGCACACGGCTCGCCCGCCCGAGCGGCTGCGCCGGCTCGGCGACGGCTGGCTCGCATGGGGGCAACCGGACGCCACGCTGCGCGCGGCGCTCCAAGCTGGCTCCCGACAGGACAACGCCCTGCTGCATCTCGACTACCACCCGATGAACGTGATGGTCCAGCCGGGGAGGACCTGCGGCGTGCTCGACTGGTCCAACGCCACCCTCGGCGAGCCGCGCGCCGACGTGGCGCGCACGCTGACGATCCTGACGCTGCTGCCGATCCCCGGCTGGGGCGACCCGGGCCATGCGGGCGTGCGTCGCCACTTCGTGCGGGGCTACCTGCGCGGCTACCAGCAGACGGCGGGGGCGCTTGGAAACCTCGATCTCTTCCTGGCCTGGGCCGGCGGGGCGATGCTGCGCGACCTGGAACCGAAGCTCGGCCGCGCGGGGTTCTGGTTGCGGCCAGAGGACCTGGACGGGGTGCGCCGGGCGGTCGCGCGCTGGCGCGAGCGGGCCGGGCTGCCGCCAGCGCGGCCGTAGGTGATGGGCCGTGCCCATCGGAGGCGAGTCATAGGGGGAAGAGGGCGGACACAGAGGTCCGCCCCTACCGGAAATTGGAATATCCTCACTCTGTAGGGGCAGGTCTCGAACGGAGCCGTGTCTGCCCTTCACCCCCCAACGGCGGCCCATCAAGGGAAGCCGACCGCGCTACAATGGCCGGGCGCGGCCGGTGGGATCGATTGCGATGGAAAGAGAGAAATCATGCGCGTGAACCACGTTGCCAAGCGGCTCAAGGCGGGCGAGCCGTCGGTCGGGACCTGGCTCTCGCTCCCCAGCCCGGAGGATGCCGAGTACGTCAGCAAGCTCGGCTTCGACTGGCTGGTGGTCGACACCGAGCACAATCCGGTCGACATCCGCACCCTGGCCCAGATGTTCGTGGCCATGAGCGCGGCGCCGGTCGCGCCGATGGTGCGCATCCCCTGGAACACGCCGGAGAACTTCAAGCGCGTGCTGGACGCTGGCGCCTGGGGCGTGGTGGTGCCGATGGTCAACAGCCGCGATGACGCCGAGCGCGCGGTCGAGGCGGCGCGCTACCATCCCGTGGGCGGGCGCAGCGTCGGCGGTGGGCGGCACGGCATGAGCTTCGGCACCAGCGCGGGCGAGTACCATCAGCACGCCAACGACGAGATCCTGCTGGTGGCGCAGATCGAGCACATCCGCGGGGTGGAGCACGCCGACGAGATCCTGAGCGTGCCGGGGATCGACGCCTGCTTCATCGGCCCCAACGACCTGGCGGCCTCGATGGGCCTGGGGCTGGGCGTGCCGCTGGAGTTCGATCACCCGCGCGTGGTCGAGGCGGTCGCCGAGGTGCGCGATGCGGCCCGGCGCAATGGCGTGGCCCCCGGCATCCACTGCTCCAACGCCGAGGCGATCAACCAGCGCCTCGCCGAGGGCTTCCAGTTCTGCGCCATGGCCAGCGAGCTGCGCTACATGATCGCCGGGCTGACCGCCGACATCGCGCGCCTCAACTGGCAGTCGGCCGCCCGCGCCGGCCAACAGACAGCGCCGGGGGAGACGGTGCGGTATTAGGGGCGCGGTCGGACGACGAGCAGCGGTGCCGCGTGGGGCACGGATCCCTCGACGGCGCTCGGGATGACCGGGTTTATTTGGGGCGGACGACGACGATTTGCCTCGTCCGGTAGGCCGCTCACTCTCCCTGTCATCCCGAGCGGAGTCGAGGGATCCGTCGTGGATGGCGCTCAGGCGCCTCGATAGCCCCCAACCCGTCCACCCTAGCGCCGGTTGACGACGGCGTTGATGCGCTGCTGCGACTCGCCCTCCTGGCGGGCGCGTTCCACGAACGACCGCTGCAGCTCGAGCAGTTCGTCCGCGGGCATGTCGCGGCCGAGGGCGTCGAGCAGCGACTTGGCGGCGGCGACGGCGCTGGGGTCGTTGGCGGCGATCTGCCGCGCCAGGCCGAAGACCGTCTCCTCCAGCTCCGCCGCCGGCACGACCTGGTTGACCAGCCCGGCGCCAAGGGCCTCGCCGGCGTCGAGATGGCGGCTGGTGAAAAGGATCTCCTTGGCGACCGCCAGCCCGACCAGGTTGGCCAGCCGGCGCAATTCATCGACACCGAGCACGATGCCCAGCTTCGTCGCCGGGATGCCGAAGCGGGCGCGCTCGTCGGCGACGCGCAGGTCGCAGGCGACGGCCAGCTCGCAGCCGCCGCCGATGCAGTAGCCGTGGATCATGGCGATCACCGGCTGCTCCACCGCCGCCAGCGCGGCGAAAGCCGCCTCGACGGCGTCGTGGAAGGCGGCCGCGCCCTCGGGGGTCTGGCGGAAGGTCGCCAGCTCGTGCAGGTCGGCGCCGGAGGCGAAGGCCTTCTCGCCCGCGCCGCGCAGCACGATGACCCGCGTGGCCGGATCGGCGCCCAGCGCCCGCACGCCGGCGGCCAGCTCCTGCCACATCGCCAGATTGAGCGCGTTGTGCCGCTCGGGGCGGTTGAGCGTGATCAGCCCGATCGCGCCGTCTGCCCGCGTCTCGCGGAGGATCTCCCCAGCCACCATCAGCCCCCTTGCTCGTTGTCCATCAGGCGCGCGGCGCTGACGATGCCGGGGTCGGCGCCGTGCAGCATCAGCGCGGCGGCGCGCTCGGCGGTCGCGGCGCCGATCCCCATCCCCTCGCCCGAGAAGCCGACCGCGAAGTAGACATCCGGCAGGTCCGGCAGGCGCCCGACCAGCGGCAGCCCGTCCGGCGAGAAGCCCATGATCCCGCTCCAGCGGCGCTCGACCCGGGCGTTGCGCAGCTCGGGGAAGTGTTCCGCGATGAACTCCTCCAGCCCGCGCTGCAGCTCCGGCGACGTCTGCGCGTCATTGTAGCCGACCTCCTGCTCCAGGAAGCGGTTGCGCAGGCCACCGAGCAGGAAGCGGCCGTCGGGGAGCTGGCGGAAGTACTGATAGCCGTACTCGGCGCTGACCGGGACATCGAGGAAGCGCGGCACCGGGGAGGTTGCCAGCATCTGGGCGCGCTTGGGCGCGACTTTGCCGGCGAAGTAGGGGTGGATGGTCGGCGAGTAGGCGTTGGTGCAGAGGCAGACCTGGGCCGCGCGCACGCCGGCCCGCTGCCCGTGGACGACCACGCCATCGCCCCCCTGCTCGATGCTCCAGACGGCGCAATTGGGCACGACCGTGGCGCCGCTGTGGGCCATGATCTCGGTCACCAGCCAGTAGGGCTGCGTGGCCAGGTCGCCCGGCTCGTAGACCGCGCCGGAGAAGCCGTGCCCGGTCGGATCGCGCTCGAAGCGCTCGACCGGGTAGCCGTCGCGCTGGAGCGCCGCGGCCGCCGCCGCCAGCTCGCGCGCCTCGGCCTCGTCGACGGCGAGGATCATGCTGCCGCGCTGCTCGTACCAGACACCGTAGTCGTCGAGGAAGCCCTTCAGGATGGCGCGGTTGCGCATCCCCAGCTCGCGCCGCTCGCGGGCGCCCGCCGGCCCGAGCGTTTCGATCTGCCGGTGATAATCCGGCTCCAGCAGGGTGCAGACGAAGCCGGCGTTGCGGCCCGAGGCGCCGAGCGCCACGTCGCGCGCCTCCAGCACGATGACCGACTTGCCCGCCCGCGCCAGGAACGTCGCCAGGGTGCTGCCCACGATGCCCGCGCCGACGACACAGACATCCGCCTCCAGGAAGCGGTGCGGCAGTGCGGGCCAGACCGCCGTGTCCTGCCAGAGCGACACCGTGCTCATCGCCCCTCCTCCATCCGCTGATTAGCCCCTCTCCCAGTATTGGGAGAGGCTCCGTCCGGGTTGAGGTGAGGGCTCGTCCGCCAGTACACGCCTGCCTCGCGCCGCAGCAGGCCGCTGTCGACCAGCTCGCGGCGCAGGGTGGCGAAGTCGGGGTGGTGGCGCGCCAGCAGCTCGTTGACCTGGCGCTCGGGGTAGCACTCGCCCGGGGCGAACTGCTCGGCCAGCCAGTGCAAAATGGCCGCGCGCTTCTTCGGCTGGGCTGGGATCGTTTTCAGCCGCTCGCCGACCAGGAAATCACGGAGAACCTTACGCTCCCACTCGTCGCCGGCCTCGATCTCGGTGCGCGGCCGCTGCCCGCCGAGCACCGCGCGCTTGAGCGCGTTGAGCGCGTCCGTGTCGAAGCGGTAGCGCGTGCCGTCCTCGCCGGCCTCGCTCATCACCAGACCGAGCGCCTGCAACTGCCCCAGGTGCCGCGTGACCGCCCCCGGCGCCAGCCGCACCGCCTCGGCAAGCTGCTCCAGCGTCAGCGCGCGCTCGATCAACGCCGCCGCGATCCGCATGCGATCGCCATCGGCCAGCGCCCGGAAGAAGTCGAGCGCCTGGTCCTGCCGGCTCTCCGTCTCAGCTTCGCCCGTCATCGTCGCCACCTCCCGAGGGCGAGTGTACCGTGTGGGAAGGCGATGGACATGGGGTGGGCGTTGATGGAGAGCAGGAGCGAAGAGATGGTGGGAGTAGCCGGATTCCCCCTGGGATCGGTGCCGCGTGGCGCGCGGGGCTGCTGGCATTTGCGGAATTATCCTGGAGTTCCGTCGCCCTCGTCGCGCCGGGCTAAAGCCGCAGCGCTAGATCTTCACGAAAGCCTGCTGAAGCAGGCTGAAGATCGCGCGATCTTCAGTCTGCTTCATAGAATATGAAGAAAGAGTTAGGCGTGCCCCATCGCAGTTCTCAGCCTGTTTCAACACAATACCGTTTAGTTTAGCAGCACGACGGCCTCCGCAAAGGAC
>DASSHC010000217.1:0-4902 GCA_035693105.1 Thermomicrobiaceae bacterium | reverse complement strand
TGCGGCCCGGCATGGTGCTGGTCAACCAGCCCGGCGTCTACGTCGCCGGCCGCACCGGGCTGCGCAACAGCGAGACGGTGGTGATCGAGGAGGAGGGCCCGCGCGTCCTCAACCCCCGCCGCGAGCGCTGGAACCAGGTCGAGCACCGGCTGAAAGAGTTCTAAAGCGGTTTGTCATGTCGCCGGTCGCGGTGCGTTCCCTCGCTGGCACGCCCTCCACACCTATGGTAAGACGATTGCAGGGAGACGGGCGCGCTTGAAACCGGACGGAGCCGCCCCAACCGGTCCTATTCTCCCCTCGCCCGCGCACAGGAGAGGGGTTGGGGTGAGGGCGCGTGAGGGCCAGCCAGCGAGGGGCATCGTGAGCAATACGCAGCGCTACTACATCACCACTTCAATTCCGTATGTCAACGCCGTGCCGCACATCGGGCACGCGCTGGAGTTCGTCCAGACCGACGCCTTCGCCCGCTACCACCGGCTGACCGGCGACGACACCTTCTTCCTCACCGGCACCGACGAGAACAGCCTCACCAACGTGCTGGCCGCCGAGCGCGAGGGCGTCCCGGTCATCGAACTGGTCAACCGCAACGCCCAGGCGTTCATCGACGTCATCGCGCTGCTCAACACCTCCAACGACGACTTCATCCGCACCGCCATCGAGCCGCGCCACATCGAGGGCGCGCGCAAGCTCTGGGAAGCCTGCGCCCGCAACGGCGATATCTATACGAAGCACTACCGCGGCCTCTACTGCGTGCGCTGCGAGCTCTTCTACACGCCGGAGGAGCTGGACCACGGACTCTGCCCCGAGCACCACATCCCGCCCGAGGAGGTCGAGGAGGAGAACTACTTCTTCCGCCTCTCGCGCTACCAGGATCAGCTGCTGGAGCTGATCGATTCCGGCCGCCTGCGCATCATCCCCGAGACGCGGCGCAACGAGGTGCGCTCCTTCGTGGCCCACGGCCTGGAGGACTTCAGCCTGTCGCGCACGCGCGCGCGCGCCCACGGCTGGGGCATCGAGGTGCCGGGCGACCCCGGCCAGGTGATGTACGTCTGGTTCGACGCGCTCTCCAACTACATCACCGCGCTCGGCTACGCGCAGGACGGCCCGCTCTACCAGCGCTACTGGCTCGACAACCCCCAGCGCGTCCACGCCATCGGCAAGGGGATCGTGCGCTTCCACGCCGTCTACTGGCCCGCCATGCTCCTCTCGGCCGGGGTGCCGCTGCCGACCACCATCTTCGTGCACGGCTATTTGACCATCGGCGGGGAGAAGATCAGCAAGTCGCTGGGCAACGTGGTCAACCCGGTCGACGTGGTCGAGCGCTACGGCGCCGAGGCGCTGCGCTACTGGCTGCTGCGCGAGGTGCCGCCGACCCAGGACGCCGACTACACCGACGAGAAGCTGGAGCGGCGCTACAACGCCGACCTGGCCAACGACCTGGGCAACCTGCTCAACCGCAGCGTCAGCATGATCCAGCGCTATCGTGGCGGGGACATTCCGGCGCTCTCCCAGGCCGCGCCGGGGCTCGCGGCCGACCCCACCGGGCTCTTCGCGCGCATCGACCAGGCGATGGCAGACTACGATCCGCAGGCCGCGCTGGCCGCGATCTGGGAGCTGGTGGTGCGCGCCAACCGCTACGTCGAGGAGATGGCGCCCTGGACGCTGGCGCGCGCCGAGAAGGCGGGCGACGCCGGGGCCGCCGCGCGGCTCGACGCCACGCTGGCCAACCTGGCCGAGGCGCTGCGGGTCATCGCCAACGCGCTGCAGCCCTTCCTGCCGGCGACCGCAGCGCGCATCGCCGAGCAGCTCGGCGTGGCGCTGGGGAACAACCTGGCCGCGGCGCTCCAGTGGGGCCAGCTGCCGGCCGGGGCCAGCGTCGCCAAGCCGGTCCCGATCTTCCCCAAGCTCGAAGCGCCGGTCGCGGAGAGCTAGCTACCCGTGGCCGAAGTCGCCGCACTGCACGCCGTGCGCTACGCCGCGACGGGCGGCAGCCGGAGCGTGCTCGTCGCCGGGGAGCCGGGGCTGGCGTCCGCGCTGGCCGCCGAGCTGCCGGGCGGCGAGGTCGCCCTGCCGCCGCCGATGGCCAACCCTCTGCCGCCGGAAGCTCGCCGGCCCAGGCGGCCGGGCGGCGAAGCTGTCGTGGTCGATCCAGCGGCCACGCGGGAGCTGGTCGCGACCCGCGACGCGCTGGCGCTGGCCGGTGAGGACTGGCTCGCCGCCGCCCGGCTGGTGCTCGCTTTCGATGCCAGCGAGGCCGACCGCCGCCTGGCGCTGCACACGATGGCCGCCCACCGCGAGGCACGCTTCCTCACGCTCGCCTCGCTCGACACCATCGCCGCCGCCGAGCACACCATCCTGCTGCTGCTGGCGCTGGCGCGCCGGCTGCTGCCGGCCTACTCCGAACTGGTGGCGGGCACCCGCCGGCCTGGCGTCGGCTCGCGCCTGACCGGCAGCGAACCTGGCACGCGCAACTGGCCCGGCCTGCCTGAGCCGGCCACGCTCTACGGCCGGACGCTCGGCGTCGTCGGGCTGGGGCGTGTAGGCGCGGCGGTGGCCGAGCGCGCCCGCGCGCTGGGGATGCGCGTCCTCTATCACGATCCGGAGCCACGCGCGGCGCTCGCCGCCCGGCTCGGCCTGGAAGGGGGGGAGCGCGACTTCCCGGACCTCTTGCGCCAGGCGGATTTCGTCAGCCTGCACCTGCCGCTGACCCCGGCCACGCTGCGCCTGATCGACGCGCCGGAGCTGGCGCTGATGCGGCCGGAGGCAGTGCTGCTCAACACCGCGCACGGCCGGCTGATCGACGAGGGCGCGCTGATCTCGGCGCTGCATCAAGGCGCGATCGCTGGCGCCGGGCTCGACGTCTTCGCCTACGAAGCGCTCCCCGCCACCAGCCCGCTGCTGGCGCTCGACACCGTCGTGCTCACCCCCCACATCGCCGGCGTCGACCCCACGACGAACCTCAAGGACATGGCCCGGCGCGCGGCGGCGACGCTGTTGCATGGGGATTCCCCGTTGTAGGGGCGGACCCCCGTGTCCGCCCTCGTTGCCCCGTGCAGCGGTAACGGGGGAATGGGGAACGTCGGGTGGCGAAAAGGCAGGAAGGTGGCCGCCTACGAGGGCAGACACGGGGGTCTGCCCCTACAACCGTTCCCTCGTCTCCCCTTTCGAACGGAGCCGTGCGTGCGGGCCCTTACCGCTTCAGCATGCGCTCCAGCGCGCCGAGATCGTAGTAGCTGCGCTGCTCGACGATCAGGCCGCCCTCGACGGTGTAGAAGGCCGCCATCGGCTGCGCGATCGTCTGCCCCGCCTCGCTGGCCACCGAGGTCAGCTCGACCGCGACCCGCCCGCCGGAGGCCACGATCGACTGCACGCTGGTCCACATGTCCGGCCAGCGCGCCTCGCTGTACTCCAAGACATACCGCAGCCGCTCCCGCCCCTGGATCTCCTGCCCCTCCAGCAGTTGCCCCGGCGCCCAGAGCACGATCTCCGGGTGGCAGTACGAGAGCGCGGTCTCGACGTCGCCACGATTGAGGGCCGTGATCACGGCGCGAACGACTTCCACCGGTGCGGTCGCGCGCTCCTCCATGCCAGTCCCTCCCTGGTATGCTCGATGGTAGCACCGCTCGGCGTCGCGTGTGCGGAGAGGATGGGGTCATGCCCAGCGATCAACCGATCTACCTCGACTACAACGCCACCACACCGGTCGCGCCCGCCGTGCTGGAGGCGATGCTCCCCTACCTGGCCCAGCACTTCGGCAACCCCTCCAGCGACCACGCCTACGGCCAGGCGACCGCCGCGGCCGTGGCCCAGGCGCGCCGGCAGATGGCGGAGCTCCTCGGCTGCGCCCCGGACGAGATCGTCTTCACCGGCGGAGGCAGCGAGAGCGACAACCACGCTCTGCTGGGCCGCGTCTGGGCCAGCGGGCTGGCGCGGCCGCACCTCGTCACCACCGCCATCGAGCACCCGGCGGTGCTTAACACCTGCCGCTTCCTGGAGCGCCAGGGCGCCGAGGTCAGCTATCTCCCGGTCGACGGCCAGGGCCGGGTCGACCCCGGCGCCGTGCGGCGCGCGCTGCGGCCCAGCACCGTCGTCGTGAGCGTGATGCACGCCAACAACGAGGTCGGCACGCTCCAGCCGCTGGCCGAGATCGCCGCCGTCTGCCACGCGGCGGGCGTGCCCCTGCACAGCGACGCCTCACAGAGTGTGGGCAAGGTGCCGGCGCGCGTCGACGCGCTGGGCGTCGATCTCCTGACGATCGCGGGCCACAAGCTCTACGCGCCCAAGGGCATCGGCGCGCTCTACGTGCGCCGCGGCACCGCGCTGGAGCCGCTCATCCACGGCGCCGGGCACGAGGGCGGCCGCCGGGCCGGGACCGAGAACGTCGCCTTCATGGTGGCGCTGGGCGCGGCCGCCGAGCTGGCCGGCCGCTCGCTGGCGGCCGAGGGCGATCGCCAGCGCGAGCTGCGCGACCGTCTGCACCAGCTCCTGGCCGAGCGGAACGACGTTGCGCTCAACGGCCACCCCAGCGAGCGGCTGCCGAATACGCTTAGCCTGCGCTTCGCCGGGCTGGACGGCAACCAGCTCCTGGCCGCCACGCCCGAGGTCGCCGCCTCGACCGGCTCGGCCTGCCACGCCGGCCTCTCCGAGCCGTCGCCGGTCCTGCTGGCGATGGGCGTACCGCCCGACGAGGCGATCGGGACGCTGCGGCTCAGCCTCGGCCGACCGACGACCCTGGACGAGGTCGAGCGTGCCGCGGCGGTGTTGACTCGCGCGGCGCGGGGCCTGCTGACGGCGTAGACCGCCAGGGGCCGGTGCATCCGGCGTGCGGCGCCCACGCTCCTCGCCAGTCGCTCGCCGCTGCTGCGCGCTCCCCAGGGAGCGTGGGTTGCGATCGACCAGGAC
>DASSHC010000216.1:0-13928 GCA_035693105.1 Thermomicrobiaceae bacterium | reverse complement strand
TAGGACGCATTGCGAGCCGCTGTCATACCCTCCCCGACAGCCATAACTCCTCCCCTCTCCCAGAATTGGGAGAGGGGGCTGGGGGGTGAGGGCCCGTCCGGCATCAACCGTGCGAGACGAACCGCCATGCGCGTGTATGATGCGCTCAGGTCGCGCCAAGGAGGCTGGAGGCGCCGATGGAGACGAACCGGCGATGGGCCGCCATCGCCTCGCTGCTGGTCACGCTCGTCCTGCTGCTGCTGATCTACGTCGGCTCGCGCGGGCTGCGCGACTTCGATGCCGCCCTGATCGGCTATGCCGTGGCCACCGTCTTCATGGCCGCCGCCCTCACCTACCGCTACGCGCTCTGGCTCGGCCGCCCGCCCACCTGGCGCTACTTCCGCGCCGGCTGGGTCGAGTTCCTCTCCTGGCGCAACTTCCGCCGCTACACCCTGCTCATCCCGCGCGCCTGGTGGACCGACATCTTCGGTCAGACCTTCATCAAGCGCCGCTCCACCACCCGCTGGATCATGCACCTGTGCATCTTCTGGGGCGTGATCATCTCGCTCTTGGTCACCATCCCGCTCACCTTCGGCTGGATCCACTTCACCTTAGTCCCGCCCGGCCACTACCGCGCCTGGTTCTTCGGCCTGCCGGTGCTCACCTTCCCGATCGGGGCCGGCAGCGGCTTCGCCGTCTTCCACATCCTCGACTTCTCCGCCGTGCTCCTGATCGTGGGGCTGACCATCGCCATCTGGCGCCGGCTGACCAACGCCGGGCTGCTGACCACCCAGCGCTTCGGCTTCGACATCATGCCGCTGGTCCTCCTCTTCGCCATCGCCATCACCGGGCTGGCGCTGACCGCCTCCTACACCTGGTGGCAGGGGCGCTTCTACTGGTTCATCTCGCTCGTGCATCAGGTCACGGTGGTGCTCTGGCTCTTGTCCCTCCCCTTCGGCAAGTTCTTCCATATCATCCAGCGCCCGGCCAGCATCGGCGTGACCCTCTATCAGTCGGTCAACCAGGATGTGGAGCACTACGGCCAGCAGACGGCGATCCCGCCGCACGCCAGCGCCGCCGCCCCCGCCTGCCCGCGCTGCGGCGAGGCGCTCCCCTCGGCCCAGTTCATCGCCGACCTCAAGGGGGTCCTGGGCGATCTGGGCCAGGACTACGACCTGGGCGGCGAGCGCGGCCGGCTGCAGGACTACTGCCCGACCTGCAAGCGCGTGCTGCGCGGCACGGCCTACTACACCATGCTCGGGCGACGCTTTCTCTAGACGTGTGGGAGCGGTGATGAGCGTCAACAAGGATTTCTTCTACCCCGGCCGCGACTTCAACTACGACTTCCAGTCGACCGGGCCACACCGCCCGGGCTGGGATGAGTCGGCCACGGTGCCGGACTCGCTGGTGCCGACGCACTGCTCCTTCTGCGGCGTGCAGTGCGCCATGTACCTGCGCATCAAGGACGGGCAGGTGGACGGCGTCGAGCCGCGCGACTACCCGCACAACCGCGGCTCGCTCTGCCCCAAGGGCGTGGTCGCCTACCAGCAGGCCAATCACCCCGACCGGCTGCGCTACCCGTTGATGCGGCGCGGCGGTAAGGGCGGGAAGCTGGAGCGGGCGAGCTGGGACGAGGCGCTCGACTTCGTCGCCGGCCGCTGGCAGCAGATCCAGGCCGAGCACGGCCACGACGCGGTGGCCGTCTACAGCGGCTCCTCGATGACCAACGAGAAGTGCTACCTGATGGGCAAGTTCGCCCGCGTCGGCCTGCGCACCCGCAATGTGGATTACAACGGCCGCCTCTGCATGTCCTCGGCGGCCGGCGCCTACGCCGCTGCCTTCGGCATCGACCGCGCTCCTTTACCGATGACCGACATCCCGCTGGCCGACTGCCTGATGGTGGTCGGCAGCAACGTGGCTGAGTGTTTCCCGGTGATGACCCAATGGCTCTGGCGCGCCCGCGACCGCGGCGCCAGCTTGATCGTGGTCGACCCGCGCGAGACGGCCACCGCCCGCACCGCCGACCTCTGGCTGCCGGTCAAGCCGGGCACCGACATCGCGCTCTTGAACGCCATGCTGCGCCTCCTGATCGAGGAGAACCTGATCGACGAGGCGTATCTGGCCGCGCGCACCAACGGCTGGGACGAGGTCAAGCAGGCGGTCGAGCCCTTCACCCCGGAATACGCCGAGCGCCTCTGCGGCGTGCCGGCGGCGCGCATCGTGGCCGCCGCCCGGCTCTACGGCCGCGCCCAGACCTCGCTGATCATGCACGCCCGCGGCATCGAGCACAGCACCCACGGGGTCGACAACTGCCTGGCCTGCATCAACCTGGCGCTGGCGCGCGGCCAGTTGGGTAAGCCGGGCGGCGGCGCGATGATGCTGACCGGGCAGGGGAACGGCCAGGGCGGGCGCGAGATGGGGCAGAAAGCGAGCCAGCTCCCGGGCTACCGCCACATCGACGACCCCGCCGACCGCGCCTTCATCGCCGGGGTCTGGGGCATCCCGGTCGAGGAGATGCCCGGCCCGGGCGCCGCCGCCACCGAGATGGTCTACCTGATGGCCGAGGGCCAGATCCGCAGCTGCCTGGTCATCTGCTCCAACCTGATGGTCTCACTGCCGGACAACGCCGTGGTGCAGCGCGCGCTGGAGAATCTCGATCCGTTGGTCGTCATCGACTTCTTCATGTCCAAGACCGCCGAGCTGGCGGACGTGGTGCTGCCGGGCGCGATCTGGTGTGAGGACGAGGGCACCACCACCAACCTGGAGGGCCGGGTGATCAAGATCAACCAGGCGGTGCCGCCGCCGGGCGAGGCGCGGCGCGACTGGGAGATCGTGCGCGAGCTGGCGCGGCGGCTGGGGCGCGAGCAGTTCTTCACCTACGGCAGCGCGCGCGACATCTGGGACGAGCTGCGCATGGCCACGCGCGGCGGGGTGGCCGACTACTTCGGCATCACTTACGAGAAGATCGACGCGCAGCAGGGCGTCTTCTGGCCCTGCCCAACGCTGGAGAGCGAGGGCACGCCGCGCCTCTTCACCGAGCGCTTCCACCACCCCGACGGCAAAGCGCGCATGTTCCCCATCCCCTTCCGCCCGCCCGCCGAGGAGCCGAGCCCGGCCTTCCCCTTCCGTTTGACGAGCGGCCGGGTCGTCTACCAGTACTTGAGCGGCAACCAGACGCGCCGCCTCGGCTTCCTCAACTCCCAGGCGCCGGAGCCCTGGGTCGAGATCCACCCCGGGCCGGCCGCGAAGCTCGGCATCGAGGACGGGGCGATGGTGCGCGTGCAGACGCCGCGCGGCAGCATGGAGCTGAAGGCGCTGGTGGTGCCCAACATCCGGCCCGACACCCTCTTCATCCCCTTCCACTACCCCGGCGCGCAGTCGGTCAACCAGTTGACCAATCCGGCCGTCGACCCGACGGTCAAGATCCCCGAGTACAAGGCCTGCGCCGCCGCGATCACCCGGCTCGACGCGCCGCCGGCGCCGGCCGGCGCCACGGCGACCGAGGTCTTCACCCCGGCCAACGCGCCGCGCATGTTTCCCTACGCGGTCGGGCCGGTGCTCGATCCGGTGGCGCGGGCCCACCCCGGCCACAGCGCCGGCCCGCGCGACGAGCAGGCGAGCGGCCAGGATGAAGGAGGCGAGCAGTGACCGCGGCGCCGGGCACGATCAAGACGATGTTCATCGACCCCTCGCGCTGCATCGGCTGCCGCGCCTGCGAGGCCGCCTGCCGCGAGTGCGACACCCACAAGGGCGAGAGCATGATCATGGTCGACTTCATCGACCGGGGGATCAGCGTCGCCACCCAGCCGACCCTCTGCATGCACTGCCAGGACCCGGTCGCCCCCTGCGCCCAGGTCTGTCCGGTGATGGCGATCCTGATCACGCCGGAGGGCGTGGTGCAGCAGGCCGAGCCGTCGCGCTGCATCGGCTGCCGCAACTGCGTCTACGCCTGCCCCTTCGGCGTGCCCAAGTTCGACATCGAGGCGCGCCTGATGAAGAAGTGCAACCTCTGCTACGACCGCACGGTGCAGGGGCTGCGTCCCTGGTGCGCCCAGGCCTGCCCCACCCAGGCGATCTGGTACGGCGACTACGAGGAGTTCATCAACCAGCGCCGGGGCCGCCCGGTCAACCTGACCAGCTTCGGCACGCAGACGGTGCGCACACGGGTCTACCACGTCCTGCCGGCCGAGGCGCCGCGGCTCGATGTCGCGCTCCTCTTGGCCGAGGCCGAGGCGACCTTCCCGCGCGAACGAGAGGAGGCATGGGTTCTTTGAGCCAGATTCCCGAGGAACGGCTCCACAGCAACCGCACGCGCGCCGGGCGCTGGCAGGTCGAGTTCCCCTACGGCTGGCACGCCGACGACCTCGTCTCGCGCCGCCACCTGCTGCGCTGGGCGGTGCTGGCCTCCGGCGCGCTCTTCGGCGCGACCGGCGTGCTGGCCGGGCTAGGCTACGCCAAGGAGCGCACGCGCGGCGGCCGCCAGCGGATCGCCACCATCAACGACGTGCCGGCCGGGACTGCCCGCTACTTCAACTATCCCGAGCAGGGTGACCTCGCCATCCTGCTGCGCCGCCCGACCGGGCAGTTCGTGGCCTACGGCGGCAAATGCACCCATCTCTCCTGCGCCGTCTACTACGACGCGCGGCAGAACAAGCTCCTCTGCCCCTGCCACAACGGCATCTTCGACCCGGACACCGGCGAGGTGCTGGCCGGTCCGCCGCCGCGTCCACTGCCCAAGATCACGCTGCGCATCGAGGACCAGACGATCTACGCGGTCGAGGAGGTTCCCTCGTGAGTGATCTGCCCCCGCTGGGTCCGCCGATCCACGGCGGCGAGCGCGGCGAGCCGAGCATCGCCGAGGTGCCGGGGCGACGCCCGCTGCCGGGGCAGGACGTCATCATCATGCTCGGGCTGGCGATCGGCCTGCTGCTGATGGCGCTGCAGCTCTGGCTGCTGACGCTGGCCTTCGACCTCTATCTGGCCGGCAAGCGCGGCGACACCCTGATCGTGGCGCTCTGCTCCGGGCTGGTCTTCCTCGGCGGGCTGGTGATGCTCTACCTGGTCGAGCGGCGCCCCAGCCGGCGGAGCTGAGATGGCCCCACCGGAGCGCGACCAGCCGCGCGCCGACGAGCGAGAAGTGCAGGGGCACGGGCCGATCGGCGGCGACATGTTCCTGGTCCTGGGCGGCCTCTTCGCCCGGCTGCGCTTCGCCAACCTGACCGCGCGCCGCAAGTCGGTGGTCTTGCTCAGCCTCTTCAGCTTCATCAACGGCTGCCTCTCGATCGCGCTGATGTCGCTGGTGGCGCTGGCGACGCACGAGCCCTTCATCTTCCCCTCGCTCGGCCCGACCGCGTTTCTGTTCTTCTATACCCCGCTGGCGCCGGCCGCCTCCCCGCGCAACGCGCTGATCGGCCACCTGATCGGCGTCGGCGCCGGGCTGGCCGCGCTGCTCCTCTTCGGCCTGCGCCACGCCGGCCCGGCGGTGGCGGTGGGGGTCAACGGGCCGCGCGTGGCCGCGGCGGCGCTCTCGCTGGGGCTGACCGCCGGGCTGATGGTGCTGCTGCGGGCGCCGCACCCGCCGGCCGGGGCCACCACATTGATCGTCTCGCTCGGCATCCTGACCTCGACGCGGCAGCTCACCATTTTGATGGTCGCGGTCGTGCTGCTGACGGTGCAGGCGATCGTGATCAACCGCCTGGCCGGGCTCCCCTACCCGCTCTGGTCGGCCCGGCGGGACACACCGTGACGGGGACGCGTTGCCATCGGCCCAAACTCAGGCGGCCGACGAACGTCTCGGGACGGTAAGTTCAGCAAGCGTTTAGGCAGCTATTCGGATCCGGCTCGGGCACCGGATCTGCCTAACTTAGGTACACCCCCTTGACACACCACGAGTCATTGAGTATTAAAACTATGGAGGCGGTCGGGTGACCGCCGGAGGATCGATCGGAGCGGGGTTGATTGAAAGGAGGCGTTGCAGCCATGCTGACCCGCTATCCTATGGTCGAGTTCGCTCAGTTCTTCAACGACGTCAACCGCCTGTTCAATGCCACGCAGGGAGGCACGCAGCTCAGTGCGGCGCTCCAGCCGCCGGTTGACCTCTATGAAACGGGCGACGAGTTGGTGCTGAAGGCGCTGATTCCGGGCGTGACCCCCGGAAACCTGAATGTCACCATCGAGCAAAACGTGCTGACGATCAGCGGGAGGTATCCGCAGTTCGTCTCGCCCGAGAAGTCGCGGCAGGTAACCTGGTATCGCAAGGAGATACCCAGCGGCCAGTTCACCGAGCAGCTTAGTCTGCCGGTTCAGGTCGACGGCGCGCACGTCCAGGCCACCTTCGAAAACGGGGTTCTGACGCTGACGCTGCCCAAGGCCGAGCACGCCCGCGCGCGGCAGATCCAAATTCAGCCCGGCGCCTCCGAGCCGGCGCTTGCCCAGGCAAACAGCTCCCACTAAATTCCGTCAGAGCGGGAAGCGGGCCCACCCCAGCTGCCGGATGGGCCCGCTTCCCCCATCCACGACTGCTCGATCATTATCCTCGACGCGCGGCGCTCCGCTCGATCGGCCTCAACTCTCTACTTCCCCTCGCTCTGAATGGCGGAACCGCCTATGCGGGCTATGACCGATGTAGCGAGTGGGGCTGTCGCGCCGGCGGGCTGCGGCTGCGGATCTAAGGAGGATTGCCGATGTCCGAGACGATCCTAGGCCGCTTCGACTTCGACAGCGAGATCGAGCGCTTCGCGCCGGGCGAGGGCGCCAGCGGGCGACGCGCCGAGACGCTGATCAAGACCGACGGGCTGCGCGTGGTGCTGGTGACCATGCGCGCCGGGGCCGCGCTGCACGAGCACACCGCGCCAGGGCCGATCACGATCCAGGCCCTGCGCGGGCACCTGACGGTGAGCGTGGAGGGCACCAACGAGGAGCAGCAGCTCCAATCCGGCCAACTCATCGCCATCGCTCCCGGCGTACGCCACGCCGTGCGGGCCCAGGACGCCGCCGCCTTCCTGCTGACGATCGGCTAGCGCCCCTCACCAGACGCTGCCGGCTCGCCACTCGATGCTGAGCGGGCCGTCGAGGTCGAGCGGCGGGCTCTGCGGGGTGCGCAAGATCATGATAGTGTCGTCGGACGAGGGCTCCAGGCCGCCAGCGGTGCGGACCGCAGTCGGCCCGCGCCAGGGCTGCCAGCCGAGGCGCTGGTAGAAGGTGACCCGGCTGGTCGAGAGGCCGCCGATCTCGAAGCCGGCCAGCTCGTGGTTGAGCCGCGCGATCAGGTCGCTCCCCAGCCCGTGGCCCTGCAGATCCGGCGCGATCGCGACCGCGTCGACGTAGGCCGTGCGCAGCGGCGGCAGGTCCCCCGGCTGGAGCCAGCGCGTCATCCAGCAGGCGTGCCCCACCAGCCGCCCGTCGAGCCGCGCCAGCAGGTGTGTGGAATCGGGCGGCACCAGCGCGAAGAGCCCGGCGAAGCTGCGGCCGAAGGCGCGCGTGCAGAGCGAGACGACCCTGCGCCTGTCAGCTGCCAAGAGGTCCGCGACCGCCACGACCGAGAACGCCATATCGCCCACCGGATTCGCCACGGAACTACTCCTCCGACATTTCGCTCGCCGGGTCGGTTGCCGGGCCATCGTGTACCGCTCGCCGTACAATCGCAAGGATACGGCGCGGCGCGGATTCGGCAGAGCGGGTGGGTGCTACACTCGCTGCAGATGCGTCAACCTGTCAGTTGCCCGACACCAATGGACCGAGGTGGGTGATGGGCGATCGCCTCCGACTACCACAGTCAGCACTCGTCGGCCGCGAGCGCGAGCAGCGCTTGCTGCGCGAGCGCTTCGCAGTGGCGGACGCTGGCCAGGGGAGCCTGGTGCTGATCGGTGGGGAAGCCGGCATCGGCAAGACCGCGCTGGTCGACTCGCTGGTCAGGATCGAAGCGGATGTCGGCGCCGTCATCCTCTCGGGGCATGCCTACGACCTGTCGATCACGCCCCCATACGGTCCCTGGGTCGAGATCCTGCGCGCGTATCACCCGACCGCCACGCTGCCGCCGATTCCCCGATCGCTCCACGACTCTCAAGCGTTGATCGCGCTCGATAGCCAGGATAGCCTGTTCACCCAGGCGCTGGATTTCTTCGTCGCCGTGGCGCGCGAGGCGCCGCTAGTCTTGATCCTGGAGGACCTGCACTGGGCGGATAGCGGCAGTCTCGAGTTTCTCCGCGTGCTGGCGCGCCGGCTCCACCAGCATCGCATCCTGCTCCTGGCGACCTACCGCAGCGATGAATTGACCAGCCTGCATCCGCTGGCGCAGATGCTCCCCGTGCTCGTGCGCGAGTCCCAGGCCGAGCGCCTCAACCTGCCCCGCCTGAGTTCCCAGCAGTTGCGCGCGCTGGTCGTCCTGCGCTATCCGCTGGCGGAGAGCGACGCGGCGCGGCTGGTGGACTACCTTGAGGTTCATGCCGACGGCAACCCCTTCTACGCGCTGGAGCTGCTGCGCACCCTGGAAGAGGAAGCGCGCCTGGCGCCGGACGGCGAGGGCTGGCGGGTCGGCGACCTGAGCCGGTTGCGCGTGCCGCCGCTGCTGCGCCAGGTGATCGAGAACCGGCTGGCGCGGCTCGAGCCGGCGACGGTCGCCCTCCTGCAGCTCGCCTCGGTCATCGGCCAGGTGGTTCGGGTGGATATCTGGCAAGCGGCGGGCGGGGTCACGGCTGAGCGGATAGCCGCGGTGCTGGAGCAGGCCATGGGCGCCCACCTCCTTGAGGAGAGCCGGGACCAGGCGGCGGTGCGATTCAGCCACGCCCTGGTACGCGAGGTCCTCTACACCGGCATGGTGCTGCCGCGCCGGCAGGCCACGCACCGCCAGTTGGGTGAGTTGCTGGCCGCGCGGCCGGACGCGGACCCGGACGCGGTGGCCTTTCACTTCCAGCGGGCCGGCGATCCGCGGGCGGCGCGCTGGCTGCTGCACGCCGGGCGGCAGGCCCGGCAGCGGTTCGCGCCGCGCACCGCCATCGAGCGGCTCAGCGAGGCGCTCTCGCTCGCCGGGCACCTCAACGGCACCGAGCGCGTGCACGCCCGGCTCGAACGAGGCCGCGCCTACGAGACGATCGGTTCCTTCGAGGCCGCGGTGGCCGACGGGGAAGCGGCGCGCGACCTCGCCCGCGAGGCGGGGGATGCGGAGCTTGAGTGGCGCGCGCTGCTGGACCTGGGGGCCGCCTGGGAGCCGCGCGACTATGAGCGAGCCGGGGATCACTACCGGCTGGCCCTGGCACGCGCGCGGTCGCTCGGTGATCCAGCCGCGCTGGCCGTCAGCTTGAACCGCCTGGGACGCTGGCACTTCAACGTGCTGGAGCTGGATGACGCGCTCGCGCGGCACACGCAGGCACTGACGTTGCTCGAAGAGCTGCACGACACCCCAGGCGTCGCCCGTACCCACGATCACCTGGCGATGGCCAGGTGGGGCAAAGGCGATGGCATCGGCGCCGACGAGCACTGGCAGATCGCGCTCGATTTGTTCGAGCTGCTCGGCAACCGCCAGGCGCTGGCCGCCAGCCTGGCGACCTCGTCGGCGCTGTCGAGCATCGACTTCTTCGTGGTAGCGGTCGGCTCACCGGCGCGGGATCTCGAGCGGGCGGCGCGCAGCCTCCAGATCGCGCGGGCGATCGGGTGGCAGGCGGGCGAGATCTTCGCGCTGATCGCGCGGGGCTGCCTGCTGGCGCTGCGCGGGGAACTCGCCGACGCGCTGGCGCTGTTGCACGAGGCCCAGACACGCGCCGAGGCCATCGGGCACCGTGAGTGGTCCGCCACGGCGGAGTGGGCAATTGGCCGATCGCTGCTCTACGGCTTCGCGGTCGAGGAGGCGCGCCGCCACTTCGAGCGGGCGCTGACGCGCGCCGGCCGGATCGGCTCGGTCTTCTGGACACGCATCATCGCCGCCGCGCTGGCGCAGGCGCTCGTCGAAGCCGGCAGCCTGGATCGGGCGCGAGCGATCCTCGACACCCATTTCGGCCCGTTCGATATGGCCGGCATCACCAGCGGCAGTCTGGATCTGGCGCACGAGCGCGCGGTCCGCGCGGCGCTGGCGCTGGCGAGGGGCGACCACAGCGCGACCCTCCAGATTGTCGACACCTCGCTGGCGACGCTCCCGAACACCGCGCAGGGCACGATCCCCCAGTTCGTCCGCTTGCGCGCCCGAGCGCTCGCCGAACTCGGTCGCTCGAACGACGCGCGGCAGGACCTCCTGGCGGCGCGGGAGACGTTGGCGCGGTTTGAGGAGCGGCCGACCCGGCTCGTCGTCTGCCGCGAACTGGAGTTGCTCGCGCGCGAGCTAGGGCGGGTTGAGGAAGCCGAGGAAGCCGGGCGCGAGGCGCGTACGCTGGCGGAGTTCATCGCCGGCCACCTTCCTGTTGACGCGAAGAGCTTCCGCGCAGGCTTTGCGGCCTCTATCGAGGAATTGTTCACGGAGGGCCGAGGACGGCCGCGCCCCTCGGCCGGCGCGCTGAGCGAACGCGAGATCGACGTCCTGCGGCTGGTCGCCGAGGGACTGACCGACGTGCAGGTCGCCGAACGGCTCTTTCTCAGCCGGCGAACCGTCAGCGCGCACCTCCGCTCGATCTACACCAAGCTCGGCGTTTCCACACGGACCGCCGCCACCCGCCTGGCGTTGGAGCTCCGCCTCATCTGAGCCAGCCGATCCCCATCCTAGGTCATCTTGCCGATCCCACCCGCACACGACACACGCCCGAATTCGGTACATCGCGCGATGTGCGCGCCAGCTCATCTCGCTACGCTCGGAGTAGTCGGAGTATCGGATGCGTCTCAGGTCACGTGACGGGAGGGCCACGATGGTGACGAATCAAGCGACCGGCGCCGGCAAGACCACGAGCGCCCTCCAGACTCTGGGGTTCCGCGGCGACGTCATCCAGCCAGGCGACGCCGGCTATGACGCGGCCCGTAAGGTCTGGAATGCGATGATCGACAAGCGGCCGGCGCTGATCGCCCTCTGCACCGGCACGGCGGACGTGGTCGCGGCCGTCAACGTGGCGCGCGACTTCGATCTCCCGGTCGCGGTGCGCGGCGGCGGCCACAACGTCGCCGGCAACGCCGTGAACGAGGGCGGCCTCGTGATCGACCTTTCCCGCATGAAGGGCATCGCGATCGATCCGCGGGCCCGCAAGGCCCGCGTGCAGCCGGGCGCTGATTGGGGTGAGCTGGACCGCGAGACCCAGATCCACGGGTTGGTCACGCCGGGCGGGCAGATGTCCGCCACCGGCGTGGCCGGGTTCACGCTCGGCGGCGGGATGGGCTTCCTGCGTCGAAAGTGGGGCCTAGCCTGCGACAACCTCGTGCGTGCGGAGGTCGTCACCGCCGACGGCGAGGTGCTGACCGCCTCCGAGCAGGAGCACCCCGATCTCCTGTGGGCTTTACGCGGCGGCGGCGGCAACTTCGGCGTGGTGACCTCCTTCGGGTTCCAGCTTCACCCGCTCGGCCCCGAGGTCTCCTGCGCGCTGGTCATCTACCCGATCGCGCAGACCGCCGAGGTGATGCGCCGCTGGCGCGACTACCTCGCCCAGGCGCCGGACGAAGTCACCTGCGATCTGCTGATCTGGGGCATGCCGCCGCTGCCGATGGTCCCGCCGGAGCTGCACTGGGCGCCGGTCGTCATCGCCGCCGCGATGTACGCCGGCCCCGTCGATGCGGGCGAGCGGGCGCTCCAGCCAGTGCGGGAGTTCGGCACGCCCATCGCCGACATGAGCAGCCCGCGGCCGTATGTGGTGGTGCAGAGCGATCTCGACCCGCTCTTCCCCGATAGCCAGCTCTACTACTGGAAATCGCTCTTCGGCAGCCGGCTCAGCGATGAGATCATCACCGCGATCGCCACGCTGGGCGTCGAACGCCCGTCGCCGCAAACGCTGATCGCGTTGCGCGGCCTCGGCGGCGCGATGGGACGCGTGCCCGAGGAGGCGACGGCCTACGGCAACCGCGATGCCCGCTACAACCTGAGCATCGACTCGACCTGGCAGGACCCCGCCGAGAGCGAGCGCAATATGAGGTGGACGCGCGCCTCCTGGGCGGCGATGCGCGAACTGACCGGGGGCGGCGTCTACCTGAACTTCGCCGGGCTGGGCGAGGAGAACGACCTGCTGGCGCGTGCCGGCTACGGCTGCAACTACGAGCGGCTCAAGACGATCAAGCAGCGCTACGACCCGGCCAATTTCTTCCGCGGCAACATCAACATCGCGCCCTGATGCGGGCATCGGCGCCGGGTCAGCGAGGTGCTTGGGCGCCGCGTGCGGCATGAATCCCTCGACTGCGCTCGGGATGACCGGGTGAGGGATGCGGCGAACGACGATGACTCGACGCACTCGTACGCCCCAAACTCGCCCTGTCATCTTGAGCTCGTCGAAGGATCCGTGCCTCACAATCGACCCAACCTGCCCGAAAGGTCCGGCTCCCTCGCCTCCACTCGCTCCGGCAACCAGGTATTCCTGGCCACGCGGCGAGCACGCGGTACAGCCAAGGCGTCGTACTGCTGGCTGCCGGTGACCGTGCCTGAACCGTCGGTGAGCAGTCGAACACTCCCCAGTCCGTCGCTCTGTGCGTAGGTGACCATTCCGCCGCTCGTGATCTGGCTGATCAACCCCAGGCCCCAGACGTACGCGTTGCTGTCATTCAGCACCTGGCCAAGCCCGGTCGGGTCCCAGCTGTAGTTCGGCGTGGTGCCAGTGACCGTCTTGCTAACCCGCAGCCCGTCGCCGTTGTAGCTATAGCTGGCCGTGGTGGATCACGTGATGCCGGTTAGGCGGTTGAGTTGATCGAAGCTCACCACGTGGCGGGCGGGGCGGCTCAGAGCGGCATGGAGAGAGATTGGCCGGGCCGTCGGATTGGAGAGATGCTTCGCTGCGGCTCAGCATGACGGGGGAGGCGATACCTATGCCCGGTCATCCTGTAGCCGCAGCCGAAGGATCTCCCCGCTCCGGTCAATGCGTCTACGACGTGCTCTAGCTCTCAGTCGAAGGACTCTGCTCGTTCCAGGCGCTGCTTTGCCTCTACGAGGACTCGTGGATCGGTGTCGGTGTCGACGTTGAACTCGCGAGCGGCAGAAGGAAGTTCCTTCCAGCTTCGCCCCACTGCATCGGCAAGTGCTAGGTAGGCATCTTGGCGGACCAGATCATCCCCACGTTGATCTTCAAAGATCCTGATCAATACCGCTAGTAATTCGGGATCCCTGTGTGATCGGAGATATCTTCCTGTCAACAAGATTGCGATCTGTCGCACATCATCTTCGGCATCCCACACGACACCGTGGATGAAGCGAAGTAAGAACTCTCGACAGTCGGCAGCATACCCCCAATCATCACACATGATCTGCAGTGCCAGTCGAGCCATCATTGGGTCTGATCCGTCATCAAGGAACGTTTCGAGGAGTGGCCGATAGGTCTGGCGAATCTCTTGAAACTCAGGCGAGAACGCGCCAGCGAGCCCCAAAATATACATGGCTCTGTAGGCGCCCGGCTGGTCTCCCGCGATATCTTGAACCACCTCGTCCAGTTCGCGCCGAGAAACCTTCCCAGCTCTCGCTCTCGCCTCTAAGTCGTTTGGCATGCTCATCGCGGCAAGTATTTCGCGGCCTTGTCAAGCAGATGACTGGCCTCTCGTAGCTCGTCGATCAAGGGCTGTACTTCCTCCGCATTGAGGTTGGCATAGCTTAGGCGGTTTTTGATTGCCTGGATCCTCTTTACAAGTGCTCGTTGACCTTGTCGCACCTTGGTAACATGATCGTACGGTTCACCAATGTCTTTGAGCTTGACGACTTCACCACGAGCCTCTCGCCATGCCGCCTGTAAGGTCTCATCCGTGAGCTGCTCTTTGATGAGATCCGTTTTGGTGACTGCCTGTGCTGCCGATTCCTCCTCTGGTCCTCCGACTAAAAGGGATGCAGCACAAACTGCCTGATCCGCCGGGCT
>DASSHC010000215.1:0-7116 GCA_035693105.1 Thermomicrobiaceae bacterium | reverse complement strand
GCCGGTCCTGGTGCGGCGCTACGCGCTGCGCGACGACAGCGCCGGCCCCGGCTACTACCGTGGCGGGGTGGGCGTGGAGCTAGAGCTGACGGTCTTCCCGCCGAACGGCGTGATCACCTCGCGCGGCATGGAGCGCTATCGCTTCCGACCCTGGGGCCGGCGCGGCGGGCGCGCGGGCACGCTCGGCTACACGCGGCTCAACCCGGGCACCGAGCGCGAGCGCGAGATCGGCAAGATTGACGTCCTCTACCTGCAGCCGGGCGATACGGTGCGCATCGGCGCCCAGGGCGGCGGGGGCTACGGCGACCCGCTGGAGCGGCCGGCGGGCGCCGTCCTCGACGATGTCCTCGACGCGCTGGTCAGCCGGGAGCACGCCCGGCAGGACTACGGCGTGGTGCTGGCTGGCGACGAAGTGGACGAGCGCGCGACCGCCCAACTGCGCGCCGAGCTGCGCGCCGCGCGCCCCGACACGCGCGCCGACTTCGACTTCGGTCCGGAGCGCGAGGACTACGAGGCGGCCTGGACTCCCGCCCTGCAGGACGCCATTCTGGCCGCCACCTGGGACTACCCGGTTCACCTGCGCCATTTCCTGCGTGATCGGCTCTTCGCCGAGATCGCTGCGCGGCTCACCAAAGGCGCGGTTGAACCGGTTTTGGTGCCGGAGCTGCTGGCGGCGATCATAGAGCGCGAGTTGGCCGGACGAGGCGTCTGAGGCCCCGGAAAGCGGCGAGAATTCACTCGAAAATCTCAAGCAGCTAGCGGTGCCGTGGGCACCGCTGCTGCGTTAACACTCTGAGGAGGAGATACCTCGCGGCACCGCGAACGGACAGACGTTCGCGCCCTCACGCTGCGGGATTCTCCAGTGACTCAAGCGCCGGCCCGGACCGCCGCGTCGGGCCATTGAGAGGAACCACCGGCCATGCGTGGCCTGCTAATCGCCGTCATCTCGCTCTGCGCCTTCACCGCCATCTTCCTGCTCGAAGCGGGCGTCGGTCAGCAACAGGCCGAGGCGCTGGCCCGGTTGGTCACGCCCGGCGAGACCCCGAGCGCCAAGATCTCCGCCGTCCGCACCAGCACGCCGGCGCCGGTGCCCACGCCGCGAGCGACGCCGATCCCGGCCACGCCGGCTCCCACCGTCGCTCCGACGCCCACACCAACGCCGGCACCAACCCCGACGCCGGTCCCGCCCACGCCCACGCCCGCGCCCACACCGGCGCCCAAGCCGACGGCCGCCGCTGCCCAACCGCCCTCGCCGGCGAGCACCCTCGATCCCAAGTGGCAGCAGGCGCTGAAGCTGGAGAGTGGCGCGCTGGTCGGCCTGGTCACGTCCGACTCGCTCAACGTGCGCTCGGCGCCCAAGCTCGACGCCCCGGTCGTCGGCACCGCGTACGGGCGGCACCCGGTCGAGATCGCGCAGATGGTCAGCGGCGACGCGGTCAACGGCCAGACTAGCTGGTTCCGCATCGGCGACAAGCAGTACGTCTCGGCCGCTTTCGTGGCGCCCTTCAGCGCGCCCGCGCCGCCCAATCCGCACAAGGGTCACTGGGTCGACATCAACCTGAGCACCTTCTACCTGATCGCCTACGACGGCGCGACGCCCACCCACGTCGCCATCATCATCGTGGGCAAGGAGGACCATTCCACGCCGACCGGCGAGTTCACTATCCTGCGGCGCGTGCCCGACGAGACGATGGACGCGGCCACGGTGGGCGTGCCCAAGAACAGCCCCGACTACTACTACCTGCCGCACGTCCTCTGGACGCAGTACTTCACCAACCAGGGGCACGCGCTGCACACCAACTACTGGAGCCAGCCCTGGCAGTACGGCACCACCGGCAGCCACGGCTGCATCAACCTCCAGGAGCCCGACGCCCACTACCTCTGGGACTTCCTCACCTTCGGCTCGCCGGTGCGGATTCACTATTAGCGGGGCCATCGCGAACGTTGGGTGCCGTTCGAGGACGGATCCCTCGACTGCGCTCGGGATGACAGAGGAAGATTGGGGCGGACGACCAGGACCTGTCATCGTCGTGTGTCCCATACTCTCCCCGTCATCCCGAGCGCAGTCGAGGGATCCGTCCTGGAGCGGCGCTCAATGACGTCAATGGGCCGCCCGCGCGGTCGCGAACGCCCATCGCCCATGCTCGCTTGACACCTGCCTACCCCGGCGCTATGCTTCGTGATATGTGAATAACTACTCATGCGAATGGAGTGCAGGGTGGCCCGTCCCCGCAAGCGCGATCAGATCCGGGAGCCCGAGCAGCTCGAAGCCTGCGCGGACCCCATCGTCCACCTCGATGCCGTGCAGCGCTCGCGCGCCCGGCTGCCCGAAGCCGCCGCCATCGCCGAGCTCTCGGCGCTCTTCGCCGCCGTCGGCGACCCCACCCGGCTGCGCCTGGTGGCCGCGCTGGCCGGCGCCGAACTCTGCGTCTGCGACCTCGCCGCCACCTGCGGCCTGTCGCAGTCGGCGGTCTCGCACCACCTGCGGCGGCTGCGCGAGCTGGGGCTGGTGCGCCCCCGGCGCGACGGCCGGCTGGTCTACTACGCGCTCGACGACGCCCACGTCGCGGCCCTCTTCGATCAGGGCCTCGACCACGTGCGCCATCGTCTGGAGGGGCAAATGGAGAGGGGGAAGACGGCCTAATGGCGACCACACAGCTCGATATCAACGCGGTGCTTCCCGCCGAGGCGCTTACCTGCCAGCACTGCCTGGCGCGCTTCGAGGCCACCCTGCAGGCGGCGCCGGGCGTCAGCCAGGTGGCGCTCAACCCCGCCCACGGCGTCGCCATGGTCCACTTCAACCCGACCCTCACGACCGCCGACTTGCTGATCCAGCAGGCGCGCCAGGAGGGCCGGCGACTGGGCCAGGACTACGCCCACCGCGTGCTGCCGATCGAGGGGATGGACTGCGCGGACTGCGCCCGCACGCTGGAGCGGGCCGTGAGCGGCCTGGCCGGGGTGCGCGAGGCTTCGGCCAACTTCCTCGGCGCCCGCCTGGCGGTGGAGTACGTGCCGGGCGAGACGAGCATCGCGGCGATCTCGCGGCGCGTGGCCGAGGCGGGTTATCGCGTCAGCGACCCAGCCGCCGAGGAGCCAAGCCGGCGCCGGCGCTTGTCGGGCGACCGGGCGACACGCCTGACCGCCGCGGGGGCGGTGCTGGTCGTCGCCGGTCTGGCCGCCTCGCTGGCCGGCGCGGCGCTCCCGAGCACCATCCTCTACGCGCTGGCGGTGCTGATCGCCGGGGTGCCGGTGGCGCGCAAGGCCTGGGCCAGCCTGCGCCTCAGCCACCAGCTCGACATCAACGTGCTGATGATCATCGCCGTGCTCGGCGCGGCGGCGCTCGGTGACTGGCTGGAGGCGGCCACGGTCGTCGTCCTCTTCTCAGTGGGCGAGTCGCTGGAGGGCTACACGGTCGAGCGCGCCCGCCGCTCGATCCGCTCGCTGCTGAGCCTGGCGCCCAGCGAGGCGGTGCTGCGCACGGCCCAGGGCGAGCAGCGCGTGCCGGCCTCGGCCATCATCCCCGGCGACCTGGTGATCGTGCGCCCCGGCGAGCGCATCCCGGCCGACGGCGTGATCGCGGGCGGGGTCTCGGCGGTCGATCAGGCGCCGATCACCGGCGAGAGCGTGCCGGTGGAGAAGGAGCAGGGCGACGAGGTCTTCGCCGGCACGGTCAACGGCGCCGGGGTGCTGGAGGTGCGCGCCAGCCGCCCGGCCAGTGACTCGACCCTGGCGCGCATCATCCACCTGGTCGAGGAGGCGCAGGCGCGGCGCGCGCCGACCCAGCGGCTGGTCGATGCCTTCGCGCGCCGCTACACCCCAGCGGTCGTGGCCGGAGCGGTGCTGCTGGCGCTGGCGCCCCCGCTCCTCTTCGGCGGCGACTGGTCGTCCTGGCTCTACCGCGCGCTGGTGCTGCTGGTCGTGGCCTGCCCCTGCGCGCTGGTCATCTCCACCCCGGTGACGATCGTGGCCGCGCTGGCGACCGCCGCGCGCCGCGGCGTGCTGATCAAGGGCGGCGCGCACCTGGAGGCCGCCGGTCAACTGCGTGCGCTGGCCTTCGATAAGACCGGCACGCTCACCCAGGGCCAGCTCGCGGTCACCGCCGTGACGCCGCTCGACGGCGCCTCCGCCGACGAACTGCTGGCGCTGGCCGCCGCCGCCGAGCGCTACTCCGAGCACCCGCTGGGCGCCGCCATCGTGCGCGCCGCGGAAGGACGCGGGCTCACGCCGTCACCTGCCGCCGACGTGCGCGCGCGGCCGGGCGGCGGCATCGAGGCGCGCATTGACGGCATGCTGGTGCGGGTCGGCACGCGCGCCTTCGCCGGCGACGGCGACCAGGCGCTGGAGCAGCGGTTGGCCGAGCTGGAGGCGCGCGGGCAGACGGCGGTGGTGGTCAACGCCGGCGGGCGCACCCTCGGGCTGATCGGCCTGGCGGATCAGCTCCGGCCGGAGGCCCGGCCGGCGGTGTCCGCGCTCAAAGCCGCGGGGATCGCCACCACGGTGATGCTGACCGGCGACCGGCGTCCGGTGGCCGAGGCGGTGGCGCGGGCGGCCGGGATCGACGCGGTCGAGGCCGAGCTGCTCCCGGAGCAGAAGGTAGCGGCGGTCGAACGCCTGCTGGGGCGCTACGGCCGCGTCGGCATGGTCGGCGATGGCGTCAACGACGCCCCGGCCCTGGCACGCGCCTCGCTCGGGATCGCGATGGGCGCCGCCGGCAGCCACGCCGCGCTGGAGACCGCCGACGTGGCGCTCCTGAGCGACGACCTCTCGCGCCTGGCCGGCGTCATTCGCCTCTCACGCGCCACCCGCCGGATCATCGTCGAGAACGTCGGCCTGGCGCTCGGCCTGAAGCTGATCGTGCTGGTGCTGGCGGTGGCCGGCGCCGCTACCCTCTGGGAAGCGGTCTTCGCCGACGTCGGCGCCTCGCTGCTGGTGACCGCCAACGGCATGCGGCTCCTGCGGGCCTCGGCCTTGCGGAACCGATGACCCGCGCCGAGAAGCCCTCAGTCGCGTAGGGAGCCGGGCGATGACGATGAAGGTCGAGACGATGGAGGACGTGGCGGCCGTGCGCCGCTGGCTCTCCGACAATGTGCGCGAGGGGAACGGGCTGGCGCGCCGCTTCCTGCGCGTGCTCGACCGCGCCGCGCCCGGCACCGAGATCGCCACCGCGCGGCTGGTGGTCGCCACCATCTTCGGCATCGACGCCCAGTCCGACGACCTGCTACAGCGCTGGTACGCGGCGGCTGGCGCGCCCTACGGCGACAGCGACGAGGGCCGGCGCCGCTGGGCCAGCGAGCAGGCCGCCGCCGAGCGCAGCCGCCGCGACCGCCTCAATTGACGGTGCATCGCTCCCCATATTCGTCTACGTATCTCCTCAAGTCGAGCATGGAATTTCACTGATTCGGTCCCTGTGGTGAATATTTTCCACGAATTTGAACCTGCACCACGATGGCAAATTGGGCAGTAGAGCGGCTGTCCACTGGTACAGGAGAAGTGTGTCCGGCCGTGCGGCGCGACCGGGTGCTGGGGCACCTATGCTGGAGAGTGTAAAAGGAGGTGTCCAATGGACCCGATGATCGCCGAGATGATGATTCGCCAGCGCCACGCGGAGCTGGCCCAGTGCAAGCGGCAGAGCCGCCCGCAGTACGCGCAGTACGGCGTGAACTGGCTGCGGATCGGCCGCAGTGAGGCGCGCGCGAGCCAGACCGCCTCGCGAAACCTGCTGCCGCGGCTGATCGCGCGCCTGAGCGCCCCGCGCCACGCCGCGCAATGGTAGCGGACAGAGACGCGTCCGCGGACTGTCGCCGGCGCGAACCCCATCGACACCCGCTCGGTCTGACCCGAGCGGGTTTTTCGTGTCAGGGTGCGGGAGGCCACCGAGGGGCATTGTGCCGGTTGACGACGGATCCTGCGACTGCGCTCAGGATGACAGGGTAAGGGATGAGGCGTACGAGTACGGCATGTCGTCGTCGTCCGCCCCGTACTACCCCTGTCATCCCGAGCGCAGTCGAGGGATCCGTCTTCGTGTGACACCCGTCCCCGTCGTTTGCCTCCTCCCCCGCGTACAGCCCGCGCCGCATGACGTGACGCTCGATCCACGGTAGCATGCCCCGGTCGAGTGGATACGGCGAGAGGGGAGCACCACGCGCATGGCCGATCTCACGATGTCGCGCTGGTTCATGGACAAGAGCGGCGCCGCATCCAACGGCGGCATGGTGGTGGCCAAGCAGGACCAGGCCGCGCTGGCCGGCGCCCGGATGCTGGCCGAGGGCGGGAACGCGATCGACGCCGCCGTCGCCGCCGGCTGCGTGATGAACGTGATGGAGCCCTACAACACCAGCATCGGCGGCAGCGGCTACCTCGTCTACCGCGCGGCCAATGGCGCCGCCGCCTTCCTCGACTTCAGCAACCGCGCCCCGCGCCGCGCCACCGCCGAGGCGCTGAAGTCGCGCACCACCGTCGCCTTCCAGGGCGGGCTGGCCGCGATGGTCCCCGGCACCGTGGCCGGCTTCGCCCTGGCGGTCGAGCGCTTCGGCCGCCTGCCGCTGGCGCGGGTGCTGGAGCCGGCGATCGCGCTGGCCGAGGAGGGGATGCCGCTCGACTGGATCCTGGCCCTCCGTCTCCTGCAGGAGCTGAAGGGGCTGCGCGCCAACCCCAAGTCGGCCGAGGTCTTCCTGGTCGACGGCGACCCCGGCCTGGCCCACGGCGTCAAGCTGATCCGGCAGGCCGATCTGGCGCGGACGCTGCGCGCCATCGCCGCCGAAGGGCCGGAGGCCTTCTACCGCGGCCCGATCGCGCGTCAACTCGTGGATTTCGTCCAGGCGCACGGCGGCCTGCTGGAGCTGGAGGATCTGGCCGAATACGCCCCGACCATCGTCGCGCCCCTGCGCGGCCACTTCGGCGACTACACCCTGCTGACCGGCCCGCTCCCCTGCCCCGGCCTGCTGACGGTGCAGTCGCTGGAGCTGCTGCAGGGCTTCGATCTGGCCGGGCAGGGCCACAACAGCGCCGAGGCGCTCCACCTGATCGCCGAGGCCTTCCGCCTGGCCTTCGCCGACCGCGACGCCTACTTCGGCGACCCCGAGTTCATCGACGATCCGACCCCCGCGCTCCACGACG
>DASSHC010000214.1:0-6229 GCA_035693105.1 Thermomicrobiaceae bacterium | reverse complement strand
CAGCACGTTCGGCGCGCCCGCCGGGTTGGTCAGCGGGCCGAGGATGTTGAACAGGGTGCGCACGCCGAGCTCCTTGCGCACCGCGGCGACGTTGCGCATCGCCGGATGGTGGATCGGCGCGTACATGAAGCCGATGCCCGCTTCGTCGATGCAGCGCGCGACCTGCGCCGGCTGCAACTCGATCGCCGCGCCCAGCGCTTCCAGCGCATCCGCGCTGCCCGAATTCGACGACACGCTGCGGTTGCCGTGCTTGGCCACCGGCACCCCGGCCCCCGCCACCACGAAGGCCGCCGTGGTCGAGATGTTGAAGGTCTGCGCCCCGTCGCCGCCGGTGCCGCAGGTGTCGACCACCGGCCCGGCGTGGCGCGGCTCGACCCGCAGCGCGTGGCCGCGCATCGCCTCGGCGAAGCCGGCGATCTCCTCGTCGCTCTCGCCGCGCATGCGCAGCGCCGTCATTAGCGCGCCGATCTGCGCCCCGGTGGCCGCGCCGCTCATGATCGCGTCCATGGCGCCCGCCGCCTCAGCGCGGCTTAGCAGCGCGCCCTCGGCCACTTTACGGATCGCCGCGCGCACGACCTCTTGACCAGCCTGCCCGGTCGCCTGCTCCATCGTCGCCATCATCTCAGTACCCCCTGGCCGCGAGGACCGGCGCTGGCCGGCCGAGGAAATTCGCCAGCAGATCCCGGCCGTGCTCGGTCAGGATCGATTCGGGGTGGAACTGCACCCCCTCCACCGGATACTCGCGGTGGCGCAAGCCCATGATCAGGCCGTCCTCGCTGCGGGCGCTGACCGCCAGCTCGTCCGGCAGCGTCGCTTCGTCGACGACCAGCGAGTGGTAGCGGGTGGCGGTGAAGGGGCTGGGCAGCCCGGCGAAGACCCCCTGGCGGTCGTGAGTGATGCGCGAGGTCTTGCCGTGCATCAACTTCGGCGCCCGGATGATGCGCGCGCCGAAGGCCGCGCCGACGGCCTGGTGCCCCAGGCAGACGCCGAGGATCGGCAGCTCGGGCGCCAACTGCCGGACCAGCTCGACCGAGACGCCGGCCTCCTGTGGCGTGCAGGGGCCGGGCGAAATCACGATCCGCTCCGGGCCGAGCAGCCGCACGTGATCGACGCGGATCTCATCGTTGCGCCGCACCAGCACCTCGGCGCCCAGCTCCCGCAGGTACTGGTAGAGGTTGAAGGTAAAGGAGTCGTAGTTGTCGATCAGCAGGATCATGTCCCCTCCTCCGCGGCGCCACGCGCGTCGCGCTCGATCTCCTCGGCCAGCTCGACCGCCCGCACCAGCGCCCGCAGCTTGTGAAAGCACTCGGCGTCCTCGGCCGCCGGGTCGCTGTCGGCCACCAGCCCGGCGCCCGCCTGGAACTGCGCCACGCCGTCGCGCATCCAGAGCGTGCGCAAGGCGATGCAGGTGTCGAGGTTGCCGCCGAAGTCGACGTAGCCGACCGCGCCCGAGTACGGCCCGCGCCGCTCCTCCTCCAGCTCCGCGATGATCTCCATGGCGCGGATCTTGGGCGCGCCGCTGACCGTACCGGCCGGAAAGCAGGCGCGGATGGCATCCACGCCCGACAGCTCCGGCCGCAACTCGGCGGTCAGGTGGCTGACCAGGTGCATCACGTGGCTGAAGCGCTCGATCTCCATCAATTGCGGCACGCGCACCGTGCCTGGCTCGGCCACTCGCCCAAGATCGTTGCGGCCGAGATCGACCAGCATGATGTGCTCGGCCCGCTCCTTCTCGTCACCGGCCAGCTCCTCGGCCAGCGCCTCGTCCGTCGCCTCATCCACCCCGCGTGGCCGCGTGCCGGCGATCGGATGGTAGGTCAGCGTGCTGCCGTCGAGCCGCACCAGCAGCTCGGGCGAGGAGCCGATGATCTGCGCCTCGCCTAGGTGCAGGTAGAACATATAGGGCGAAGGGTTGACTTGGCGCAGCGCGCGGTAGACCGAGAAGGGGTGGGCCGCCGTCGGCAGCGACACCCGCTGCGAGAGCACCACCTGAAAGATGTCGCCGGCGCCGATGTACTCCTTGGCCGCCCGCACCATCGCCTGATAGAGCTCTGGGCTGGTGTGGCGCCGCAGCCGCGCCTCGACCGGCTCCACGTGCAGCGGCTCGGCGCCGACCGGGATGGCCGGCTCGCCCCGCAAGCGCGCGGCCAGCTCGTCGACGCGCGCCACCGCCTCGGCGTACGACTGCTCCAGCGGCGTGTGCTCGTCCACCCGCACGTGGCTGACGACCTTGATCGCGCGGCGCAGGTGGTCGAAGACCAGCATGGTGTCGACGAACATGAAGAACGCCTCGGGGAAGCCGGTCGTATCGCGGGGGGGCGCCGGCAGCCGCTCGAAGTAGCGCACCGCGTCGTAGCCGAGGAAACCGACCGCCCCGCCCACGAAGCGCGGCAGCCCCGGCAGCTCGATCGCGCGGTAGGGCGCCAGGAACTCGCGCACCGCCACCAGCGGATCGGTGAAGGCGGCCGTCTGGCGGTAGCCGCGCAGGTTGGCCTCGGCCACGCCCTGGTCGAGCTTGAGCGTCAGGTAGGGATCGGCGCCGATGAAGGAGTAGCGCCCCAGCCGCTCGCCCCCCTCGATGCTCTCCAGCAGGAACGAGAAGGGGCCGTGCGCTACCTTGAGGTAGGCCGAGACCGGTGTCTCAAGATCGGCGAAGATCTCGCGGTAGACCGGGATGATGTTGCCGCGCTCGGCCAGCGCGGCGACCTCGTCCAGGCTGGGGTGGTAGCGCCCCGCCGCCGGCTCTCGCGCACTTGGCGCCTCTGGCTCGTGGCGCAGGTCGAGCATCTCGATGATCCTTCCGCGAAGCGTTTGCACAGGCAACAAAAAACCCCCATCCCGGTAAGGGACGGAGGCTGCATGCTCCGCGGTGCCACCCTCATTGGAGCGCGCTTCCGCGCCGCTCCCACTCTGCAGGTGCGGGATCCTGCGATCCGATACCTAGCTCCCAGATAACGGTGGAGTCTCCGGCGCCGCCTACTAGCCTACTGCGTTCGGGGCGCGGCTCCCGGATCCATTCGACGCCCGCGCGAGTGCCGGACTCTCACCAACCGCCGGCTCTCTGCACTCCGCCTCGACGCCTACTCGTTCCGCTCGTCGCCGCTGCACTCTTCAGTTGTCGTCGTCAGACTAGCAAAGCTGGGCGAGGGTGTCAAGTCTCACGCCAGGTTTGCAGGTGGTCCGTGACTCCGACAGAGGCAACTGGTCGAACCGGCTTCCCACCTCGCGCTTCGCGCCGTATCCTCCTGGAGGAATCCCGACGAGAGCGATCTCGACTTGAGCCGGGTCGATGTTAGCCGACAGCAGATCGAAGCTGACGGAAGTCGTCCGCGCCGCCTGTGCCGCAGACGCGGCGCTCGGCATCACCTCAGCGATGAGGGGTGAGGAGGGGTGATGTGTAGCCTTTTCGCTATGAGTTCTCAGATTCCCCAGCACGCCACCTTCTCATTACTGGAAGCGCCCCGCTCGCTGCTGAAGCAGAGCTACGCCAACGCCGACGGCTGGGGCATGGCATTCCACCAGGAAAATGGACGCGCCCCTGAGAGCGCCGATCCGGTTGAGCATGCGCGCTCCCTCAACCTTTCGGCTTATGTCAAGGAGCCGGTGGCGGCCCACACCAGTCAGTGGTTCATGCATGGAGCGCAGGCCGTCCGCACGAGGGCCCTCATCGTGCACTTGCGCCACAAAACCATCGGCGACCGCAGCGAGGCCAATACGCAGCCGTTCGGCGGTTTCGTGGCGCTGGCCCACAACGGTGGATTGGGAGGGCGCTGGCACCGCCGCCTGCGCGCGGCGATCGCTGACCCGGAGCTACAGCCCAGGGGCGCGACCAGCGGTGAGCTACTCTGGGGTTGGCTGGAGCAACTGATCCGCACCCGCTTCACTCCCTGGAACGACGATACCCAGGCCTTCGAGCGGGCGGTGATCGACGAGTTGCTGCGCCCCATGCTGGTCGAGCCCGATGGCATCAGGAGCGCCAACTTCGTCATGGGGCACGGCGAAACCCTGCACGCCTTCCGCTTCGCACCCAAAAGCCACAACAAACTCTACTTCTTGTCGCGCCGCCGCAGCGTTCTGGTCTCGTCCATCCCCTTGTCGGACGAAGCCTGGCACGAGCTGCCCAATGGCTCCCTCTTGACGGCCAAAGGAGCCCGGTACCGGATCACTCGCGTCACTCGCGCGTACGACACCGGATGACAAGGATGAGGCCGCGGCCGAAGCATCTCCCCGGTGTTTCCGACCGGGTTGATCCGTCGTCACTGCTCCACGGCACTCGTGACGATGACGAGCCCCGAATTCAATTCAGCCTCGGATGCATTCGTCTGCCGGCGCCAAACCGGCAAGGCCGGGCGAAGGTGTCACGGCCTGGCGGCCGGGGTGGCCACGGTATCCTTGGCCTGCCGCACCTCTTCCAGGCTCTGCGACACCTGTTCGAGGTTCCGCTCCAGCACCTGCTGCAACTGCGACAGGATCTGCAGCGCGTAGAGGTCGACCTGGCCCATGCTGCGCTTCTCTTTGTCCCGGGCGTCGCGCAGGATCTCCTCGCCGCGCGCCCGGGCCTCGTTGACCAGCCCCTGCTCGCTCATCAGGTACTCGGCGCGCTCCTTGGCGATCGAGAGGATGCGCTCGGCCTCGGTCTGCGCCTCGCCGATGATCTGATGCCGCTCGCGTACGACGCTGCGGGCCTGCTTGATCTCCTGCGGAATCGAGAGCCGCAGCTGGTCGATGATGTCGACCAACTCGGCCTCTTCGACCATGATCCGGCCGCCGAACAGCCCCCGCGCGCTGGCCGCCAGCTCTTCGAGGCGATCGATCAACCGCAGAATGTCGTTGACCTGGGTTGGCTGCGCGCTCGAACGGCTGTCAGACACGCCACGTCCATCCTAAGTGCTAGGCGCCTATTTGCGCGAGACCGCGCCGAATCTCTGCTCGAGCGCGTCGGCCGCCAGGTTCGGCACCAGCCCGCGCACGTCGCCGCCCAACGAGGCGACCTCGCGAATGAAGCTGGAGCTGATGAACGACTGCTGCGAGCTCGTCATCAGGCAAATTACGTCTATCTCAGGCGCCAGATGCCGGTTCATATGCGCGTATTTGAACTCGTACTCAAAGTCCGAAACCGCGCGAAGCCCGCGCACGATCGTCTTTGCGCCGACGGAACGGGCATAGTCTACGGCCAGCCCGCGAAAGATGTCAACGCGCACGTTCGGGATATCCCGCACGGCGGCCTCCGCCAGGCGCCGGCGCTCCTCGGCCGAGAAGAGCGGCTGCTTGCTCCCGTAGGCGTCGCTCTCGTAGATGCCGATGATCAGGGTGTCGAAGATGCGCGCGGCGCGCTCGGCCACGTCGACGTGGCCGTTGGTGATCGGATCGAACGAGCCGGGGTAGACCGCCAGTCTCTCCACCAGATGCCCCCAGATACTCCCAGTTACTCCGTCTCGGCGATCGCCGACTCTACCGCCTCGTAGATCGCGAAGCAGCTGTCGCCGTGGCAGCGGTCGCGCAGGCGTTCCAGGCGCCCCACGCGCTCCGGCAACTCCACGCGTGGCGAGTGCCCCAGCAATAGCACCGTGCCTGCGCCCACGGCCGGCGAGTCGGCCAGGGTCTGAAGTGTAGCCGGAATCAGCGGGTCCGCATAGGGCGGGTCCATGATGATGAAGTCGTAAGGCTGGCGCGCGTGGGCCAGGAAAGCGGCGACCGAGTTCTGGAAGACGCGGCCCTGCTCGGCGAACCCGGTCGCCGCCAGGTTGTCGCGGATCACGGCGCAGGCCGCCGGGTTCTGCTCGACGAAGTCGGCCGTCTCGGCGCCGCGCGAGAGCGCCTCGATCGCCACGCCGCCGCTGCCGGCGTAGAGATCGAGCACGCGCCGCGGCTGGACTCCGAGCGAGGCGAGCATCGAGTAGGCGGCCTCCTTGATCTTGTCCGCCATCGGGCGCGTGCGCATCGTTTTGGGCGCCTTCAAGCGTCGCCCGCGGGCGCTACCGCTGATCACCCGCACCGGCCGCCCCGCTCGTGCCGCCGGCTCCGTTCACCGTGCGTGGGTAGGAGCCGAAGATCTTCAAGAGCGCCGTCTTCTCGCGGATCCGCCCCAGTGCCGCCGCGATCTCGGGGTCGAGCCGGTGCCCCTCGATATCGACCAGGAAGAAGTAGTCGCCCAGGCCCGATTTCGTGGGCCGGCTCTCGACCTTGGTCATCTGAATGCCGGCCCGCGCCAGTTCGGTCAACACCTCAT